>JBMOGE010000006.1:0-48398 GCA_049318525.1 Miltoncostaeaceae bacterium
CGGCAGCGTGCATCCACCGGTCATCGCAGTGATGGACGAGATCGGCATCGATCTGAGTGATCGGCGGCCGCAGCGGCTGAATGACGACCTGGCAGGCGCGGCGGACGTGGTGGTGACCATGGGTTGCGGCGATACCTGCCCATTCATCCCGGGCAAGCGCTACATCGACTGGGACCTGCCCGACCCGGAGGGGCAGGACCTCGACTCACTACGCGCCACGCGTAACGACATCGAGCGCCGCGTGCAGGCGCTCATCGCCCAGCTCGACGCGTAGCGCGTCAACTTCGTTGCGGCGGGGAGCCCTCATGCGTTGGGGGCGCCGCCGGCAGGGTGAGTACCCGACGATCGCCAGCGCCTCATCCGGCAGCAGCCCCACCGACGTCAGTCGGGCAGAACCTCAGTGACCATCACGGCCGCGACGGTGCGGTTGGTGGATGGGTCCACCAGCACCATCGCCCCCATCTCACGGTTCTCGGCGTAGGGCTCGACCACCAGCGGCTGCGCCAGCAGGATCGTGGCGATACCGAGGTCGTTCACCTCAAGTGCGTCAGCCGGCTCGTGCTCCATGGTGTCCAGCTGCAGTCGCTCGTGCAGCGTCTCCACGATGGCCGGCACCAGGCGCGAGCTCTGGCGCACCTCAAGGCGCGCGGGCGTGGTGAGCGGGTTCTCGTCGAGCCATGCGATGGTGGCCTTCACCCGCGTTGCCACAACGGGCCGATCGGCGGCTGGGGCGATGACGTCACCTCGCGATACGTCAACGTCGGTGGACAGGTGCAGGGCCACACTGAGGGGAGCCGAGGCCAGGTCGCGGTTCTCGCCCAGCACGTCGATGCGCGCGATGGTGGAGGTTGCGCCCGACGGCAGCGCCACCACCTCATCTCCGACGTGCACGGTGCCCGACGAGATGCGGCCCGCCAGCGCGCGCACGTCTGCGCCGCCTTCGTCGTAGCGCGTCACCCACTGCACCTGCATACGAAAGCCACCCTCGGCAATAGGTGGATCGATGTCGTGCAGCGCGTCCAGCACCGTGGGCCCCGAGTACCACGGCGTGCGCTCAGACCGCTCAATGAGGTTGGCGCCCTCAAGCGCAGAGAGCGGGATGGGTGTGACGCGGGGACCATTCACCGATGCGGCGGCGGCCACCACCTCATCGGCGATCTCGTCAAAGCGGCCCTTGTCGTAATCCACCAGGTCGATCTTGTTGACGCAGGCGATGACGTCCTTTACGCCGAGCATTGCGCAGATGGCCAGGTGGCGGCGCGTTTGCGAGGTGATGCCGTTCTTGGCATCCACCAGCAGGATGGCCACGTCGGCACCGGCCGCGGCGGTCACCATGTTGCGTGTGTACTGCTCGTGCCCCGGGGCGTCGCCCAGCAGAATCCGCCGCCCCTGAGCGTCGAACGATCGGTAGGCCACGTCGATGGTGATGCCCTGCTCACGCTCGGCGCGCAGGCCGTCGGTGAGCAGCGCCAGGTCAATACCCTTGCGCCCCCGCTTGCGACTGGCCTCCTCAACATGCGCGATCTCGTCGGCGGTGAGGTTGCCGGTCTCGTACAGCAGGCGGCCGATGAGGGTGGACTTGCCGTCGTCCACCGATCCCACGGCCACCGCGTGCAGCATGGGTGTCTCGCGCGGCATCAGAAGTACCCCCCGCGCTTTCGGTCTTCCATCGCCGCCTCACTGGTGCGGTCGTCGGCGCGCGACGCACCGCGCTCGCTCACGTCGCTCGCGCGGGTCTCAACCAACACCTCATCCACCGTGGATGCCGTGCTCTTCAGGGCCCCCGTGCACGTCATGTCGCCCACGGTGCGAAAGCGCACGACCTCGGTGAAGATCTCCTCACCGGGAAGACGCTCCACCACCTCGTGCGCAGCCATAAACAGGCCGTCGCGCAGAAACACCTCGCGCTCATGTGCGAAGTAGATGGATGGCAGCGACAGGCCCTCGCGCTCGATGTAGGTCCACACATCCACTTCGGTCCAGTTGCTGATGGGGAACACCCTGAAGTGCTCGCCCTTTCGCAACTTGGTGTTGTAGATCGACCACGGCTCGGGGCGCTGGTTGCGTGGGTCCCACTGGCCAAACATGTCGCGGTGGCTGAAGAACCGCTCCTTGGCGCGGGCGCGCTCCTCATCACGGCGTGCGCCACCAAAGCAGGCGTCGAACTGGTGCTCGGCAATGGCGTCAAGCAGCGTGGTGGTCTGCAAACGATTGCGGCTGGCGCGCGGACCGGTCTCGTCCTGCACACGCCCGGCGGCGATGGAATCCTCAACGCTCGCCACGATCAGGCGCTCATCGATCTCGTTGGCAAACCAATCCCGGTACTCCACAACCTCCGGGAAGTTGTGCCCGGTGTCCACGTGCATGAGTGGGAATGGCAACCCCGCGGGCGCGAAGGCCTTGACGGCCAGGTGCGCCAGCACGATGGAGTCCTTGCCCCCGCTGAAGAGCAGCACGGGGCGCTGACACTCTGCGGCGCACTCACGGATGACGTGCACGGCCTCTGCCTCCAGCACATCCAGTGCGGTGATCTCAGCGCTCGTGCTCACGTGGCGGAACCTTCTCCCGGGTGGAGGCCGCACTCGGTCTTGTCGAGACTTGCCCAGCGCCCCTCGCGGCCAGTCCCAGGCGCCGTGCAGTACGTGCAGCCAATCGACGCGTACCCCTGCTGATGCAATGGGTTCACGATGAGCCCCCGCTCGTCAATGCGCGCCCACACATCCTCAACCGTCCAGTCGGCAAGGGGGCTGAACTTCCAATTGCCCCGGGCCTCGTCGAACTCGACCTTGGGCGTGCCCGCCCGGGTGGGGGCCTGGTCGCGGCGCAGGCCGGTGATCCACGCGTCAAGCGAACCGAGGGCGCGGCCGAGCGGCTCAACCTTGCGAATGGCGCAGCAGGCGTTGGGGTCGCGCTCCCACAGGCGGTCGCCGAACTCGGCAGCCTGCTCCTCGGGGCTCGGCCCCCGGAAGGCCTCGATGGTGATGCCGTACCGGTCCTCGTAGGCCTTCCACGTCTCGTACGTCTCAGGGAAGAGAAACCCCGTGTCGAGCGCGAACACCCGGACATCGGGGCGCGCCGCACACACCATGTCCAGCAGCACGGCTTCCTCCTGCTGAAAAGAGCAGGCCAGAGCGATGCCGGGGTGGAACGCAGCGATGGCCGCGGCGACGAGATCGTCGGCGGTCATGGTCTCCGCCTCGGCGGGTGTGAATGGGAGCGGCTTCGTCGTGGGCATTGATCACTCGTCGTACCACAGGCGCACCCGGGGGCGCGGCGAGCGGCCGAGGATACCTTATGCTCGGCACGCGCTGGGCTTATGAGTCAGCACACGGGGCATTCGTCGCGAAACGACCGGGTCGTGCCGGCGAGCGGTTTCCAGTTACGGTGCGGCATACCGCCCCCCCAAGGGGTCCCGACGAACGACTGGACAACCATGCGTCGACTGATCGCACTCTCTTTGGTGGCCGCCACCGTGGCCATTCCCCTCTCCACCGCGCAGGGCGCAACCGCGCCATCGGCCAAGGAGAAGGCTGCTGCTGAGGCGGCCATCGCCAAGCACCTGCACGGCAAGCTCAAGGGCATCAAGCACCGCCTTTCGAGCATCGACAAGAAGTACATGGGCGTCGGGTGGACCAAGTTCATTCCCGGGGCCACTGCCGATCCCGCCGACAGTGACATCCCGGGTGTGGGAATCGGCATGGCATACGCCGCGAAGTACGGCGGCAAGTGGGTCGTACTCGGCCACTCGCATGAGAAGAGCAAGGCCGAGGGCTGCAAGAAGATTCCGGCAGCCATCCGCGCTGAGCTCTCCAGCGCGCTGAAGCACGTCGACTTCTGCAAGTAGCCCCTGGGGCGGCATGACCAGAGCAACGTCGCGCGTGGGCGCGGGGGGCGCTATGAGCGTCACCCGCGCCCCGCGTGCTCGTCGCATGCCACGAGCAGCAGCGTCTGCACTGCGGGTGCGTCACCAGTGCAGTCGCAGCATCATGTGCGAACTGCACAGTCCGTGCCGCACCGGTCCGACCATGGCCGGGGCGCCGACGCCACAGATCATCCCGCTGCGAACGACTGGCGTACCAGCCATGCAGCGTGGCGCCGTCTAGCGGGAGTTCGCCCTCAACCGTGGCGACGCCACAAGCAGCATGCGCGCGGTGGTTGAGGCCGCCTCACCGACTGTGCTGCGCATCACCACCTTCGCCGTCACGTTCATGCGGCCCGCGCGGCCTACCACCCGGCGGCTGCCGGCGGGCAGGCGCACACTCACGCGCGTGGCGTGATTGCGGGTGAAGCGGTACTTCACCTGCGCCAGGCGTGTTGATGTGGGACGGCCAGAGGTGGGCTGAAGTGCCCCGTTGACGGTGATCGTTCCCGTTCCCGACTGCGAGGTTGCTGCCATCTGGATGACAAAGGTTCCGTTTGCGCCTGCCGTCACACGGCGGCCGGGTGGCAGCAGCACTCGGGCCGACAGCGTCGGTAGGGCCGTGGCCCCGGGGGTGGATGCCGGAGCAGCCGGCATGGGTGCCGGTGGCGCGGGGCCGGGTGCGGGATCGGGCAGGGTGAGCGTGTACACACCGCGGCCATGGGTGCCTGCATAGAGCACCCGTGCGTCGGGCTCGATCGACAGGTTGTAGGTCGCCACCTGCGGAAGTGCCGATCCGGCATCCATCCATGAGGTCGCACCGCCCGGCAGGCGCAATATGCCCCAGTCGCCCGATGCATAGATGTCACCAAGCAGCGGGTCGTAGGTCATGTCGCGAAGGGGTACGTCACCAAGGTCGTATGAGCGGTCGGCCCACGTGGAGGTACCTGTGGCCGGGTCGAAGCGCACCTCAAACAGATGGCCGGGCGTGGTGGGTGTGTTGGCGTTGTAGCCCGCGTATGAGACCCACGCGTGGTTGACGTCGGTGGGGTCAACCTCGATTGCGCTCGGAAAGCGTGTGGGGATAGCGGTGCTGTCGTCGTCGACGCGCGTGAAGGTCACCGACGCAGCGGGGGCCGTGGCGTTCTTGCTCACAAATACGCGACCCATCGACGTTGCCGCCCACATGGTGGTGGTGTCGCCGGTGGTGCGGGCAAGCGCCGAGATGGCACCACCGGCGCGACCACCCAGCGCGGTGTCGGTGAGTTTGGGGCCCATGGGCGCGAAGTCGCCACCGGTCTGGGGGAGATCGTCCGGGTTGCCGCCTCGGTCAGTACTCCGCCACACGCTCTGCCACCCAGCAAACACAGTGCCTTCGGTTACCGGGTCGGTGAGCAGCGCGGCGTAGAACGGGCTCTGTTCCCCGGACCTCGCCATCGGGCCGGAAATCGGGAGCCAGCTGCCTGGGGTACCGGGGCTGTACGACACAAAAAGGGAGCCGCTGTAGTACTGCTGATATGCGATATCAGCGCCCGACAGGTCAAATGCCGGTTGGCCGCCGTCACCCCCGGCCACACCAGTCCACGTGGCACCACCACCGTTGATGGCCGTGCCGTTGTCCTGGAATCCGGCCATGAGTACGCCCGGGCTCGCCGCGCTGCTGGCAACGCCCACAACCTGCAAGGTGCTGAGGCCGGAGTTGATGCCGGTCACCTTTGTGGGTACCCACGAGAGGAGTTGTTGGCACTGCGCCAACAGGTCGGGATCAGCGTTGATGGGCGCGCGCTCGGCACACGCGGACGACATATCGCTGAACCCGCCATCGGTACGCACAAGGCCGCCGTCGCTTCCCATGAACGCCTGATCAGGGTTCGATGGGTTGAGCGCGATTACGTGCTGGTCGGGGTGGCTGCCAACCATGATGCCGGTGGTGGCACCCACGGTCATGTCGGTCCACTCCACCGACGCTGCTGCCGCCTCAGCGTTGTCTGAGCGCACCACTGCGCGGCCATTCGAGAGGCCGTTCAGAGGCCCGGGGCCAGTCACCATGCCACCGACCAATTCGTCGTACGCCATCAGGCCACCCGCCCACACCACGTCGTGGCCGCCAGTGGCGCTGATCGTCCCTGCGATCGAAACGTTGTACGTGCACTGCCCGCCGCAGAGATCGCTCGTGCCGTAGAGATTGCTCGTCACCGTGCTGTTCGTCAGCAAGGTCCACGATGGCGTGACCTGATGCACGTCAAGGGTGCGCTGGACCTTGCCGAACTGTCGCTGACCGCCATCCAGCACGTACATGTGGACGGTCCCGGAATGGTCGATGAGGGTGAAGGCCTGCCGTGACTCGTAGTCCGGATCAACCGGCGCGTAGACCTGCCTCCAGCCCTCAGCCCCCAGGGCCATGACCCCGTAACCCATCACGCTGGCGTAGAGGATTGAACTGTCGCTGGGGTCGTATGCCAACTGCACGATGTTGCCCAATTGGGAAGCGCCATTGTCCAGCGGCGGGGCAAAGATGCGAGAGAACGCGCCGCCACCATTTGTGCTCAAATACACGCCGACTGCCGGTCCGTTTGGCGGCGTCTCGTCGCCACCCGACACGACACCCCCGCCCTGCTTGCCGCTCCCCGTTCCCATGATGACGACGTCGGGGTCCACCGGTGAAATCGCAATCGAACCAATTGACCGGCCCATCGCGTACGCCCGCGAACCGGACACAAGTGACCAGTGGTCGCCGGCATCAGTTGACTTGTAAAGGCCCACGCCGGCCTCGGAATCGCTCCCGTTGGGTTCGCCTGTTCCCGCGTAGATGGTATTTCCCGTGGTGTCATTGGGGTCGAGGGCCAGGCTCCCGATCGCAGTGCTCGGGATATCCCCCGACACCGGCGCCCACTGCGGATCGGCCACGGTTGCGTCGGGAGTGCGCCACACACCACCGCCGGCCGCCCCCATCCACATTCGGCATCCGTGGCCGCTCACTCCACATTGCGGGTCGACAACCAGCGCCGTCACGCGACCCGACACGACCGGTGCGGTGGGATATCCAATAGCGCCAGCGCTCACACCAACAGGACCCACGAGATTCCACGGCGTGCCGGCTTGCGCGCGTGCTGCAGTGTCCGATACCTGTGCCCGGAAGTCGCTTGTGGTGAGGCGCTGCGGTAAGGCCAGAGTCGCCGCACGTGATTTGAGCCCGGCGCGTGCGGTGGCGTACGCCTTCGGGTAGGCGTTCTGCGCCGCCAGCTCAGCTGCTGCGCTCACGCGCTCGCCGCCCTCCTCGCTCTCGGCCGCAGGCTCACCCTCGTGCTCCCCGGCATCGCGTTCCTTCTCCGATTCGGAATCCGCTTCCTTCGCGTGAGCAGGGGCGGCTGCCTCCTGCTCGCCCGGGCCAGAGTCCGAGCGCAGCCCAACCACAAGGCCGACGACCGAGGCGATCAGGATGAGGCCCGCGAGCACAGCGACGAGGGGGAAAAATCCTCGCCGTCCAGACCGGGGGCTGGAGGGGAAACGACGCATACCTGATTTACGCTACTCCCACCGAATCCATTACCGCCCGGCACGGGAACCTGACGCGCCGTCCTGCTGCACCGGCTGCGGGCCGGAATCTGACAGCGAGTCCGCCGCCAGACCGATGTCAGACGCGATCGCACCAATCACAATCGTCGCCGCGGGTACCGGCACGAGCCCCCACGGCGAATCCGCCCCGGGCGCGTGAAACTACGCCCGGACCGGCTGCACAAGCACCGAGGCCTCGGGCAGCGACAACTCGCTCCCGGCCCCAGCAGCCGCACGCACGTCCGCCGCCGTGCTGGTTCGATCGTCGTACACGACGACGATGCTCTCGTCGCCGGGCTGCAGGTAGTTCGACTCGCCGAAGTCGGTGTACCGGGTGGCACCGATGCCGAACACCGCGCGCTCGGGGCGGCCGGCGTCACGCAGGTACTGGCCCACTGGCTCAAGCGGGGTATCGGGCGAGCCCTGCTGATTTGCCAGGCGCTCGATGATCCAGTTGATGAGCGTGGTGCCCGCATATGAGTACCCGCGCGCCGGGCTGTCGATGCCGTACTCGTGCACCTGGCCATCGCGCCGCATGAAGCAGGCGATGCGCAGGGTGGCCAGACCGCCTGTCGGATCGAGGTCGCTCACGGCGAACCCACGGGCTGCGAGCCCCTTTGATGCCGGGGCCCAGTTCTTCTTCTGACTGATCTTGGAGGCGCCGGCCACGCGGATCGAACAGTCGTTGAACGCTGCGACCGCCTCGGGCGTGATGGCGGTGACGGTGCCGTGGGCGTCGTAGGTGAGGCGGCAGATGGCGCCCACCTCCGGTTCGATCTGCAGGTCAACCTCGTGGTCGCGCACCGGCCAGGTGATGGTGTCGGTGCTGAGCGGGAAGGTTCCCAGGTACCCCTCACGGCCAGGGATATGCCACGGGAAGATCCCCTTGGGGGCAACGGCGGACTCGGCCACAACGTTGACGAAGTCGGCGGCCTCGCCAGCCTGCTCAAGATGGCCGGCGAAATTGCCCGCCACACCGATACCGGCAGCCGTGCGGAGGTCGTGGAGCGGGAGGTCGATCACGCCGCGCACAGTACCGGGGGCCATAGGACAGGTGACCCTTGTCCCCCCCATGTGGGGTGGAACCCGCCGGACCGGGCGACATGTGGCCGGGCACTGCTTAGAATGCCCGGTCCAGCAGTCCACCAAGGGAAGGTTCATGTCGGCATTCGACGCCCAGGTCAAGCAGACCCGGGAGTACATGGAGTCTCCGCGCTTCGCGGAGATCACTCGCCTCTACTCGCCACGCATGGTGGCGGAACAGAAGGGCACCGTAGGCCAGGACTACACCGTCGCCCGAGAGGCCGCCGAGGGCTTCTACGCCCGCCTGCGTGAGCTGTTCGCTGAGCGCAAGTCCATCACCACCTATGGCCCGTACTCACCTGGCCAGGCTGTCGCGCAGAAGCGCGCCGGCATCGAGGGCATCTACCTCGGTGGCTGGGCCACATCGGCCAAGGGCTCCATCAACGAGGACCCGGGCCCCGATCTGGCGTCGTACCCGCTGAGCCAGGTGCCCGACGAGGCAGCGTCCATCGTGCGCGCCCTGCTCACGGCCGACCGCAACCAGCAGTACCACCGCGCCCACATGAGCGAGGACGAGCGCGCCGCCACTCCCGAGGTGGACTACCGCCCCTTCATCATCGCCGACGCCGACACCGGCCACGGTGGCGATGCCCACGTGCGCAACCTCATCCGCCGCTTCGTCGAAGTCGGCGTGCCGGGGTACCACATCGAGGACCAGAAGCCAGGTGCCAAGAAGTGCGGCCACCAGGGCGGCAAGGTGCTCGTGCCATCCGATGAGCAGATCAAGCGCGCCTCCGCGGCCCGCTTCCAGCTCGACGCGATGGACGTGCCCGGAATCATCGTGTGCCGCACCGACGCCGAGGCAGCCAACCTGCTTGATGGCTGTGGCGACGAGCGCGATCAGCCCTTCATTCTGGGTGTCAACGGCACCGCCGTTCCCGCCTACCGCGCGTCGTACCTGGCGGTCATCCGACAGCTGCACAACGCCGGAATCGAAGAGCTCAACGGTCATCTGCTCTACGCCGTGTCCGCACCCGAGGAGGCCGAGGCCGATGCATGGCTCGCAGGCTCCGGTGTTGCCGCGAAGGTGGCGGAGATCGCCAAGGCGCATCTGGCCGACCCGACCGCATTGCCCGAGAACACCCTCGACGCAGCGGGCGACATCTTCCTGGCCGCATGGGAGACGGAAGCAAACCTGTCCACCCTCGCCGAGGCCGTGGCCGAGGCCATCCAGTTCCGCCTTGACGAAGGTGCGGATCTGGGCATGAGCGTTGATGAGTGGAACACCTTCTCGCACCGTGCCGGTTGGTATGAGATCCGCGAGAAGGCTCGCGATATGGGCGTTGAGGTCAGTTGGAGTGCCGACCGGGCCAAGACCCCGGAGGGCTACTTCCAGATCCGCGGCGGTATCCCGTATGCGGTGGCCAAGTCGCTGGCCGTTGCACCGTTTGCCGACATCCTCTGGATGGAGACCAAGACGGCCGACTTGGCCGATGCCAAGCAGTTCGCCGACGCCATCCACGCGGTGTTCCCCAATCAGATGATGGCGTACAACCTGTCGCCCTCATTCAACTGGGACACCACCGGCATGGATGACGACGCCATGCGCGCCTTCCCTGCCGAGATCGGCAAGCTGGGCTTCGTCTTCAACTTCATCACCTACGGTGGCCACCAGATCGACGGTCTGGCCGCAGAGGAGTTCTCGCAGTCACTTCGCGAGGACGGCATGCTCGCGCTGGCGCGCCTGCAGCGCCGATTCCGCCTGCTGGAGTCGCCGTACCGCACCCCGCAGACCCTGGTCGGCGGGCCCCGGTCCGACGCGGCGCTGGCGTCGCTGTCGGGTCAGACGGCCACCACCAAGGCCATGGGTTCGGGATCAACGCAGCACCAGCATCTGGTGCAGACGGAGGTTCCGCCGAAGGTGCTCACCGAGTGGCTGGCGCCGTGGCGCGCGCACCACGGCATCACCGACGACCTGCGTGTGCAGCTTCGCCCGCACACCCCGGGTTCGCAGATCCTCGAGCTGGCCATCTTCAGCCCCGGTGGGGACAAGCTGGCCAACATCGTGTTCAGCGAGATGGAGGACCGCTCCGGCCGCACGTTCCTTTCCGTGCGCGACCAGAACACCTTCGACCTCAACCTGCGTCGTAAGCGCCTCATGACGCTCATGCACCTGTTCCTGATTCACCGCTACAAGGCAGAGGCGATCCACTACCTCACGCCCACCGACGACAACCGTGCGGCCGCCGAGGCCCTCACGCGTCGCGGTCTCTTCTCGTCGAATTACGACGAGGTGGGCGACATCATCGTGGCCGACATCAACGCCGCGCAGGTCGCCGAGCTGGTGAAGCCGGACTCCCCGGCACGCCAGGCCATCATCGACGGGGTCTGATCCTTCAGAACGCGCCTTACCCCCACCCCGGGCGACCGGGGTGGGGGTAGCGTTCGCCTATGAACGAGAACGCACTCACCCCGCCCACGCAGGCCGAGCGCAGTCAGGCTGGCCGCGCACTGCGCAAGATCGTTCCGCGGTCGTCACAGGCCGGATGGAACGCGCCGCCACGCCGGCCCGATCCCGTGGCCCAGCTTGTGGCGCAGGACAAGGTGCGCATCCCCGAACTCGTGCCCATCCGCCACGGTCGCATGGCGGTCTCCCCCTTCACATTCCTGCGGGGCGCCGCCGCCGTGATGGCGCGCGACCTGTCCAAGACCCCCAGCAGTGGTATCCGCGTGCAGTGCTGCGGCGACGCCCACCTGCTCAACTTCGGCGCCTACGCCACGCCCGAGCGCAACCTGGTGTTCGACGTCAACGACTTCGACGAAACGCTTGAGGCGCCATTTGAGTGGGACGTCAAGCGTCTGGCGGCAAGCGTGTACGTGGCGGCCATCGATAATGGCTTCACCCCTGCGCAGGCCGCAGTGGCCACCACCAATTGCGCCACCGCCTACCGGTCGGTCATGGCCGAACTGGCGGACATGACCTTTCTCGGCATCCACTACGCCCGCGTGAACGTGACCGAGCTGGAGCAGTTCCTGCCCACCGAGAAGGCGAGGCGCCGCTTCGAGAAGGGCATCGTCAAGACGCGGAGCAAGGACAACCTTCAAGCACTTCAGAAGCTCACGACCGTCACGCAGAACGGTCAGGTACAGATTGCCGACCAGCCGCCGCTCGTGGACCACCCGCCCGACAGCCGCGACATGGCCAAGGTCATTCCCCTGGTCCTCAGCCAGTACCGCGCAACCCTGCTGGGCGATCGCCTTGAGGTGTTCAACCGCTACCACTTGGTGGATGCCGCACGAAAGGTCGTGGGCGTGGGGTCGGTTGGCCTCGATGCCCGCATCGCGCTCTTTCTTGGGCGCGATGATCAGGACCCGCTCTTCCTCCAGATGAAGGAGGCCCGGGCCTCCGTGCTGGCGCCGTACGCCGGAGCCAGCCCTTTCGGCCATCACGGGCAGCGCGTGGTGGAGGGCCAGCGGCTCATGCAGGCCGCCAGCGACATGTTCCTGGGGTGGTACTCAGGGGTGATGGGCTCGCGCCGTCAGTACTACGTGCGCCAGCTGCGTGACATGAAGGGCTCAGCAGACGTCGGCCGCATGGCCCCTGAGGTGCTCGCTGCCTACGCAGGGCTGTGTGGCGGCACGCTCGCGCGTTCCCACGCGCGGAGCGGCGACCCGGCGATGATCAGCGGCTACCTCGGCAGTGGCCCGCAGTTCGACGACGCCATCGTGGCGTTCGCCGCGGACTACGCCGTGCAGACGGTGGCCGATCACGCGCTTCTGCAGGAGGCCATCACCTCGGGGCGCATCACCGCCATCGAGGGGATCTGAGAAGGGCGCCCGGTGTTGCCGGTCAACAACTGCCAGGAGACCGTCACCACGACGTAATCGCAGGGTCGCACCGCGGGTACCCCGGGGTGCGACGCCATATGACCGGTCAGCCCATCATCGGCGGCACCGACCCCAGCCGCATCAACGTTCCAGGTTGGACCCGCGGCTCGATCACCCAGGCGCCCGGCCCCACCTTGTAGGTGATGCCGAGTCTCGAGGGCTGGTATGAGGCCACTTTCCAGTCGAACGTGGCGGGGCCGGTGACGAAGTGCGCGAAATCGGTCTTGAAGTCGACGTTATTCGTTCCGTACACCGACCTCTCGTACTGCTTGTCCCAGGCGGGACGCGCGTTGGTGAGATGCATTGAAGCGGTGATCGACTCCTTGCTGCTGCGCCCCAACTGCTTCACGGTGAACTCACGGTTGGTCGACGGGCACCACGTCTCGGTGCGCGGGCACACCTTCACGCTGTGCACGGCAACGTGCACCGGGTACCAGTGCCCGGAACCCGACGGGAAGGCCGCGGGGCGTTTCTGCATGAACGTGCTGCTCTTGCCGTAGGCGTTGATCACGGTGCCGAGGTCGAACATCGTCTGCGGCGTGAGCAGGTAACCCTTGTTACTCAGGTGGGTCGCCGACACCACGTAGGCCTTGCCATCGGCCTTACTGACGTAGGCGATCTGCCGAGCCTCGAGGTGAGGGAGCGTGAACTCCTTCGTACGCGAGGCCGCCGAATAGGGGTCGGTGCCGTGGACCACACTCAGCACGTCACGCTCCTGCTCCCTGGCCATCACGTCGTTCCCGGTGAGCCCGGCCACGAAGGGCTTGATCATGCCGTACGAGTCGAGATAGTCGTCGTAGGTCACAGCGAACTTTGTCGTGGCGTTCCCCAGACCCGCGGTCACCACAGGCGCCTTGAACGCACCCGTAACGGCCGCGTCGGTGGTACCCGCGTCGCTGTCCTGCACGCGCTTGTTCATCAGCCAGTCCGACGCGATGAGGCCGCTTTCGGGGCCGGCCAGGTCGGTGCCCGTGTAGACCGCAACCGTTGACCGGATGTCGTTGCTCATGAGGCTTGCGCGGTAGACGAGGGCGGCCTGCCAGTCATTCACGCCCTGCGCCGCAGGCACGGCCTGCTCGTTCTGCCCGATGCATGTGGCTTTCTTGGCGATGCGCGCGTCCGCGCAGTCGGCCATACCCTGCCAGGCCCGCAGCGCATCCGGCACGTTGAGCGTCACGGGGTTGAGCAGCGTGACGTAGTCGTTCCGCACCTTGGTATCGAGCGTCCTCTGCAGCAGCGTCATCTGCGTGGTCACCGCCCTGTGATTGACGGCGATCTCTGCACGGAGGGCCTTGACGTCCTTCAGGATCTCCCGGATGTTGTTCGAGTCGGATGCCAGGCACGGCTGGCCGACATCAATGTTCGCCATGCAGGTCTTGTACTTGGTGAACGCTGCGTAGCCGTACTTGAAGGCATCCGTTGGGGTGACGGCCGATGCCGTCGGCACGACGACGGCCCCAAGCGCGAGAAGCGCAGCCGAGACGCCGATGATGCGGTGGGCGAGGGGTGGCATTGCGAACCTCCGGTCGATGCGGTCATGACCTAGCAAACGTACACGCGATCCACGCAAGAACGGCGCGCGAAGTACGAGGGCCGTTAGACCATATCCCGTCATTCGCCAAGGACGACGCGGTGCGGACGGTGAACGACCATGCCCTGATGCAGGAGGCCATCACGTCCGGGCGCATCACGGCCCTTGAAGGCATCTGAGCACCGCACGAGGGGCAGCCACCCCGAGCGTCGGTGCCCTGAAACAGGCCTGGGACGTCTTGCCGCGGAACCGGAGTGACTGTAGATTCTCCGGCACTCCGCTCCCCAAGCACCTGAGGTCACGATGTCACGTATGAAATGGATCGCCGTGCCGCTTGTCGCCGCCGGCCTCGTCACCACCCTCGCCGCCTGCGGCGATTCCAGCAGCACCTCCAGCACTGCCAGGAACGCCTCGAATGTCGAGGAGGCGTCAGTGGCGTGGTCATATAAGGGCGACACCGGCCCCGCGAAGTGGGGCACCCTCTCGCCTGCCTACGCCGCGTGCGACAAAACGTCGCAAACGCCCATCAACATCGTCGACCCTGCGAGCGCAACGTCGCCCGATCCCATCATCAACTACTCGAAGGGCTCGGTTGACGAGTTCAACAACGGGCACTCCGTCGAGGCCAAGGCTGCCGCGGGCAACTCGATCACCGTTGATGGCACCACGTCCAAGCTGCTGCAGATGCACTACCACGCGAAGAGCGAGCACACGTTCAACGGCAATCACTCGCCGGTCGAAGTGCACTTCGTGCACATGTCCGATGCCAACGTGCTCACGGTCATCGGCGTAATGCTCGAGGAGGGGTCCTCCTCCAACGCAGCGTGGGAGCCGTTCGTCAAAGCCATCGGCACACCTCAGGGGACCACCAAGACGACCACCTTCGATTGGCCGGCCATGCTCCCCACCAGCCTCCAGAGTGTGCGCTACTCGGGCAGCCTCACCACCCCGCCGTGCACTGAAGGCGTGAACTGGCTGGTGATGAAGAAGCCGGTGGCTCTGAGCAAGGCCCAGATCGACGCCATCACGGCGGTGTACAGCGACAATTACCGACCAGTGCAGCCGCTGAACGGCCGCGCGGTCGTCATCACCCCGGTTCCGTAACACCCGGTAGGAGTTACTCCTCGTCGCCCAGCCGGCTCGGTCGCAGAAGTGCGATCGAGCCGGCCACGATGAAGCCGGCGAAGCAGAGACACGCGAGCGCGAGCGTGATGACCGAGTCGAACGGCACCATCACGGCCATCCCCGCGATGAACAACGTGATGCACAGGCGCATCCAGCCGCGCTCAGACACCGGCAACCTCCTGATCGACGGGCGGCAGGTCATGCCCCAGCTTGTCGGTGAGCGAGAGCCTGAAGAGGAAGATCAGGGATGGCACCACCAGGGCCACGAATATGACTGCGGCCGCCACAAGGGCCCAGAGCGTTGCCGACGGCGCGGCTGCGTCCTCCACCGTGACGGTGGTGGGAAGCAGGTAGGGAGCCTGCGCGAGCGCCCACCCCACGGCGATGGCAGCCACGGCACCGGCACCCGACCAGCGCGCGAGTCCGCCGCGGCGGTTCCACAACAGCCACAGGGTCACCCCGCCGAGCAGGAATGACCCGATGACTCCCACGAGGCCGGGGCCCTGAAGCAGCCGGTCAAACAGACGAGGAGCATCGGTGTGGATAACAGGAAGGGTCGCGATGGCCACCACGCCTGCCAGCACCCCCGACACCAGCGCACGACGACGGAAGCCCTCCGCCAGGTCATCCTCGCCGCGCCGACTGGCATCGGCCATCGTGAAGATGGCTGCCAGATAGGCGCCGGTGACCACTGCCATCAGGCCCACCATGATTCCGGTGCCATTCCACCAGGCATCCACCGAATTACCGGCGGCGTTGCCCAGCGGCACATGACCGCCTGCGATGCCACCCACGATGGTGCCCAGGAAGAACGGGGTGAGGATTGATGCGATGCCAAATGCCACGGCACTCGGCCACTCAAACCATGTGCCACGGGCCAGCGGGCGGAAGGCGTAGCTCGATCCGCGCAGGATGATTCCCACCACGGCGAGGAACAATGGGATGTACATGGTCGACATCACCGACGCGAAGGCCGTGGGAAATGACGTCCAGAACACCACCAGCGTGAAGATGAGCCACACGTGGTTGGCCTCCCACACCGGACCCATCGACGAGTGGAGCAGCGCGCGCATGCGCTGGGCGCGCGTTCCGCGGCCGGCCGTCAGATCCCATGCACCGGTGCCGAAGTCCGCGCCGCCCAGCACCGCGTAGAGCGTGAGGCCGGCCACCAGCAGGATTGCCGCAAACACAGCGAGCGCGAGATTCACGAGGCGGCTCCAGGGGCGACCGGGGGCCGCTCAGGCTCCTCGGGCGAGTGCGCCAGACGGCGAAGCGCCCAGATGGCGCCAAACATCAGCCCCACGTACACCACACCGAGCGCAATCAGCGCGATGGGAATCCCCGTGGCGTTGGTGACCGCATCGGTGGTGCGCATGTAGTTGTAGACAATCCAGGGCTGGCGGCCGACCTCGGTGGTGATCCATCCGCTCTCCAGCGTCAGGATGGCCGCCGGACCCGCCGCACCCACCGCAAAGAGAAACCACTTGCCCTTGATGATGCGCCGCCTGCGCCACCACACCCACAGGTGCAGCACGGCAAGCATGGCCAGCCCCGACCCGAGGATGATCATCACCTGAAAGGCGATGCGCACCGTGTTGATGGCACCTGGCTGGTCAGCGACGGGCACCGAGTCGAGCCCCTGCACCGTGGCATTGGGGTCGTGGTACGCGAGGATCGAGAGCATGTCGGGGATGGCGATGCCCCCATGCACCTCGCCATCGGATGCCGAGTACCAGCCGAACAGGTGCCAGGGCGCGTTGCTCTGGGTCTTACCCAGACCCTCGATCGCCGCGAGCTTGATGGGCTGATCGTTGGTGACGGTGCGCGCGGCCCAATCGCCCACGATCAGCTGGGCCGGGGCGGCAAGGGAGGCGATTGTGAGCGGCACGATCATGGCCACACGTACAAACCGGTCGCGGCGCCCACGCAGCATGGCAACGGCGTACACCGACGCGGTCATGAAGCCGGCGACGATGATGGCCGCCAGGAGCATGTGCACCAGCTCATGCCAGAAGAACCCGTTGAAGAGCGCGGCGACCGGGTTGATGTTGCTCACCACGCCATTCACCTCGTCAAACCCCACGGGGTTGTTCATCCACCCGTTCACCGAGATCACAAAGAGTGAGCCGAAGAACCCCGCGATGGGGATGGGCAGCCCCGAGAGAAAGTGCGTGCGCTCCGACAGGCGGTCCCAGCCATAGACGTAGATGGCCACGAAGATGGCCTCCACGAAGAACGACGTGCCCTCGAGCGCGAACGCGAACCCAAACACGTCGCCGTACTTGGCCATGAACTCCGGCCACAGGATTCCGAGCTCGAACGACAACACGGTGCCGCTCACCACCCCCACCGCGAAGAGGATGGCCATGGCCTTGGTCCACCGCCGGGCGATACGGCGGTACAGGTCGTCGCGCGTGCGGAGGTACAACCCCTCCATGGTGAGCACGAATATCGGGAACGCCACGCCGAAGCACACCAGAATGATGTGGAAGCCCAGTGACAGGGCCTGGAGGTTTCGGGCGGCGAGCAGATCCATGCCATTGGCACCCTAGCCCGACATCCGATGGTGCGGGCGCCGTAGCCTTGTGGATGTGACGACCTCCGACACCTCACGCCCCTACCGCGGATTTCTGGCACACACATCGCGCGCGGTCTACGGCACGATCGTTGCCACCGCCGTATTGGCTGCCGAGGCCGGCGTCGTGAGCGAGTGGGGGCCATGGCAATTTGTGTCCACTCTGGTGGTGACGGTGCTGGTGCTGTGGTTTGCCGAGGTCTTTTCCGACGTGCTGGGCGACACCAGCACTGATCCATTTCGGGTGCGGCTCTCCCGTGCGGGTGACGAGCACTGGGCAGTGCTCGAGGCTGCTGTGCCGCTCTCAATCCCGCTCATCCTCGGGGGCATCGGGGTGTTGAGCGAAGAGAACGCCGTGTTCGCCACGCTGCTGGTGGCGGTGGGGGCATTGGGAATATGGGGTGGTATCGCGTCGCGCCAGCGAGGCAGCAGTTGGCCCCAGGTGGTGGTCGCGGCAGTCGCCAGCGCACTGATCGGTGTGATCATTATCCTGCTCAAGTCATTGCACTGAGCAGCCACATCCCTCTCCGTGAGCGCCGGCCTCGCACGCCCAAGGGCCGCGGCCGCGTGGTGGCCGAGATCCTCGCGGAGGAGCGGCCGCGTGTACCCATCCCCCTCGACCACAGAAATGCGTACGAACTGCTGGCGGCCGTCATCCTCTCGGCCCAGTGCACCGACGTGCGGGTGAACCTCGTGACCCCGGCCCTCTTCGCGCGGTACCCCTCCCCCGCCGACCTGGCGGTGGCCGACCCGGAGGACGTGGAGGAGATCATCCACTCCACCGGATTCTTCCGGGCCAAGACGAAGTCGCTCATCGGCATGGCGACGGCCCTCGAACAGCGCTTCGGGGGCGAAGTGCCGGGCACCATGGCGGAACTTGTGACCGTGCCCGGCGTGGGCCGCAAGACCGCCAGCGTGATTCTGGGCCAGTGGTTCGAAACGCCGGCGATTGCAGTGGACACTCACGTGCTGCGCCTGGGCAAGCGGCTGGGGCTCACCACGAATGATGACCCGGTGAAGGTGGAGGCCGACCTGAAGATGCTGTGGCCACGTGCCATGTGGGCCGACACCGGACTTCGGCTCATCATGCATGGGCGCGACACCTGCCCGGCACGAACACCGCACTGCGAGCGCTGCTCGCTGTACAACGCCTGCGTAAGCCGGGGCGCCTTCTAGGCCGCGGGGTGCGTGCCCGGGTTAGAGGCTGGCGGGCGGTGGCGTGTCGCCACGCTCGCGCAGGAACCGCTCAAGCTCGGCCACCAGTTCATCGCCCGAAGGAAGATCGCTGGCGTCCATGCGGTCCTCGTCGGCCGACTGCTCCAACTGCTCCACCAACTGCTGCAGGCGCGGGTCGCTGGCCACCACCTGGTCCACCTGCTCCTCGAACTCAGCGGCGGCATGCCGGACGGCCTCGGTGTCGATGGTCGCGCCGGTCACACGCATGATGCCGTCAAGCAGCGCGAGCTCGGCCTTGTGGTTGACGACGCCTGCGGCGTAGTGCGACGCCGGGGCCCACAGCGACACGGCCTCAAGCCCGCGCTGGGCGGCCATAAGGTGCAGCACGCCCACAATTCCCGTGGGGCCGCGGTAGCCGGGCGGGCGCATGTCGAGCCCACTCACCAGCGACTCCTCGGTGCTCATCACGGTGAGGGTCACATCACGGGTGTGCGGCACGTCGGCCAGCAGAGCGCCCAGAGTGACAAACCTGCGGCAGCCGAGCGCCTGCACGGCATCCAGCAGCATGGTGCAGAACGTGGGCCAGCGCATTGAGGGCTCTCCGCCCATAATCAGAATGAGGTCGCGCGTACCGCCGGGGATTCGCACGGCGCTGATCTCCACCTCGGGCCACGTGAGCGTGTGGGGCTCGGTGGTGAGGTCAATAATCGGCCGGGTCACCTGGAAGTCGTAGAAATCCTCTGGGTCCACCGTGCCGATGCGCTCGGCACCCATCTGCTCGCCAACCGTGGCAATGGCAGCTGTCGCAGCGCTCGCCGCATCGTTCCACCCACGAAACGCGGTGATGACCACTGGGTCGCGAAGCGGCGGGTCGGGTGGGGTGATGGAGAGGCTTTCACTCATGCCGCCATGGTGACAGGTGCGGAGCCGATTCGCGGCCGGGAGCGGCATCACGCGGTCGCTACCGTGGTACCGATGCCAATGGCCACAGCCGCCCACCCCGATCGCACGCGGGTCTTCCTGCTCGCCATGGCCGCGATCGCCGTCGACACGCTCATGTTCAGCGCCATCGTTCCGGCGCTGCCCGTGTACCAGCGTGATCTGGGCCTGTCCGATACCGGCGTGGCGCTCATCTTCGCCGCGTTCCCCATTGCGCAACTCCTGGTGGCGCCATTCGCCGCGAGATGGGTCGATCGCCTCGGCCGCAAGCCCGCAATCATCGCCGGTGCAGCGCTGCTGGCACTCGCGGGAGTGGGCTTTGCCGTCGCACGGGATCCGTACACCCTCACCCTCGCGCGCGCTGTCCTCGGCGGGGCGAGCGCCGTCACCTGGACCGGAGCGCTCGCATACGTGAGCGACGTGTACCCACCAGACCAGATGGGGTTGCGGCTTGGGCTCGCCGAGACCGCCGGGGGTGGAGCCGGGCTCATGGCCCCGCTGCTCTCGGGTGTGCTCATCCAATCGGTCGGCCTCACCGAGACGTTCCTGATCTTCGCAATCTTCCCGTTGATACTGATTGCGTCGGCCATTCCGGTTCCAGAAACGCTCGTACGGCCCCGCGCGGCGCCGGGCATGTTCCGCACGCTGCGCGCGCTGGGCCGATCGCCCGGTGCACGTGCAGGGGCGGTGGCGCTCATCCTTCTGGCCATCGTGGAGGGCATGGTCGAGTCGCTCCTCCCGCTCAACCTCACCGAGCGACTGCTTCTTGGATCGGCCGCAATCGGCCTGGTGGTCTCGCTGGGCACGGCGTCGCTGTTTCTCGGTGCCCCGCTCGGCGGCAAGTGGTCCGACATGACAGGGCGGCGCACACCGATCCTGGTCGGCGGCGTGGTCACCGTCATCACGCTGCCGCTCATTGCGATCGGCCCGGCGTGGTGGGTAACAGTGGCGTTGGCCATTCTGCTTCTGGGCACGGCGGTGATGGCTGCGCCGGCAGGCCCGCTCTTCACGCACGCGATCGACGAGATGGGTATGGCAGGGAGCTACGGCATCAGCGCAGGCGCCATGGTGATGGTGTTTGCGCTGGGATTCGTCCTTGGACCAGTCATCGGTGGCCTGCTGGCCGCGGTAATGCCGTTCATCGGCGTGTGCATTGCAGTCGCGGTGATCGTGGCGATTGGGCTGGTGCTGATCGCCCGCCTGCTGCCCAGGGCGGAGTAGCCGCGACGCCATCGGGACCCGGGGGGTGCGCGCTCGCCTACCATGCCGCGGGCAGGCGAGCGAACAGGGAGCGCGGATGACAGTACGGGGCACGACCATTCGGATCGCGGCGGCAACGCTTGCCGCGGCGGCGATTGCGGCACCCACGGCGGTGCTGGCGGCGGGTTCATACAACACGCGGGCTGATGTCCGCACGCTGAAGCCCGCCAAGGTCACCAAGACGAGCGCACGACTCGGGGCGCTGGTCGCCCCGAACGGCGTTGCGGTGCGCGTGAGCCTGAAGATCACCACGAAGCGGTCAACCCGTACAGTGACGCTCGGCACCGTTGCCGCGCGCGCGCCTCTCGCGACGCTGCGAAAGACAGTCACCGGGCTGAAGCCCGGGACCAAGTACACCGTCAGGGCCATTGCGGTCAACGGCGGCAAGAAGACATCTCCGGGGACAACTGTGTTCCTCACGACGAAGCGCTAGAGGAGTGGCCATGGCGACGACAGATCCCAAGCGCGCGGCGCTGGTTCGCGCATTGATGGAGCGCGACCTCTACGAGATGCTCGACATCCCGAGGGACGCAGATGACGCGACAATCACCGCGGCCATCGCAACGCGCACCGAATGGGTCGAAGAGACACCCATGCGCGCCGCTGTGCGCGACGCCGAGATGCACTGGCTCGCCTGGAGCGAGCGTGCACTCATCACCGACCCCGAGATCCGCGCCGACTACGACGCGGCCCTCGCCCGCAAGGCCGCAGCCGTGGACCGCGCCGTGGAGTCACGTGTCCGTGTGCGCAAGCTGCACGCGGCCCGCGACCAGTTGGCCAAGCGCGAGGCACAGCGCGTGGTGCCCATCGTCATCGATCCGCCCAAGCCCGCACCAGCACCCCGCAAGCGCAAGGCCGCGGCCAAGAAGGTGGAGGCTGGCGACACCGCGCACGCCGTGCTGCAGGCCACGCAGGTCACCGATGTGGAGGAGGCACTCCGCGGCCTTGAAGGGGCTGACGGCAATGTCGCCGTGGCAATCGCATTCGCCGACCGCGCCGTGGAGATCGACGACTCGGCCGCCACGCTCACCCGCGCCGGGGCATCCCTGCGGGGTATCGGCGAGACCGATCGGGCCATCGCGCTGCTTCGTCGCGCGATCGACGCCGACCCGCAGCGCACTGACGCGCGCATCAGCCTCATCACGGCGCTCAGCGACTCGGGCGACCTGCCCGCCGCCGAGGCCGCAGGGCGTGCCGCAGTTGGCGCAGCACCCGCTGATGGCGGGGTGCAGTACGCATTCGGCAAGGTACTGGTGGAACTGGGCCTGCTCGAAGAGGCCGAGACGGCGCTGTCAGCCGCCCAGTCCTTGGGGAACCCGCGCGCAGCCGACGAACTTCGCACCCTGCGTGAGTCGTACTCCGCCGACGGCGATGTGGATGGGGTTGAGCGCGTGGAGGAGATTTCCTACCCGGCCCCGCCTGTCACGAACGACCCCGCCGTGGCCGAGCCCGGCACCACGCCGGCCATGGAGGCCGAGCCCACCGCACCGGCTGATGAGCCCGGCGCGGACGTCACCGACGAGGGCTGATCACCTGCTGAGAAGACGTCGCGCGGCCCACTGACCGGTCCGCGCGACGTCTTCAATGCCCGGGCCCGCCGCAACGGCGTCGCCCGCGATGATTACGCGTGAGCCAGCCGGGTTGACCACTTCCTGGTCGATTCGCGTGCGCGCAGTCGCATAGCGCCAGCGCTTCACCTGCGTCCATACGGTGGGTGCCGCGTGCCCCATCACCCCGGCGAGCGCGGGCAGTACCTCACCCAGCACGGTGTCGTCGGGGGCGTCAAACAGCCGGGCGCTGTCGTCGGGGCGCAGTCTGATCACCACCGGGATCACGCCATCGATGGGAGCGCGCCCCTTCACGGCTTCATTGATGACGTATGCGATCGGGGCGGAGTCGGGTCGCGCGGCGAGCCAGCCGGGTTCGTCAATTGAGAGACCTGCCAGCACCATGACGGCCGGGTCGTACTCCACCGCGCGCAGTGCATCGACTCGCGCCACGGCATCGGGAAGCGTGGCGAGAAGCTCAACCGCCTGAGGCGCCGGAGCGGTGATGACCACCGCATCAACCATGCTGATCGTGTTGCCCTGATCCTGCGCAATCTCAATGCCCTCCCCGCTCTCGCGAAGCGCGGAGACCCGCGTGCCCAGCAGCACCTCAACTGCACCAGCCATCGCCTTGGGCAGCACGGTCATGCCCGCGGGCCACGCCACCGCATCGCCGTCGAGGTGCACCAGCCCATCAGCTGCCAGGTCGCGCACCAGGCCTGCGAGCACACCACCGGATGGCACCTCGAGCACTGGCAGGCCGTGGTCCAGCACCATGCCCTCCACGCGCCGCGCGGCCATGCGACCGCCCAGTCCGCGGCTCTTCTCGATCACAACCACCTCGTGCCCGCCGGCCGTCAGATCGCGTGCCGCCACCAGACCGGCGATACCCGCGCCGATCACCGCCACCCTCATCGGCCCGGCTTCTTCCTCGCCGCACGCCCGATGTTTCGCAGCATCCCGCCAAATACAAACTTGTGGAATGGCCAGACCATGTACCAGTAGGCCCGCCCCAGGAGGCCACGCGGGTCGTAGAGCGCGGTCTGATGAATAATCGATCCGTTGGGCACCTCCTGCACCTCAAACTGCAGCCAGGCGCGCCCGGGAAGTGCCATCTCGGCGTGCAGGCGCAGGAGCCGGCCGGGTTCGATGGCCTCCACCCGCCAGAAGTCGAGGGTATCGCCCACCACCAAGTGCTCGGGGTCACGGCGGCCACGACGGGTGCCGGCGCCGCCGAATGGCAGGTCGAGGAATCCCCGCAGGTCCCACATCCAGTTGGCGTGGTACCAGCCCTGCTCCCCACCGATGCGCTGAATGGGTGCAAATGCGCGGTCGGGTGGCACGGGCACGAACAGCGATCGCGCGTCGACCATGCGCGAGCCCTTGCGTGCGCCACCCCATGCGAGGTCGTCCTGCCCCACCGATGACATTGCATCCGACCAGCGGGTCTCAGCGAACTCCTGATCTTCGTTGAGGAGCGCACGCTCTATCTGCTCGACCATGCCCATTGGAGTGATGGCGAACATCCGACGCGCGCGGTCATCGCTTACCACCGTCGGCGCGCGGAGCCCCTCGACAAGCTGACGGCCAACCTTCGCGTACACAGGCGTCACGAGCATGAGCCAGAGGCTTGACAGCCGCGGGGTGAGCACCGGCACCCGGATGAAGAAGCGTCGCAGCCCGACGGCCCGTGCGTAGGCGCGGAGCAGGTCTCCATACGAGACGAGATCATTACCGCCGATCTCGACCACCATGCTCTCGGGCAGGTCAACGTCGGGTGCCTGCACGAGGTACTCGATGATGTCCTCGATGCCGATGGGCTGGGTGGGTGTGTCCACCCATTTGGGCCACACCATCAGCGGCAGCCGATCCACGAGTGCGCGCACCATCTCAAACGACAGGCTGCCGGATCCGATGATGACCGACGCACGCAGCTCGATGGTGGGCACCCCGCACTCCCTGAGAATGCGCCCAACCTCCTGACGGCTCTCGAGATGCGGCGACATGTATGTGCCCGAACCAAGGGCTCCCAGGTACACGATGCGCCGAACACCCTGACGGCGGGCGGCATCACCGAAGTTGCGGGCTGCTGCCCGGTCGGCCGCGAGGTAGTCGCCCTGAGCGCCCATCGAATGCACCATGTAGAAGGCCGTGTCGGCGCCGGCCATGGCCTCGTCGAGTCCCACACCTGTCACAAGATCACCCTGCACGATGCGTGTTGCCCCATGAACCCTGGGCGCAAGCACCTGTGGATGACGTGCCAGGCAGGTTATCCCCAGGCCATCCTGCTCAAGGCGGTGCAGCAGGCGACCGCCCACATAGCCCGTGGCACCCGTCATCATCACCCGTCGATTCGTTCCTTCTTCACTCATGCGACTCCCATCCGCTCAGCGGCGGACTTGTAGCGCTCAATGGCCTCCACCCTGCGGGTCGCGTGATCCACGATGGGCTCGGGGTAGTCCGTACCAATGCGGCACCCAGCCTCCACCTGCACCTCCTCGGGCATGGTCCACGGCTCGTGGATGTAGCGGTCGGGTACGTCGGCCAGTTCCGGCACCCAGCGGCGTACGTACGCGCCGGTCGGGTCAAACCGTTTTGCCTGCAGAAAGGGGTTGAACACGCGGAAGTACGGCGCGGCGTCGGTACCCGTACCTGCCGTCCACTGCCACCCGCCGTTGTTGTTTGCCGGGTCGCCATCCACCAGACCACGCATGAACACGGCCTCGCCACGGCGCCAGTCGAGCAGCAGATCCTTCACCAGCACGCTCGCGCACACCATGCGCGCCCGGCTGTGCATCCACCCGGTCGCCGCCATCTGGCGCATCCCCGCATCGGCAAGCGGAAACCCGGTGCACCCCTCGCGCCAGGCATCCAGGGCCGCGGGGGCATCGTCCCAGCGAATCGCCCGGAACTTCTCGTTCATCGCCGCGCGTGCCACAACCGGATGACGCTGCATGTGATGGGCGTAGAAGTCGCGCCACGCCAACTGCCGCCAGAAGGCCTGGCGAGATGCGGGCACGCCGTCCCGCGCGCCGATTGCCCTCCCCACCTGTGCCGGAGAGAGCACACCCATGCGAAGGTCGGCAGACAGATGCGAGGTGGCGTCGGACGCCATGTCGTCGCGTAGATCGCCGTAGCGATCCGCGGCGCCACTTCGGATGAAGCCCTCGAGCCGGGCGCGGGCGGCAGTGGGGCCAGCTGGCAGCGGCGGCGCACCAACAGGAAGTACGTCGAGCCCATCAGACGGAAGACGGGGTCCGACGAGCACATCAGGGGTTGCGATGCGCGCGTCCACCGGAACGGCATCCCACGCGCGGAAGAACGGTGTGAACACCAGATACCCGTTGCCGGATGACCCCACGAGTGCATCGGGCCGCACACGCCACGGGCCTCCGATGCAGGCAAACGACACGCCATCCCGCCCCAGCGCGGCACTCACGGCCTCGTCCCGGCGCGCCGAATACGGAGTGACGTCCCCGGTGGCATACACGCGATCGGCCCCGGCCTTGGCAGCCACCGCGGGGAGCACATCGGTGGGTGACCCATGTCGTATAACCAACGGTATGCCGAGGGCAGTCAGTTCTGCATCGAGCGCCTCGAGACACGCCCGCAGGAAGCGCAACCGTACGGTTGACCGGTGGTGTGGAGCACCAAGGAGGCCGGGATCGGCGACCCACAGGGCAACCACGTCACCTCGCGCGGCAGCGGCAGCGAGCGCCGGGTGGTCGTCCACGCGCAGGTCGCGCCTGAACCACATGACGGTGACGGGACGGTCGCTCACGCCCCCAGTCTTACGCGGCAGGTACCCCGGTTGTGTGCTGTACGGGGTGCGGACAATCCGCAACAAGATCGGGGAACGCCCCGATGGAACAGGGATGGGGCGTCCATACCTTTCCCAGTGCAGCACCGGACCCTGACAACCGAGATGATCGCCGGACGCGAACCGGCAGGTGTTACGCCCTCCCCACGCGCTGATTCGGGGGAACGGCCGCAAGTGGGACTTCGGTCCCGCGGTGGAGACGCACAACACCTGCATGGCACGCGTCCAGAAGTAGGGTCACTCGGTGTCAGGCCGGTCTGCAATGACCCGCGCAAGAAATGCGCGAGCCCGGTCACTCAATAAGGACCCCCGGCGCGACGAGCAGGCTTCGATCGCGCCGGGGGTCCTTATTCGTTTTCCTCGCCGTCGTCGGTCCCGGTCCAGCCATCCGCTTCGGGATCAACCATGCGCACGGTCATCTCCACCAGCCGGGCATCGGGAATACGGGCCGACAGCAGAATCTCCTTGGCAAGGCGCCCGCCATCCCGCGCGGCCTCGCCCATGGCCTGCTCAACGGGGATGGCGAACCGCACATCCAGGCGACGGGTCTGGGCATCAACCATCACCTCCCCGACGAGACGTATGCCCGGCATGGTCTTTGCTGCTTCAACGAGTCGTGCGTACGCGGCATCGTCGAGATCGTCGACATTCACCGCGATGAACCTGATGATGTATTCGCTCACCCGATGAGCGTAGACACGGCCCCACCGCCGTGTGCGGCCCACCGATGCACGGCGTCGCGGTCCGTGCATGCATCAAGGGCGTCAAGAACGGCCACTCTTCCCGCCTCGGCCACATCCACCCGCCCAATCCAGCGATACACGTGGCCGTCTCGCTCCACGGCACCCACTCCGCACAGCGGGCTCGGGACCCCCATGGCCACCCAGGCCCCCGGCACATGTGAGTGCTCGCCCACCACCAGCACCAGCGCCCCGAAGGCATCCAGCAGGTGCGGCCCTGCGCCATCGCTCAGTACCACGCCGAGCTCAATGGGGATGAGCGCGCCCGTTCGCGCCGAGGCGTCAAGCCCCTCGAGCCACTGGGCCACGGCCTCGGCCTCGGGGCGGGTGAGGCCGGCAAACATCACCTCGCCGTCCGCACCGATACCGAAGCGGCGTGTGGGATCGCCACCCGCCAATGGGGATGCGGGGACAGGGATGGGGGTGAGACCGGGCACCCCGTCATGATGACGCACGCCCGCGGCAGCGGGCGCCGCTACCGTGACGGCATGCTCGCAATGGTCCTGACCGCGATATCACCCATCGGCACCAAGCCGCTGCGATTCGCCACATTTCCCGATCCGTCACCCGGGCCGGGTGAGGTGCTCATCCGGGTGGGGGCATGCGCCGCGTGCCGCACCGACCTGCAGATCGCAGAAGGCGACTTGCGCGCCCGCACCATGCCCATTGTCCTTGGTCATCAGGTTGCCGGTCGTATCGAAGGGCTCGGCGAAGGCGTCACCGGTTGGGCCGAGGGCGACCGCGCCGGCCTCACATGGCTCGCCGGGTCGTGTGGCGACTGCGCCCACTGCCGGGCCGACCGGGAGAACCTGTGCGAACAGGCAACCTTCACCGGATGGGACCGGCACGGTGGATTCGCAGAGATGGTGACGGCCCGCGCCGACGTGGTGGTGCCCCTGCCCGACGGCCCCGAAGATCGCCATCTGGCCCCGCTGCTGTGCGGGGGCGTCATCGGATTCCGCGCACTCCGGGTGGCCGGAGTCACCCCCGGATCCCGAGTAGGGCTCTACGGATTTGGTGCATCGGCGCTGCAGGCGATTCAAGTGGCCCGCCACTGGGGTTGCCGCGTCGCCGTTGCCACACGCTCAGACGAGGAGCGCTCGCGGGCGCTCGAAATGGGTGCCGAGTGGGTGGGTGGATACGACGACGCACCTCCCTTTCCCCTCGATGCCGCCGTCACCTTTGCGCCATCCGGCGACGTGGTGGTCGCTGCACTCAAGGCGGTCGACCGCGGCGGCACGGTGGCCGTCAACGCCATTCACCTCGATCGCATCCCGCAGTTCGACTACGGCGACCTGTGGTGGGAGCGATCGATACGCAGCGTCGCCAACGTCACCCGCGCCGATACCCGCGACTACCTGGCGATCGCCGCGCAGATCCCGGTGCGCACCCAGGTGGAGGAGCATGCGCTTCCCGATGCAAACCGGGCCCTGCAGCGCATCGCGTCGGGCGAGGTGCAGGGTGCCGCGGTGATCATTCCCTGATCGCCGTGCCCCGGGGGCCGGTCGTGCGCCCCCGGGGCCGCGCGGTCATCCGAATCCGTCCGTGAGATGCGTGATCGCCCCCGTAAGGGCCTTCTTGAGCGCCTCGCCGACATCCGGGGCCCATCCCTTGGCGGCCACCGCAACTGCCGCAACAAGCAGGGTCACCATCACCACCATTCCCACGTACTCCACCGTTCCCTGACCGCGCTCATCGCGCAGGCGCCACCAGGTGGAGAGCGCCGCGGTATGCAATCGAGCCGTCATGCGAGCTGTCACCAGACCTCCCTCATCGTCGTCACCGGTCACCGTGATCGTGGCTGGGTGGGTAGTCACGCATCCAGACCGCCGCGTGCCATCGCGCGCGTGTATCTGCGCCACTTCAGCGCCGTCTCACGGCCTCGATGGCCCGAACGCGCAGAAACCGGGCACCCCGCACAATGAGCCAGTCGGCGGCCATCGCCCCGGCAGCACGGGAGATCCTGAGAAAGCTCTCACGCAGCGGGCGGTCGCCGATACCCAGCGCGTCGCGGGCAATGTCACCACCGCTGCTCACCACCTGCCGTGCGGGCGTCATACGCCCCTGCCCAAATATCCCCGCTGCAGTCTCGAGCGGATGGCGGATGAACCCTTCGGCCTGCGACCGCACCTCATCAGTGAATCCCCCAAGGGCCTCGAGCTCGCCGTCAACATTGAGCGCACCCCACGACAGGAATCCATCCCATACCCGGTGGAGCAGCCCCGGCTGACCGGGCCTGGCCTCCATATCGGTGGCGAATTGCCGCGACAGGCCATCGGCCACCGGATACCCCTGAGCGACAACCGCCCCCAGCGGTGCGGTCACTCGCGCGATGATCGCGGGTGGGTGGTCGGGCACTCGCACCACTCCCGATGCCCACAGCGCCATCGCCGCCATCAGCAGCGCCACCACGAGCGTGATCCCCACATGCTCGACCGTGGCCTGCCCCCGCTGATTCCACCGCCCCCATGCGTTGTCCATGCATCGACCGTATGATCGCGAGGCACACGCATGGGTGGCGCAACGTGCGCATTGCGCCATGCCTTCGCGCCGATGTGGCCGGAGCGGCGCTAGCCTTTCCGGTGTCCACCTGAGGAGCACCTGTGTCGATCATCAACTCGATGAGCAGCCGTGCGGGTCGCGTTGCCCGCGACATAAAGGGTTCCGTGCAGAGGGCACGTCTCGAAGGCGAGCGGCGCCTGCTTGAGCGTCGCCACCGAAGCGCGCTCGAGGCACTCGGGTCTCGGGCCTACGCCCTCATCCGCGACGGTGCGATTTCAGGCGACGCACTTGCCCCGGAAGTCGCCGACGTGGAGAACCGTCTGGCGGCCATTGACGCCGCAGTGGCTGCGATGGAGCACGACGGATCGGATGACCACGGGGCTGCCCACGATGAGCGCCAGTCCGCGGATATTGCATTTCCCATGGTCTCCGATGAGCCCACGGAGCCCGGCCGAACCGAATGACTTCGTTGCAGTGGTGCCGTTTCCTGCCGGCCCACACGAAATCTCCCTTGCGAGATTGCTCGGCGGCGGTATGATTCCGGCCCCGGTCGCCCGGCCGGAGGCATGTAAGGAGCAGCCAGTGCGCACGGAGTCGGACCTCCAGGGACACCATCACGCAGACGCCCCGGGCTGTCACCGCTGCGGGCTTCCGCTGCTGGCATCAACCGACTTCTGCCCCTACTGCGAGCGCTCCATCCATGAGGGCGCCATCAGCCGCATCGCGCACTGGCGCCCGGCACAGATGGGCGATATCCGTCGGCCCATGATCACCGAGACGCGCCTTCTGGCCGCCGGCTTCGTCATATTTGCCCTCATTGCGGCGGCCAGCCTGGTCGCCGCGCTGGCCACCTGAACCCACCCCGAAGGGACCCCGCGTGCCGCGTACCACCGACGATGGAACCGAGCTGTTCGAAGTCGGCGATGAGGTCGTGGGTGAGTTCCGCTGCTCCGAGTGCGACCTGCTTGTGACGTCACCCGAAGAGGCCGACGGCATTCTCGTGCTTCCCGCATGCCCGCTGTGCAAGTCGCCGGAGTGGCGCCGAGCGGGCTGACCAGCTATTCCGCCGGGTCGAGCCCGGTGAATACGTCGGATGTCTCCACGACGGTGAGGGTTTCGAAGGTGGCACTGCCCCGGGCGGAGAGCTCGGCGGTCATGTGTGCCACGGCGGCGTCACCCGGTGCCTCAATCACACTGAGGAAGTCGTAGAGCCCCAGCACGGCCCATTGGTCGATAACGCGGCCACCCAAGTCCTCGATCTCGCGATTCACCTCAAACAGGCGCTCAGGCGTGACGCGAAGCGTCTGAAGGCCCTGAGGGCTGATCGTGGCAAGGAGGATGTAGGTGGTCATGGCGCTGGTGGCCAGTCTACCCGCGCGCCGTGCCACGGCGCGAACGCCATGCCGGAATAATCACGCTGAGGAGTCCTACGAGGGCCAGAAGCAGGCCGGCGATCAGGGCAAGCCAGGTACCGGGGCCCACTGAGCTCTCGATAAGCGGCACCCGGTATCCCTTGAGGGGAATGGCCGCAGCACCTGCGCGTACAGCGGCGGCAATGTCGGCCGGGCGCGTCACCAGGTGGACGACCTCGGCGATGGCCATGGCCGCAATGACCAGGCCGGATACCAGAGCCCCCATCGCCGCAATCGCCGGGCGACCGAGCGCCATGGCAAACCCGATCACCAGCAGGCCTGCAACGGCCGCGATGAGGGCCGCCACACCCTGCCACTCGCCCATTCCCGGCTCCGACACCACAAGCTGAGAGTGCACCGAAAGACTGCCCCATTCGAGCCCAGTGGCGATGATCGCCACCGCACCCAACAGCACTGCGATAACGAGGAACGCGAGCCGTCCCCCTGCACCATCGCCGCTGTTCACCCCTTCGGTCGTCGCCACAGGGCTATCCTGCCCTGCGATTCCCAACAAGGCCCTGGAAGGACCAGTCAATGCAGCGTGACGCAGACCCCACACCCAACGAGCTCCAGCGTGCACTGCTCGAGTACGCGCCAACGGACCTCGAAGAGCTTCTCATCGCCTGGACCGAGGAGCACTGGAACATGGCCGCGCGGGCGATGGTCTACAACAAGCCCGAGGGCGACAAGATGGTGAGCGGCGTGTCAGGCGTGCGCTCCGATGAGGGGCAGCTGGTGATGCAGGTCGCCGCTCGTGTGGCTGTCTCCGAGCGTGAGCTCATGTGCCGCGCCGTCGCCGCAGTGCTGCCGGAATGGCTTGAGGCCACGTACGGCCTCACACCCGGCGGGCAGAAGAAGGGCAAGAAGAAGGACAAGTAGGCACCGCGGGAACGGCGGGTTACTCCTTGGGCTCCATGGGGTAGCCCGCCTCGTTCCACGCCTCAAAGCCCCCCACCAGCACGCCCACGCGTGAACGGCCGGCGTCAAAGGCCACCAGGGCGATCTTCATGCTTGTGGCCTCGCCCGGGCGATCGCAGTAGAACACGATCTCCTTGCCCTCCGGGAGGGTCGCGAGCCCATTCTGAAAGTCCATGGGATCGAGGCGCAGTGCGCCCTTGATCTTCATTTCGGCCTCGCGATAGGTCAGGTCACGGGCATCGACCGGCAGCACGTTGTCGCCCATGCGAAACGATGCGTAGAGGTCCGCCGGCTGCCACTGCGAGATGTCATCCCAAGCCACTTCGCCACTCCTCCTGATTCACGACGCGACGACGCTACCAGTGAGCGCTACGCCCGCGTGCTGCCCCACTGCTCATCGTGCACCAGCGACCTCCAGCCGCGGAAGTTCTTTTTCAGAGCGGGAGGCAGGCTATCGGGGAAGGACTCCGGATAGCCGAGCGGGGTCACCAGCACCGGGTCCACCTCGCCCGGCAGCCCAAGAATGGCGCGCAGCCGGTCCTTCTCAAAGCGCTGGAACGCCGACGTGGGCACCGTGCCGAGCTCCTGCGCGCGTGCCGCCACCATCAGGTTCTCCATCGCGAATGCCACCGACAGCAGGTCATCCACATACCCGCCCTCAGCCATCGAATCGGGGTAGTTCCCGCGGGGCACCAGTAGAGCAACGATCCACACCGGCACGATGCGGTACGTGCTGAGGATCTTCTCGGCGTACTCCCCGCACTGCCGACGGTGCTCGTCGTCATCGAGGTCACGCTGGGGGCGCATATTGGCGAAGTACTGGGCGGCGCCGGCGATGATCAGGTCGGCAATCTCGCGGCGCCGCTCTGCATCCCGCACCACGAGCAGGCTCCACGCCTGCGAACCGCTGCCGGTGGGTGCGGCGAGCGCAGCACGGAGCAGCCCATCCACCACGTCATCGGCGATGGGTCGATCGGTATACGTGCGCACGGCCTTGCGCTTGCGGATTGCCTCAATCGCGTCCATCGGAATGCCCTTCGTTCAGTTGGCCCGCCGGGATGCGGGAAGGATACGGCGCGGCTATGGCAGCAGGGCCAGCGCGCGCTCGGCGTCGCCGGTCGACTTCACCTTGTAATCGGCGTGAAGGATCTTGCCCTTGGCATCAATCACAAACGTGCTGCGCTCCACGCCCATGTACTTCTTGCCGTACATCGACTTCTCCACCCACACGCCGTACGCCTCGAGAGTCGCGTGCGACTCGTCGGAGAGCAGGGGGAACGTGAGCCCCTCCTTGTCGCGGAACTTCACAAGGCGCGACACCGGGTCGGGACTGATTCCGAGGATGGCGGCACCACTCTTCGCGAAGGCCTTCACGTGATCGCGGTAATCGCACGCCTGGGTGGTGCACCCCGAGGTCATGGCCTTCGGATAGAAGTAGACGATCACGGGCGAGCCCCTGAGCGACGACAACGTGACCTCCGTGCCGTCATCGCACGCGAGGGTGAAGTCGGGGGCCATCTGGCCGGGTTCAAGGCGCGCCACGGGTTTCTCCTGGTCGGTTCGCTCTGGACGCGGCGACGCTACCCGTTTGCACAAGCGACGGGGAGTGAGTGTGGCCCCCGGGCGAATGACCGTCGGGCCGCGCGCGCATAGCGTCCGGGTATGCCGATGACGAGTCTCACCCACGTGCACGAGGTGGCTGCGGCGCTTGAGCGTGCAGACGCATCGGCCCGCGTGCTGGGTGCGCGTGCCCGGGCTGCGCGAGACGGTGCCGGCCCCGCCGCCGCATTCTCGGCACTGGCATCAGCGGGGCCAGAGGGTCTGGTCCCTGCCGTGGGCACCGGCGGCGCCCTGGCCGCACGGCATCTGGAGCAGGCAGCCCTCGCCGCCGCAGCCACCGACGGCGCGCTGCCCACTGACGTCGTCGAGGCACTCGCCCATGCGGCCGGTGCATCACGTGCGCAGGCGGTCGGCGCCAATGCCCTCGATCCCGCCGGCGCGGCGCGGGTGGTACGACGCGAGGTGGCAGCCGTGCGAGGGCTGGCAGCGCACTCAATGCGCCGCGATGAGACCTGGGAGGTCATGCGGCTGGGCACATTCCTGCCGCGCGCGGCGTGGATGAGCGCGCTTCTGCTGTCGTGCGCCCGCGTGGCCGCATCGTCTCCAGAGAGCGCCGATGCCGTATGGCTCGCCGCCGCCCGCGTGGCCGGCGCGCAGCGCGACGATCTGCCCGTTCCTGCCGATGTCCCATTGCTGCTGGTCATCGATGACCGGGCGCCCATCAGCGTGGCCTACTCGGTCGAGGAGGTCACCTCGGCCCTGTTCGCCCTCTCGCGGCAGGGTGCAGGCGACTCGGCAGTGCTGGCACTGTCCCGTGCCACCGCAGCGCGGCTCTCCAACCCCTCGCTGCGCGATCTCCTCACCGCTGATGCGGTGTTGGCGATGAGCGAGGTGCTCGACGCCATCGGTGCGCTTGCGGTGGTCGGCGTGCCCGGCGCCGGGAGCGGGCCGCACCCACGGGCGACGGCGGCCTGACCCCGGGGCCGGAGTTCTCTACCATTCCCCCGCCGTGAGAACCATCTTCAACCGCATCGCCCCATGGGAGGGCGGGATCATCCTGGCCACCGTCGCGGTGTCGGCCGTCGCCGTGGCCATGAATCTGGCCCACCTGCCGCCCCCTGCCGTGTTCGCAGTCGCGGCGATCGCCACCATTGGCCTTGCATGGATGGTCGGACTCGCCACGGAGCAACTGGCCGCGACATCCGGGCCGAAGGCCAGCGCGCTACTCAACGCAGCATTCGGCAACATCGCCGAGTTGGTGCTGGTGCTGCTCGCGGTGTCGAAGGGCCTCACCGAGGTGGCCATCGCCTCGATCGCCGGTTCGGTCATCGGCAATGCCCTGTTCGTGCTGGGCGCCGCATTCATCGTGGGCGGCCTCAAGCACGGTGTGCAGCGGTTCTCAAAGGAGATCGCCAGCCTCAACGCGGTGTTGCTCGTCGTTGCCGTGCTCGGCGTGGGTATTCCCACCGCCTTCTCCGGGCTGTCAGGTGCCACGTCGCACACCATCCAGATCCTCTCCGACTGTGTCGCGGTTCTCTTCCTCGCGCTCTACGCGGCCTACCTGTATTCGTTTCTGCGGTCCGAGGACCAGCCCGACGAGTTGGGGCACCCGCCCAAGCTCACCCCGTGGTCGCGCGGCATGGCCATCGGGGTGCTGCTCGTTTCCGGCGTGGGCGTCGGGATTCTGGGCGAGGTGCTGGTGGGCAGTCTCGAGCCAACCGCCGAGGCGCTCAACATCTCACCGGTGTTCATGGGCCTCATCGCCATCCCGGTTATCGGCAACCTGGCCGAGCATCTGGTGGCCGTGCAACTCGCCTACCGCAACCGCATGGACTTTGCGGTCAACATCGCCATGGGGTCCACGCTGCAGGTGGTGATGTTTCTCGCGCCGGTCATCGTGCTCGTCTCACCACTGTTGGGCCATGGCGTGCCGCTTGTGTTCACCCCGCTCGAGATCATCGCCCTGGCTGGCGGTGCCATCGTTATTGCGCTGGTTGGCGCCGATGGCGAGTCCACATGGGTGGAGGGTGCAGCGCTCATGGCCGTGTACATCATGGTTGCCATCGCCGCGTTCCTCTGGCCCGTCATGGCAATGACCTAAACTGCGGGCATGTGGCCGTTCGCTCCATCACGCGTTGACATTCTGGCCTGGGCCACAGCGATTGTGCTCGCGGCAGCCGGTACCGTCATCGCCTCGGCCGGAGGGGCACGGCTCGGGGTGGCGCTCACCGTCGGCGAGATCATCCTCATCGCCGTCGTCGTCACCTTTCTGATTGTGGATGGCACCCGACACCGCGGCGCGTCCATCCCCGGGACCGGAGACGACTGATGGCCGACGGCGCATTCGGGCCATCCGCACGGCGGTGGCTCGGGGTGCGCGAACGCATGCTCGACCCGGGCAGGCGATCACTCACCACGGGTGAGGCAGCGGCGATGATCGGCGTGAGTATCCCCACCATCCGGCTGTGGGCGGATTCCGGACGGGTGCCGTGCCATCGCACCGCTGGTGGGCACCGCAGGTTTGAGGTGGAGGAGATCCGCGACTGGCTGCGCAGCACCGGGGCGCCGCCACCTCGCGCGGTGCGCGCTGCGCCATCGCAGGTGGACTTTCTCCCGTGCCCCCGGATGGCACGCGTGCTCGTTGATCTCATCGGCGCCATCGCCGAGCGCGCAACGCGCCACGAAATTGGTGGCCCCGACCGCCCCGTGGCCATGCCGAGCAGCAATCGGTCGCTCGAGGACGCCTCCCGCTATGTGCGCCCGCTTGCCCGCACGCTCGAACTCGGGCGCCTCGGACAGATGGAGGACCGCGCCGAGGCAGCTGGTCTGCGCGGAACCGTTCGCGGACAGGAGGTGGAGGTTCTCATCCAGGACCGGCGCCTCTCCGCCGCCATGATCGCCGAGGCCGAGGACGCCATCGCTGGTGGCGCCGACGTGGAGGAGTTCGGGCTGGCCACCCTGCACTCGGTGGCCGAGCATCTCACCGCCGCGCTCGTGCGTGGCCTCGCCGGGCTGCAGTCGGAGGTTCCCGAGATGCCGGCCGCGCCGCTGGAGTCGCCGAAAATGCCAGAAGCCCGCCGAAGCGGGCCTCTGGGTTAGCGAGCCGTAAGCCGGATTCTGTCGTGGACAGTCATCCATCTGGGACCCCCGTTGCCGGGTGCCTCATGCGGCCTACCTGGGACTGGGCGAGCAACCCGTAACGCCCCGATTTGGCCTTGCACCGAGTGGGGTTTACCCAGCCGGCCTGTCACCAGGCCGCTGGTGCGCTCTTACCGCACCTTTTCACCCTTACCCCCGAAGGGGCGGTTTCGTTTCTGTGGCACTTTCCCTCGGGTTTCCCCGGCTGGCCGTTAACCAGCACCCTGCTCTGCGGTGTCCGGACTTTCCTCGAGGCCGAAGCCCCGCGACTGCCTGGCTCGCAGGCGAAACCGTAGCGCGCCGGGGCCATGCGCCCATAGGCCCCCGGAGCACCACGCCGCTCCTAGATGTCGCGCATCACTCCCACCACGCGACCAATCACCTTGATGTCCGTGCCGCGGATTGGCTCGTAGGCGTCATTCTCAGCCTCCAGACGCACACCGCCCGGCTCGCGGTACACGCGCTTCACCGTGGCCTCGTCTTCCAGCAGCGCCACCACAATCTGGCCATCGCGCGCCGTCTGCTGCTGCTTCACCGCCACCAGGTCACCATCGAGAATGCCTGCGTTGATCATCGAGTCGCCCTTGACCCGCAACAGGTAATCGGCAGCGAATGGGGCGGCCACCCAGTCCTCAACATGCTCGTCAGCCAGAATCGGCGCGCCGGCCGCCACGGACCCAACCAGGGGCAGCGAGGCCTCCGGGCGGTTGCCCGACGACGACGTGCGCCCACCGGGCAGCCCTACCAGCATCGCCCTCGGCTTGGAGGGGTCGCGCCGCAGATGTCCACCCGCCTCGAGCTTCTCCAGGTGGCGGTGCACCGTCGATGGCGATGCCAATCCCACACCGGCACCGATCTCACGCACGGTGGGTGGATAGCCATGGCGCTGCACGTGATCCTCGATGAAGGTGAGGATCTCGGCCTGCCTGCCCGTCGGTGCCTCAGCCATTCGGTACAACTCCACGGTCGGTGACATCGAACTGGTGTTCGCCACCATACCATTCCCTCCTGCTGCTACATTTCCCGCCGCTGCCCGATCAGGAATCGGGCTGTCCGTGCGGCCGTGGCGGAATTGGTAGACGCGCAAGGTTGAGGGCCTTGTGACCCCTAGGGTCGTGGAGGTTCAAGTCCTCTCGGCCGCACCTGCAGAGAGCCCCGCATCGCGGGGCTCTCGTCGTTTTTCGCCCCCACGACGACCCCTGAAAATGTATCGAGCCCACCGGATTCCCCACGGCGGGCTCGATACGAAAATGATGGTGCGGGGTCGCAGCACGACCCGGCGGGGTGCCTATCCGAAGATCCACTCGATGAACTGCACGACCCACGCGGTGGCGTACATCGAGAAGACACCCATCAGGTACAGCGCGATGCCGGCGCCGATGAGGGCGATAAGGGCACCGACGAACTTGACGGGCAGGGATCGGACGAGAGAAGTATTCACGCCCGGAACTCTACCTCCATCTGCGGGGACCGGTCGCCCCAAAGCGGGGGGCCAAAGGTCACCGACGTAAATCGCTAGAGCGCGCGACCGAGGACGTAGGTGGAGAGGAAGAACAGAACGCAGATCACCACGGTGATACGCGTGAGGTTCTTCTCGACGATCGCCGATGATCCACCGTATGCAGAGCCGGAGCCGCCCACGCCAAAAGCGCCGGAGAGTCCGGCGTCCTTCCCGCTGTGCATGAGCACCAGAACGATGAGCAGCACGCAGAGGATGCAGTGGATGGTGACGAGTACGGCGATCACGGCGCGGGAGACTAGCAGCGGCCCGCTATCCGGTGATGCGATCGCCCTGCACCGACACGCCCTCAGCGCGCAGCATGCGCGCCTTCACTGCAGCACCGCCCATTGAATACGCGCCGAGGTGCCCATCCGACCGGACCACCCGGTGGCACGGAATGATGACCGGCATGGGGTTGCCGGCCACGGCCGACCCCGCCGCCCGCGATGCGCCCGGACTCCCGGCAGCCCGCGCCAGATCGGCGTACGGCGCCACCTCTCCGGAAGGGATGCGCATGCATGCGCGCAGCACGCGGCCACGAAAACCATCTGGGAGATACCGCCAATCGGGCACGGATGGGGCATTCGCGCCATCGGCTGCCGTCACGTCGGTGATGCCAGCCGCGCGCGCGGTGTCCAATACCTGACGTCGCGTCGTGCCCACGGCCACCAGGCCCTGGTCGGTCCAGACCGCCCAGCGCCCCCCGTGCGCGGTGACGATGCGCCCCACTCGTGCGATGTCCATCCCGCGGGCCATGTCCGGATCGTCGCACGACCGCGGCATTCGGCACACTTGGCGACGTGACCGGCGAACTTCTGAACCCATCGTCCTGCCCCGGGTGCTTTGTATGCGGATCCGAGAACCCCTCGGGGCTCGGCCTGCACGTGCACCGCGATGGCACCGACGCCGTGGCCATCTGGGTTCCAAGCGCCACGTATCAGGGCTACCCCGACCGCCTGCATGGCGGAATCATCGGGCTGCTGGTGGACGAGATGCTGGTGTACGCGGGCGCGCCTCACGACCTGTGGGGCATGACCGCGAAGGTGCGCTACTGGCTGCGTAAGCCCATCGCGCTCGAGGGTGTGGAACTGACCCTGCGCGGTCGCCTCATCCAGCAGAGCAGCCGTGGATTTCGGGCAGTGGTGAGCGTGCATTCGGGTGAGACCCTCGTGGCCGAGGGCGAGGGCATGTGTGTACTGCGCGCTGATTCCGGTGGCGCTGAGTAGCATCGGCCACCATTCCGACCGCTCCAACCGGAGGCACCACCACATGACGCTGATCCGCCTGGGTCACAGCCCGGACCCCGACGACGCGTTCATGTTCTACGCGCTCGCCAAGGACCTGATCCCCACCCACGGGTTTGAGTTCGAGCACGTGCTGCGCGATATCGAGACGCTCAACCGCTGGGCGATGGAGGGGCGCCTCGAGGTCACCGCGATCTCGGTGCATGCCTATGCGAGCGTGGCCGACAAGTACCGCCTGCTCCCGCACGGGGCATCGATGGGCGAGCAGTACGGCCCCATGGTGGTGGCGCGTGAGGCCATCGACCCCGCCACACTCCCCAGCCTGAAAGTGGCCGTCCCGGGTCTCCTCACCAGCGCATTTCTTGAGCTGCAGCTGGCTGTGGGGCGCATTGCCGAGCCGCTCGTGGTGCCGTTTGACGAGATTCTTGACGTGGTGGAGCGTGGAGATGCCGACGCCGGGCTGGTCATCCACGAAGGGCAGCTCACCTACGAGAGCCAGGGTCTGGTCAGCATTCTCGACCTCGGCACGTGGTGGCACGACCTCACGGGCGGCCTGCCACTTCCCCTCGGCGCCAATGCCGTGCGTCGCGACATCGAGGGCGAGGAGATGGTGCGGCTGTCGCACGTGCTGCGCGACAGCATTCAGTACAGCCTCGACCACCGCGACGGAGCGCTGGCCTACGCAGCCGAGTACGGCCGCGGCCTGGATGACGCCCTCAACGACCAGTTCGTGGGCATGTACGTGAACGAGCGCACGCTCGACTACGGCGAAGATGGCCGTGAAGCCGTACGCGAATTGCTGCGCCGCGGCGTCGAGGCCGGGCTCATCGACCATGCCGTGTCTGTCGACTTCGTGGAGGACTGACCGGGTGGCGGATCGCGACTGGGAGGCCGAGATCGACGTCTGGACCGAGCGGTTCCGGCACATCCCCGATCCCCCGGCCGCCTTCGCGAACGCGATCCGTGATGGATGGAACCCGGAGGACCGCCAAGCCCTTGCAGCCGAGGCGGCCGCCTACGCCGCGCGCCACGAGGGATGGGTAACGCAGATCACCGGTGGCGATTGGGATCTGGTGCGGCTCGACCTGCGCGACCCGTGCGGTGCATGTGCCCGGTATGGCGGATCGGCCTACTCGATAACGGGCGCCACTCCCGATCTGCCCCCGCCCCCGCCGCTCCCCATCTGCCCGTCGTGCCGGCACACGCTCAACCTTCTCACGCCCTTCTTCATGCAAAGCGTGGGGACCCACCCCGAGGACCTCGCCGCCGAGGCGGTCCCGTACGAGCCGATCGAGGATTGACCCCGTGAGCACCGATGCCCACCAGCCCGGACCCATCACATTCGGCGAACTGCTCTCGCGCGCATGGCGCATGTACCGGGCAGAGCCGTGGCTGTTCCTCATTCTCACCGCGGTGACCGTGATCCCCGTGGGAATCCTGTCGGGCATCGCCAGCGCGGCCGCCACCGACGCAGCCAGCACGCAGCGCGCGGCAGCAGTCATCTTCATCGCCGTCATCCCCGCGCTGTTGCTGCTCCCCGTCAGCGGGGCAGCCGTCGCGGTGGCCACCGTGCGCCGCCTCACCGGCGACCGCATCAGTGCCGGTGCCACCCTCGAGCGCGTGGGAGTGCGGTTCTGGATCCTCTTCGGCGCCTTGGTACTGGTGACGCTCGGCGTGATCGTGGGCCTCTTCGCCCTCGTCATCCCCGGCATCTTCCTTGCGGTGCTGTGGCTGTTTGCCGGACAGGCGGCCGTCATTGAGGGCAAGGGCGTGACCGACTCCCTGCGCCGCAGTCAGGACCTGATCCGCGGGTCCTGGTGGACGGTCTTCCTCGCGTGGCTCCTCATTCAGGTGGTGGCGGGCGTGGCGCAGGTGCTCATCGGGGTGATCGGGGTGCTCATCTTCGTCTCCCTCGACGGCACGGCCCTCACTGCCGCCAACACCATCTGGAGCACGCTCACCCAGTTGGTGGTGGAGCCCTTCGCCCTCATCGCCATCGCGCTGCTGTACGCGGACCGCGTCATCAGGGTGGACGGCCACCTGCCCGAATAGGTGCCAGGGGAACATCGCGGTCGCGGGGCGACCGGCGGGGCCCACACCACCCCGGCCGGGTGCAATCCTGCGCTCACGTGAAGGAATGATGATCGGGACGGAATCCCCACCAAACCTGACGATGCGGGTGGGTGTTTACAAATCGCCCGCATTAGCGCGGCCATACCTCAACATGCGGGTCACCAAGTGTTACCCGTGACCCCACAGGTCTCTTACAACCTGCTGCGAGGTTGTCCGCATGGCCACTCTCACACCGCTCCCCACGATCCCGTCCGCCGCCATAGGGGACACACTGCGGCCGGCGCTCTCGCGCCAGGACCTGTTCGACGGGATTCCACGAAGGGACCTTGACCTCCTCGACGCCCGCCTGCCTTTGGTGCGCTGGGCCCGAGATGCCGAAAGTCCTGCCGCGCTCATGCGCGGTGACCACGTGTACCTGGTTCGCCAGGGACGCATCGCCCTCTACGACTCACCCGAGCAGGGTCCTGACGTCATGACCGCCATCGTCGAGCCAGGCGCCGTGTACTCGTCGCTCGGTCTCGAACGTATGCCCCGTGCAACGGCGCTTGAAATGAGCGCAGTCACACCGCTTCCGATCCACGCCGTTGAGGCACTCGTCACCCGCTACCCGCGGTTTGGCGTAAACCTCGCCGTGGCGCTCTCGAGCAGGCTCATCAACCTGCGCGAGACCGTCGGCATCGTGTCGGAGATGCGGGTGGAGGACCGTCTGCGACGCAGGCTGCACCAGATCGCCGAGCAGATCGGCACGGCCGCCCCTGAGGGCGTCCGGATTGGGCTCGACCTCACACATGCACAGTGGGCATCGCTCATCGGCGCATCGCGTGAGGCCGTGACCACCGCCTTCGGCAAGCTCCGCATCGCCGGAGAGGTCGAGATGGACGGCCGCGCGATCACGATCCCGTGGGGCGCCATGCGCGCCGCAGGGGAGCCCGCCGTACTGGCGAGCTAGCGCACAAGTGGGATGGTGGTGGTGCCCAGGGCTCTGGGTGCCACCGCCGGAACCGCCCCGCGGTCATGACGCCGGTGGGCAGGGCATTATTCAAGCGTGGCACCCGAGCGCAGAAACCCGTCGCAGTCGCGACCACCCCGCAGACGTCCGCCCCCGCGGCGGCGCCGCGCGAACCCCCTCCTTATCGGGCTGGTCGCCGTGGTGGTGGCAATCGCCGCCATCGGGCTGGCCACACGTGGCGGCGATGCCCCGACATCACGGGCCACTGCCGACCCCGTGATCCCCTCCGTCACGACCCAGAGCGCAACAGCCGATCAGCTGGGCCCGCGCGATCAGGAGCTGGTCGGTATCGGGCAGAAGGGCGTGAGCATCCATCGCGCCGGGGGACGCCGCAAGGTGGTCGCGCTCACGTTTGACGATGGCCCCAGCAAAGACACCCCTTCCATCCTGTCGATTCTCAAGCAGAACAACGTGCCGGCCACATTCTTCGTGGTGGGCAGGGAGATCCAGGCCCACCCAGAGGTACTCGGGCAGGAGATCGCTCAGGGAAGTCAGATCGGCATCCACACCTGGGACCACCAGGACATGACCAAGTTGTCATCGGCCAAGCAGCAGACGCAAATCGTGGATACCCAGAACGCGATCGTCAACGCAACCGGCACGCCCAGTCGCCTTTTCCGTGCGCCCTATGGCGCGGTGAGCCCGTCCGTGATCGCAACGGCCGAGAAGAACAAGCTGCTGTCAGTGCTCTGGGAGACCGACACCAACGACTGGCAGCGGCCGGATGCGGCCACGATCGTGCAGCGCGTGATGTCGCAGGTGACCCCCGGCACAATCATCCTCCTGCACGACGGTGGCGGCGAGCGCGCCAACACGGTCGCTGCGCTGCCCACCATCATCAAGGAACTCAAGAAGCAGGGCTACGACTTCGCCACCGTCGGGGACCTTGTGATCTCCGACCCGCCCACCGCCAGTGACATGTCGGTGGACGGCAAGGGCGTCACCGAGTAGCGCGCGCCGGGGCCGCGAGAAAGCGGTCCACCTCCACACACCACGTGTCGTCATCGCCTGCAGCGACGGCCGTGATGCCGAGCGACCGGGCCGCCTCAAGGTTGCGCTGCTGGTCGTCGACGATGAGCACATCCTCGGCAGCGGTGCCATCGGCCAGGAGCACTGCCCATGCCGCAGGATCGGGCTTGACGTGCCCCCCGATGCTCGAGATGACCACGTGGTCGACCACATCTGCGAGACCGGTCTGTGCCAGCACGGGCAGAAGCCACTCATGGCGGTGGTTGGAGATGATCCAGATGTCGGCGACCTCGCGCCATGCGGCCACGCGCGCCGGGTCGATACGCGGGCGCAGGTTGAGGATTGCCAGACGGTCGGACGCAGCGGGCACCGGCACCCCGAGGGCGTGCCAGAAGGCTGATTCGGGAAGACGACCACCCCAGTAGTCGTCACGGAATGGGCCCCGGATGAGGTCGCGCACCGCGCTGGGGTCCACGCCCAGACGATCTGCCGCCCGTGCCGGAAACGTGGGCATGAGCGAGTCGATGAGGACGCCGCCGGCGTCGAGTCCGAGCCGGCGGGTCAGGCGGCGGGCCCCGTGGCCACGTGGATGGCGGCGGCGGCACGTGCGGCCTGTGCAACGGCCACGTCGAGGGCCGTCACATCGCCACCCTCCGAGGCATCCGCAGCGGCGCGGAGCGCCGACGCCAGAGTGACGTCAAGGGGGGTGATGCGCTTGCGCTGCGACTCCAGGCGCTGGTCGTCCAGCCGCGCCGCCGACAACTGCTCTGCCGCCCGCTCGGCGCGTGCCGCAGCGGCAGCGAGGCCAGCTGCTGCTGCCTGTGCCTGGGGCGCCGTGAGACCATCGGGCAGGGCGTCGAGGCGGATGCTGGCAGCGCGGGCGGCGGCCACCGCCTCACGTACGAGCGCCAGATAATGCGACGGGGTCACTGTGGTGCCGGGCGCGACCTGCGCGGTGGGCACCGGATCGGGCGCACCACCACAACCGGCGAGCCCGGCCGTGCCCAGCACGGTGCTGACGATCAGGACGACGGCTGTGCGGCGGATGGCATCCCCCTCAAGGCAATGAGCAGTTGTGACGTGGCTGACTGAAGGCCCACCTTGCCGGAGGCCTTGAGAGCACCCCTCATCTGGCGCATGGTGGCCACGATCGGGCCGATGGCCGCCAGCAGGCGCCGCTGCTCGGCCGTGAGTGCCGGGTCGCCCAGGTGCAGGGCACCGAACTCGCGCACCTCGCGTGTGATGTCGTCAACCAAGCCGTCCACCTCGATATTCGACGCCTGGGCGCCCTCACCGGAGAGTGCGGTCGTGGCAATTACCCCCATGCGCTCGGCCGGCTGCACCAACTGGCGCACCGACTCGACGAACGCCGCAGGGGATGTGGTCTGCACCCGCAGAGGCTGCTCACCCGACCCGCATCCGGCGAGTGCCAGTGCGATGAGGGCGAACACCCCAGCCGTGGATGCCACGCGACCGATCATGACTGAAGCCTACGGGCATCCTGCGGCGACACACCGCCGATGGTCACGGGGGCGGCGGCGCACGTGGTCGGTAGGCTGCGGCCGCCCTTCGAACCGGAGCAACACGTGACTCAGCCGGCATCGTCCGACCTCTGCATCGCCACCGTACGAACCCTCGCCATTGACGCCGTCCAGAAGGCGAACTCCGGGCATCCCGGTGCCCCGATGGGCCTCGCGCCCGTCGCCTGGCGCATCTTCGAGGGACAACTCAGATATGCCCCCGGCGACCCTGCATGGCCCAACCGCGACCGCTTCGTGCTGTCTGCCGGCCACGCATCGGCCCTGCTCTACGCGCTGCTGCACCTCACCGGGTACGACCTGCCGCTCGAGGCCCTCAAGCAGTTCCGGCAGTGGGGCAGCATCACCCCGGGACACCCCGAGCTGGGTGTGACCGCTGGGGTTGAGGTGACCACCGGTCCGCTGGGACAGGGGCTTGGCGACGCGGTCGGTATGGCACTGGCCGAGCGCATGCTCGCCGCCGAGTTCAACCGCCCCGGGCACGAGGTGATCGACCACCACACGTGGGTTATCTGCTCCGACGGCGACCTGATGGAGGGTCTCTCGCACGAGGCTGCCTCCCTGGCCGGTTTCCTTGCCCTCGAGCGCCTTGTGGTGGTGTACGACGACAACAACATCAGCCTCGATGGGCCCACATCGATGTCGTTCGGCGACGACGCCACGGGCCGGTTCACCGCCTACGGATGGCGGGTGCTGGAGATCCACGACGGCAACGACCTCGACGAGATCAACCGCGTACTCGACGAGGCACGCGCATCCGATGGCCGACCGACCATGGTGCGCTGCCACACCCACATCGGCTTCGGTGCCCCGGGCGTGCAGGACACCAACAAGGCACACGGTGCCCCGCTGGGTGAGGAGCAGGTACGCCTTGCCAAGAAGGCGTACGGATGGCCCGAGGACGCCCAGTTCCTTGTACCCGATGAGGTGGCAGCGTGGGCAGACGTGCTGCGCGCGCGCGGTGCCGGATACGTGGCCGAGTGGGAGACCGCGATGGATGGCTACGCCGCCGACTTCCCGGCACAGGCCGCCGAGCTTCGTCGCCGTCTTGCTGGTGAGCTGCCCGCCGGGTGGGATCAGCACCTGCCCGAGTTCCCCGCTGGCGAGTCGCTGGCCACGCGCGTGTCGTCAGGTCAGTCGCTCAATGGTCTGGCTGCGGGAATCCCGGAGCTGGTTGGCGGGGCGGCCGATCTGGCGTCGTCCACCAACACCACCATCAAGGATGGCGGCGACGTGACTCCCGGGTCGTACTCGGGGCGCAACCTGCACTTCGGCGTGCGTGAGTTCGGCATGGCCGCCGCGCTCAACGGCATGGCCGCGCACGGCGGCTTCCGCGTGTTCGGTGCCACCTTCATGACCTTCTCCGACTACATGAAGAACGCCATTCGTATGGCCTCCCTCATGCACCTGCCGGTCATCTTCGTGTTCACGCACGATTCCGTGGCCGTCGGTGAGGATGGGCCCACCCACGAGCCAGTCGAGCAGCTCGCTGCGCTCCGCGCCATTCCGGGGCTGGTCACCCTGCGCCCCGCCGATGCCCGCGAGACCGCTGCCGCCTGGCGACAGGCCATCGCACGCACGGACGGGCCCACAGCGCTCGTCTTCACACGCCAGGCGCTTCCCACCATGGATCTCGACCCGCCCGTGGACAAGGGCGGCTACGTGGTGGCACCGGGCGATGACGTGGCGCTCATCGCCACCGGATCAGAGGTGTCGCTCGCAGTTGAGGCACGGGCCCTTCTCGCCGCGGACGGCATTTCGGCACGCGTGGTGAGCATCCCCTCGTGGGAGATCTTCGGCGCGCAGCCCGAGGCATACCGCGACGAGGTCCTTCCGCCGGCCATCCTCGCCCGGGTGGGCGTGGAGGCCGCATCACCGTTTGGCTGGGAGCGCTGGACCGGCACATACGGGCGCATCGTCGCCATCGACCGCTTTGGTGAATCGGCGCCGGGTGCGCTGGTCATGGAGAAGCTTGGAATGACCGCAACCGCGGTGGCCGACGCCGCCCGCGCATCGATCGCAAAGGCGGCACGATGATGAACTTTGAGATGCGTCCCGGACCGGCGAAGGGGCTCGTGGAAGATGCCATCGCCGATGCCGAGGGCCGCGGGCTCATCGGGCACGTGCGGGCGGGCGATCCCGCTGCATGGGGCGCGCACGCCGATGCCGCGCGCGACTGGATGGGCTGGCTTCGGGCTCCCGAGGCAATGCGACCGCACATTGCCGACATCGACTCACTGGTGGCCGCCTGCCATCAGGAGGGCATCCGCCACGCGCTCATTCTGGGCATGGGCGGATCGAGCCTGTCGCCCGAGGTCACCCGCCGCACATTCGGCCATGGTGATGGCATTGAGCTGCGCGTGCTCGATTCCACCGACCCAGTGGCCGTCGCACGTATTACCGAGGGCGTTGACCCCGCCAAGTGTCTGGCAATCGTCTCGAGCAAGAGCGGTACCACGGCAGAGCCGCTGGCATTCGCCGCGCATGTGGGTCTGTTCATCAAGGACGCCCTGGGTGAGGCCTGGCGCGACCGCTTTGTGGCCATCACCGACCCGGGAACTCCCCTGGCCGTCCGCGCCGCCGACGAGGGCTGGCGCATGGTGGCCGAGAACATGCCCGACGTGGGTGGCCGGTTCTCGGCCCTCACGCTGTTTGGCCTCATCCCGATGGCCCTCGCCGGGGTGTCCGTCGCCGACGTGCTCGACCGTGCGGCTGCCGCGCGCGAGGGATCGGATGGCCCACGACTGGGCGTGGCACTCGCCGCGCTGGCCAGGTCGGGGCGCGACAAGCTCACCATCGTTGCCGACCCGGGTATCGGATCGTTTGGGCTGTGGGCCGAGCAGTTGGTGGCCGAGAGCCTGGGCAAGGACGGCGAGGGGATCATCCCAATCGCCGGCGAGCCCCTGGGCGACCCGGATGAGTACGGGTTTGACCGCGTCATCCTGCACCTGCGGCTCACGGGCGAGCACGACGACGACGTGGCGCTGATCGGTGCATCGGGTATTCCCGTCTTCGTGCTCGACCTGCGCGAGCCGCTCGACGTGGGCGCGCTCTACATGACCCTCGAGATCGCCATCGCCACGGCGGGTGCCGAACTTGGGATCAACCCCTTCAACCAGCCCGACGTCCAGGCGGCCAAGGACGCCGCCAATAAGGCGCTGGCATCTGAGAACGGAATCCCGAAGGACGACCGCGAGGGGCCCGAGGCCATCGCGCGCGCCATTGGAATGCTGGAGAAGGGTGACTACCTGGCGCTCCTCGCCTTCACCACGCCCACGCCGGGTGGCGAGCGCCATCTCGAAGCCATCCGCGCCGCCGTGCGAGCCAGCACCAAGTCAGCCACCACCGCCGGATGGGGCCCCCGGTTTCTGCACTCCACCGGGCAACTGCACAAGGGTGGCCCGGGCTCGGGCGTGTTCGTGCAGTTCCTCGGACCGGGCGGTCCGGACCTGCCAATTCCCGGCCAGGATCACACCTTCGGCGACCTGCTCCGCGC
>JBMOGE010000007.1:0-48211 GCA_049318525.1 Miltoncostaeaceae bacterium
GCGCCCATTCAGTCGCCCGTCACGGCCGGGTAACCCGGAGCGGGACCCGGTACCCGAGGGCCCGCTCCGGCGGGCCCTCGTCGTTCCGGGCATCACCTGGCAGTGATGATCCCTCGGTCCTCCCCCGGTCCGTTCATCTTCGCTCAGGCCGCTGGTGGACCCTCGTCACCCTGCTCGCCGTGGCGACATTCTTCGCGGCGATCGGGTCGTATGCGATCACCCTCACCGACCTGATGATCAGTCCGATGCTGCTGGCCCCGGGCATCGGTACCGCACTCATCATGCGATGGGGCTATTCGATCTGGCCAGAGTTGCTCGCGGGTGATCTGATCGGCCAACTCATGGTGCGCGCCCGCGCGTGGACGCACATTTCGTTATCGCCGTCGTTCGCCTAGTCATCGTCATGGATACCGCTGTCACCACTCCCACGGCACCGGCTCCGCCCACCACGGCGGCGACGCCGGTCACTGCGAGCACGAGCTTTGGTCGACGGGGTCGGGGGGCTGTTTACGTCAATGCTGCCCGCCACGGCCCAACGGGCCTCACAACGTGAGCAGGCCGAGAATGAGGAGGTACAGGCCCACTACGGCGAGCACCGACACGATGATGGCGATGTGGTGCTTCGCCACGCCCGTGCGAAAGCGCGTGAGCACGCGCACAGCCCGGTTCTGGTCAAACATGAACCACACGATCGGTATCCATCCCCACGAATACGAGATGACGCTGAAGATCACCACCGTCGCCATCGTGAAGCCCATTGCATGCCCGCTGGTCTCTGCCAACGCGATCGCATACCCGGGGCCCGGGAACCCGAAGATCAGGCCCACTCCCAGCGCCACCCACGACGATTCCACCATGCGCTCCAACCGCTTGGAGTCGCTCGCACGATCCTTCTTCTTGCGGTGAGACCGCGCGCGTTCGTGCCACCACAACACATAGCCGGCGAATAGCAGCAGGACGAGCCCCGCCGTGATGTATGCCCCGGGCATCCGGTGCCCGCTGGTGAGGCCGCTCAGGTGGATCCCCGTATCGGCCAGGCCCACTGCCACGACGGTGCCGGCCACCAGAGACGTGAACAGCGCTCCACCCACAAACAGCCACGAGTGCTTCAGCCCCTTCTTGCCGCCCAGCAGATACAGCACCACGGCGAGCGTCTGCGGGGAGATGCTCGAGAGGAAGGCGAGTTCGAAGAAGCGCATGGGCCGCTAGTGGAGGATGTTGATGGCCCGGGCGGCCACGATGAGGATGACGCCCAGCGAGATGATCGACTGCACGCTCATCATCGCCTTGACACGGGTGGTCATGGGCAGGGAGTCGGCCGGGGCGAATGACGATGCGTTGGTCAATGCGATGTAGAGGTAGTCGAGAAATGCCGGGCGCCAGGTCCAGGGCCCGGGCAGTTGGTACTGGGGGAACAGGAAGTCGGCATACCCCGGGGGCCGCTCGGCCCGCTCTTTCGGTCCCCCGCCATCAATCTCCCAATACCAGACCGCAAAGATGATGATGTTGGTGACCCACATGTCGATGGCCGCCCACGTGAGGTCACGTCCCTGCATCCCATTTTCCTGGGTGATGCCGATGACGAGCGTGACGAGCGAACTGGCGTTGGCCACCGTGATGAGCGCGGCCAGGGTGATCCCAGCGTTGCGCAGACGGTTGCTCTCGGAACGCGGGGGGGCCGATGCCGCCACGATCACCAGCACCACCTCAAGAGACGGGATGATCCAGCCGAACCACCGGTCCGCCATGACGTAGTTACTGGGCAGCAGGGCGTAGAGACCCCCGGCCACGAGGATCGCGATCAGCGGGGGCCAGCGCGATTCCTGCCAGCTGTCGTTATGGAGGGACACCTCGGGGCTCACGGGCCTGATCATTGCATCCCTCCGCGGTGAACCGCGCAACATGCACTAGTGTCCCGCGCCGTGCCTATCCGAGAAGATCTCCGAAATGTCGCAATCGTGGCCCACGTGGACCACGGTAAGACGACCCTTGTCGACGCCATGCTCTGGCAGAGTGGTGCGTTTCGCGACAACCAGTCCGTGCAGACCCGGGTGATGGACTCGGGCGACCTGGAGCGCGAGAAGGGCATCACGATCCTCGCCAAGAACACGGCCGTCCGTCGCGGGGACATGACCATCAACATCATCGACACCCCCGGCCATGCCGACTTCGGTGGCGAGGTGGAGCGCGGTCTGTTCATGGTGGACGGCGTGCTGCTGCTGGTGGATGCCTCAGAGGGCCCACTCCCCCAGACCCGCTTCGTGCTGCGCAAGGCGCTGGCCGCCAAGCTGCCCGTGGTGCTGGTCATCAACAAAATCGACCGCCCCGACGCGCGCGCGGCCGAAGTCGTGGACGAGGTCTACGAACTGTTCCTCGACGTGGGTGCCGATGAGGACCAGATCGACTTCCCCATCATCTATGCCAACGCCAAGGCCGGCACCGCGTCGCTCAACGCGGAGACGCAGACTGAGGATCTCGGGGTGCTGTTTGACGTGCTGAAGGACCACATCCCCGCACCGTCCTACACCGAGGGTGCCCCGCTTCAGGCGCTGGTCACCAACCTCGCAGCCGACGCCTACCTGGGCCGTCTGGCGATCTGCCGCGTGCACGAGGGCACCATCCGCCAGGGCCAGCAGGTGGCGTGGTGCAAGGCCGATGGCACCATTGAGCAGGCCAAGGTCGTGGAGCTCTTCGTCACAAAGGAACTCGACCGTGTGTCGGTGGAGGAGGCCGGGCCCGGCGAGATCATCGCCGTGGCCGGGATGGCCGAGATCACCATCGGTGAGACGCTGGCCGACGCGGACGACCCGCGCCCGCTTCCCGTCATCACCGTTGACGAGCCCAGTCTGGGCCTGACCATCGGTATGAACACCTCACCGCTCGCCGGCCGCGAGGGCAGCAAGTTGACCGCGCGCATGCTGAAGGACCGCCTTGACGCAGAACTGGTCGGCAACGTGTCGCTTCGCGTGGTGGACACCGAGCGCCCGGACGCCTGGGAGGTTCAGGGCCGCGGTGAGTTGCAGCTTGCGGTGCTGGTGGAGACCATGCGCCGCGAGGGCTTCGAGCTGACCGTCGGCAAGCCCGAGGTGCTCATCCGCGAGATCAACGGCGTCAAGCACGAGCCCGTGGAGCGCGTCACCATTGACGCCCCCGAGGAGATGATGGGCGTCATCACCCAGCTGCTCGCGCTGCGCAAGGGCCGCATGGAGCAGGTGGTCAACCATGGCACCGGCTGGACCCGCATGGACTACCTGGTGCCCGCCCGTGGCCTGGTGGGCTTCCGCACCGAGTTCCTCACCGAGACCCGTGGAACCGGCCTGCTGCACCACGTGTTTGAGAAGTGGGACCCATGGATGGGCGAGATCCGCACCCGTCAGCGTGGCAGCATGGTGGCCGACCGCGTGGGTCCGGTCACGTCGTTCGCCATGACAAGCCTGCAGGAGCGCGGCACGCTGTTCGTGGCTCCGGGCGAGCAGGTGTACGAGGGCATGATCGTTGGAGAGAATGCCCGCACCGAGGACATGGACGTGAACCCCACGAAGGAGAAGAAGCTCACCAACATGCGTGCGGCGAGCTCCGACGACTTCGAGCGGCTCATCCCGCCGCGCAAGTTGTCGCTCGAGCAGGCGCTTGAGTGGGTGCGCGAGGACGAGTGTGTGGAGGTAACGCCCGACACCGTGCGCATGCGCAAGGTCGAGCTCGTGGGCAACATCCGGGCCAAGTCGTCCAAGCGGAAGAACGCCGCGCCGTCCTAGCGGTCCCCGCGTACGATCGGGCCGTGCCCGACGTACGCATTGATGAGAGCGTGACCCCCGCCGCCCACCGGGCAGGCCTCATCGCTGCGCTTGAGGCGCGCCGGGTGGACAACCGCTTCCACTACATCGGTGATCTGGCCGCGAGCCGCTGGCGCTCCCTGGCCACGAGTCACTCCCCCGCCCACGATGCCAATGACGGCGTGAGGGCCTACGACGACGCGGCGCGCGTGGCCATCGCCGCGCTGGGGGACGCACCTGTGCATGTGGTGGGTGTGGCATGCGGGGATGGCGTGAAGGAGCGGCGGCTTCTGGGTGCGCTGCGTTCGGCCGGGCGCGAGCACCTGTCGGCCACGCCGGTCGACGTGAGCGTGTCGCTTGTGGTGGCTGCGGCCGAGGCCATGGCGGCGGTGCCGGGCGTTGATGCCACAGATGGTGTTGCCGTCGACATCGTGGCGGTGCCCGATCTCTCCCCCCTTCTGGCCCCACGCAGGGCGGGTACACGCGTGGTCACGCTCTTCGGTGCCCTCTCCACGCTCGGGCCATCGTCACTCGAGGCGGGCATCTCCCTGCTCGGCCCCGGCGACGTGCTTCTGGTCAGTGCCAACCTGCTGCCCGGTACACCGGGTTCCCGCGATGCGGTAATCGCCCAGTACGACAACCCGCCCACGCGCATGTGGCTTGCCACGGTGCTCGAGGAGATCGGCATCCACGATGCCGGCGAGATCACATTCCGCTGGCACGAGACCGCGGATGGCCCCATGGTGGTGGGCGAGGTCATGCCGGTTGACAGTGTGGTGGCCCAGGTGGAGGGCGTGACCGTCGGCATGCCAGCGGGTGAGCCAATTCGCGTGCTCGAGTCATTCCGCCATACCCCGGAGACGCTTGAGGCTCTTCTGGAGCAGGCGGGCCTCACGGTGCTTCACGTATCTATCTCGCCGAGTGGCGAAGAGGGCGTTGCCGTGGCGCGCCGGGCCTAGCCCGGGTTGATGTCGCCGGGGCGCAGCGCGCCCAGCGTGTCCAGCACCCCGCGCACCCTGGGCACCTCATGTGTGCGAAACAAGCCGGTGCGCCCCAGCGACGCAAGCACTGCGAAGAATGGCTCCGCCGACCTCACCTCGTCGCCGAAGAAGTCGAAGGCGTGCGGGAGGGCGTGACATACCGGCCAGCCCAGCGCACGCAGGCGGAACGTATTGAGGAACACCTTCACCTGATGGCGCACACGCGTGGGGCCATCCAGCAGGTTGCCGTAATAAAAGCCGAGGCCGGGGTCGATGAAGATGCGCTCCACGCCCAGCGCCACGGCACGGTCGAGACGCGGTCCGAAGTGGTCGATGAGCGCCGGGATGGGGTCATCACCCAGCACCAGATCACTCACCTCGCGCACATTCGCACCCTGCACGAAGCACATGATGATGGCCGCCTGGTGCTCGGCCGCCGCCGCATACACCTCGTCCTCGCGCTCCACCCCCGTGAGATTGAGCACGTTGGCACCGGCGCCCAGCACTACCCGGGCAACCTCGGGCGAGTACGTCTCGACGGATGTGAGGATGCCCTGCTCCCCCAGTGCGCGCACGACGGGCAGCACGGTCGCCATCTGTTGGTCTGGGGATACCCGTGCAGCGTGCGCGAGCGTGCTCTCGGCGCCAATGTCCACAATGGCCGCGCCCTCTGCCGCCAGCACCACACCGCGGGCGATCGCCGCGTCGGCGTCAGGCACCACCGACTCGCGATACCACGAATCGGGCGACAGGTTGACCACGCCCATCATCTCGGGGCGCGCATCGCAGTCGAACGTGCGCCCGCCGATGTCGAATGCGCGGACCGGCGCATCAAGCGCCCCCGCGTGGGCATCGGCCAGTGCCGCCATCTCGGCCAGGAGTCGTGCGTGGTCGCTCACAAGGGGAACCGTAGCGGGGGCGTCGAATGACACGGGCGTATGGCAACCCATGCGCTCGGACCCGGTATCGACAAGCGGAGCATCCCGCGACGCTTCCTGCTGCCCGGGTTATTCCTGCTGGGGACCATCATCTACGGGACCATCGGGTACACGCTCATCATCCCACGGGCCGACGTCGTTGACGGTCTGTACTGGACGGTGCTCACCCTGGGCGGTGTGGGATACCGCGACACCACCGCCCTCGGGACGGCCCACGAGGCCTTCTCGATCTCGCTCGTGGTGCTGCTGTTCGTAAGCGTGGCCCTGTTCATCATGGTCGGCACGCAGTTGGCCGCATCGGGGGATCTCGCCCGACGAACGAGGAGGAGACGATTGTCTAAGGAACTGGACGCGCTTCATGGGCACGTGATCGTGTGCGGATATGGGCGCGTTGGGCGCGCCTCGGTGATGCGGCTGCTCGACGAAGGACGGGAGTTCGCCGTGATCGACAACGACTCCCGCCACGAGGAGGAGCTCGTGGAACTCGGGGTACCGCACATCATCTCGGCACCCGAGCATGAGTCGGTACTTCGAAGGGTGGGGATCGAGCGCGCCAGTGCGCTCATCTGCGCGGTCGACTCCGATGCGATCAACGTGTACATCACGCTCGCGGGACGGTCGATGTGCCCCGGGCTTACCATCGTGGCCCGGGCAGCCGACTCCGAAACGATTGACGTCCTCAAGCGCGCGGGCGCAGACTCTGTGGTCTCTCCCTACATCGTCTCGGGCGGTCAGATGGCTGAGCTCGCCGAACAGGCACACACAGCGGCCTAGATGCCGCGCCCACGGAGATCGGCGGACATCACGCGAATTCTCTGTGCGGCGCGTCATCGGGCGGGGCACCGGCGCCCGTCACGATGACAGCGGCGGGTCGCATTCCCATCCCATCCTGCGCCATGTAGGGGTCGGGCACCACGAGGGCACGGTGAACCGGCGACCACAGCGCCACCGCCCCCTCCGCCACCGGCAGCGAGTAGATGCCAGCGGGGGCCTGCCCCATTCCGGGGTGCCACCGCACCGCTCCCGTCATGTGCTCGATTGCATCGGAGTCGCGCGGGTGCCCGTGACGGGTGAGCAACACGTGCACAGGGCCGCCCAGCCGCCTGAGGTCACGGTCGATCGCGCGCGTGAATCGATCTAGATCATCGCCCGCCGGGGGGAGCAGCGGATCCACCAGGATCATCTGATCACCGTGCTCGATGTATGCCGAGGAGCGGTCGCCGATGCTCCAGCGCCAGAGTCCGTCGGTGAGTTGCGTGACCTCCATGCCGCCACGCTACCCTCGATGGCACAGCGAGCACGACGGGGAGGCAGATGATGGCGACTGCAATACGGCACGCGGAGGTGGGCTGGGAGGGGGCACTGACCACTGGCCGCGGTGAGCTGGTGCTCGCATCAGGCGCATGTGGCCCACTTCCCATCTCATGGCCCGCCCGGGTAGAGGACCCCGAGGGACGGACGAGCCCCGAAGAGTTGCTGGCGGCGGCCCAGGCGGCGTGCTTTGCGATGGCGTTCACGGCCATCCTCGGGCGTGAGGGTCAGCACCCGGAGCGGCTTGACGTGGGCGCCACCATCTCGCTGAACCCCGCAGACAGCGGCGGGTTTCGCGTGACCGACTCGGCCATCACGGTCACCGGTCACGTGGGCGGCATTGATCAGGAGACGTTCACAGCACTGGCCGAGGAGGCGCGCGACGGCTGCCCGGTATCGGCGGCCTTCCACGGCAATGTGGCCATCACGGTGAAGGCCACGCTCATCCCCCGCTAGAGGGGGCACCCCGGGGCGGGGCGAACTGGGCTCCATGCGCGCGCTCGTACGATGGATCGGCACAGAAGTCGCCACCTGGCTCATCGCCGGGGCGGTGCTGGTGGTGCTGCTCTCTCTCGCCATGCCCTGGCCGGCGGCGACCGCCGTGGGTGGGGGCATCACTGTGGCCGTCGCCATTGCCTCGTGGGTGCGCCGAAGCCGCCAGCGCATGGCCCGGCACCGCACCCTCGATGCAATCGACGATATGACGGGCGAGGAGTTTGAGGACTGGCTCGCCGTGCTGTTTCGCCGCGCGGGTTGGCACGTGCGCCATACCGCGACCACCGGGGATTTCGGTGCCGATCTTGTGATCTCCCGAGACGGCGGGGACATGGTGGTGCAGGCCAAGCGCCAGGCCCGGCCGGTGGGCGTGGCGGCCGTGCAGCAGGCGGCGGCGGCGCGGCCGCACTACGACACCGATGGCGCAATGGTGGTGACCAATGCCGGATTCACCGCGCAGGCCATCACTCTCGCCGGGAGCGCCGACGTGGAGCTGTGGGACCGCGACGACATCGCCCGGGAGCTCATTGGCGCCCGCCGGGGCACCCCGCGAACCCCATAGCCACGATGGCAATGGCCAAGGAATGGTCAACCCCCGACAGTTCAACTTGCATCGGTGTCCGTGTTCTGCCTTACTCACTCAACCTTCCGCACGAGGACAGGAGACGAGATGGCCGCAATGACTGCAGAGACCCCGACGCACCCCGGTTCGCTTGACCGGATGCGTGACCGCGCAATCTCCGACTATCTCGCGGTATCGCGCAACGCGGGCGTGTACTCGAGCACCGCCGACTACCTAGCCGCCGAAGAGCGCGCCTGGGAGCGCGTTGAGGCCGCAATGAAGCGCAGCAAGCGCGTGGCCGACTCCGCCCTCGCCTAGCAACGGCATCATCAGCTGAGGTGCAACGGCCCCGTCCCCGCGATCATGCGGGGGCGGGGCCGTTGTCGTTCCGGGGCTTGTGACAAGACCGACAAGCGCCCACGGCGCCGCCGGGCCTTGTGTTGTCGTCGGCTTGACGTAAACTCTCCCGTGATATGACGTCAGTTCGACGCAAAATCACCACGTACCCCTCCCCGGCCGTCGTCGTCGGTGGCGGGCTCGCGGGCATGTTCACCGCCCTACGGATCGCCGCACACCGTGACGTGGTGCTGGTAACCAAGGGCGCCATCGGTGAGGGCAGCACCGCCTGGGCCCAGGGTGGAATCGCCGCGGCCGTGGGGGCCGACGACACCGTGGCGGCCCATGTGCTGGATACCCTTGAGGCCGGTGCAGGTCTGGTTGACCCCGACGTGGCCCGTGCGGTGTGTAGCGACGGGCCTGCGCGCATCGCCGATCTGGCCGCACTGGGCGTGACATTCGATCGCGCCGGCGATCACCTCGCCCTCGCGCGCGAGGGCGCACACTCGCGCTCGCGTGTGGTGCACGCCGGCGGTGATGCGACAGGACGCCACGTCGCCGGGGCGCTGGTGGCCGCGGTCCGGGCCGAGCCACGCATTCGCGTCGCCGACCGCACCCGGGTCCTCGACCTCCTCACTGACGATCGCGGCATTCGCGGGGTCACACTCCGCGGCCCGGCCGGTGACGAGGGCCTCTCTACCCGTGTGGTCGTGCTCGCCACTGGCGGGGCTGGTCACATGTTCAGCCGCACCACCAACCCGCTGGGTGCGACGGCCGATGGACCCGCACTCGCCCGCCGGGCCGGGGCCGCATTGGCCGATATGGAGATGGTGCAGTTCCACCCCACCGCACTCGCCGTGGGTGCGAGCCCGCTCCCCCTGGTGAGCGAGGCGGTGCGTGGTGCCGGCGGTGTGCTGCGCGATGTACACGGCCGAGCCGTGATGGACGGCGTGCACCCCCTGGGTGATCTGGGCCCACGCGATGTCGTGGCCCGTGAGGTATGGCGCCGCGCCCGCGACACCGGCGCCGATGTGGTGATGGATCTCAGTCACCTGGATCCCGGCAAGGTGCATACCCGCTTCCCCGCCGTCGCGGCGTTGTGCGCCGCACACGGCATCGACCTGGCGCGTAACCCGGTACCGGTGACTCCCGCAGCGCACTACGCCATGGGTGGGATCCTCACCGATCTGGCGGGGCGCAGCACGGTTCCCGGCCTGTGGGCGGTGGGCGAGTGCGCGGCCACTGGCCTGCACGGGGCAAACCGTCTGGCATCCAACAGCCTGCTCGAGGCCGTGGCACTGGCCGAGCGGGCTGCCGCCGACGTCGTGGCGGGCGGCGGCCCGGCACCCGGCCCGCGTGCTGAGCCGATCGCGGCAATCACCGGTCATGCCGATGCAGAGCGCGTACGCAACGAGGTGGGCCTCCTCATGTGGCACGGCTGTGGCCTGGAGCGCGACGCCCGTGAGCTCGGCAACACGCTCGATGCGCTCTACGCGGTACCGGCTCCCGCCGACCCCGAGACCGCTGGCCTGCTGGAGATCGCGCGGCTCACCGTGCGTGCCGCCGCAGAGCGCGATGAGAGCCGCGGCGCGCACTTCCGCACCGACTTCGCATATTCCGACCCTGCCCGCGCGCATCGCATCGCCTGGGCGGGCGACCTTCCCCATCACCTCGACGCGGCCGGCTATGGCCTCGCCACCACCATCACGGAGACAGCGTGAGCACCAGCGCACCGGCATGCAGCATTCCCCTGCCCGAGTCGACGGTTCCCGAGGCAGAGCTCATCGCCCGTGCCACGGCCGCCCGTGTGGCCCTCGGCGACCGCCTCGTCATTCTGGGCCACCACTACCAGAAGCATGAGGTCATCCGATTCGCCGACATCACCGGCGACTCGTTTCTGCTGGCCCGCCGGGGCGCCGAGGCGACCCAGGCGGATCTCGTGGTCTTTCTTGGCGTGTACTTCATGGCCGAGGCCGCGGACATCCTGTCGCAGCCCCACCAGCGCGTGATCCTTCCCGACCTGGGCGCGGGCTGCCATCTGGCCGAGTGCGCCGACATCTTCACGGTCAACGATGCGTGGCAGCAGATCACGGCACAGTTCCCCGACCGCACAATCGTGCCGCTCACCTATATGAACTCCGGCGCCGATCTGAAGGCCTTCGTGGGCCGCAACGGCGGCGCGGTGTGCACGTCGGGCAATGCCGAGCGTGCCTTCCGCTGGGCACGCGAGCAGGGCGACATGGTGTTCTTCTTCCCCGATGAGCACCTGGGCCGGAACACCGCCTGCCGTCTGGGATTGCAGCCCGATGCGCCAGTGGTGTGGGATCCGCGGAAGGCCGAACTCGGCGGCATCACCGCCGATGCGCTGGCCGCCAGCGAGATCGTGCTCTGGAAGGGCTTTTGCAATGTGCACACGGGCTTCACGGTGCGGCAGATCGACGAAGCCCGGGCAGCGCATCCCGGGCTGACGGTCATCGTGCACCCCGAGTGCCCGCGGCCCGTCGTTGAGGCAGCCGACGAGGACGGATCCACCGAGTACATCATCCGGCGTCTGGATGAGCTGCCGGCAGGGAGCGCCGTGGCCATCGGCACCGACTGGAATCTGGTGGACCGCCTGCGAATCCAGCATCCCGACAAGACGGTCTTCTGCCTCAACGAGCACCTGTGCCCGTGCGTGACCATGAACCGCATCACGCTTCCCAAGCTCACGTGGATACTCGAGAATCTGGCCGCCGGAGAGGTACCCAACGTCGTGAAGGTGGACGACGACATGGCGCGCGACGCGCGTCTTGCGCTCGACCGCATGCTCGCCCTCTGATGGATCTCGAGGCGCTGGTCAGCGCAGCGCTGGCCGAGGACCTGGGTGACCGTGGCGATGTGACGTCGCTGGTAACCATCCCCGAGGATGCCCGGGCGCGCGGGCGCGTCGTGGCCCGGTCGGGTGGTGTATTCGCGGGGCGCGCCTTCGGTGAGGAGGTGCTTCGCCAGATGGGGGTGGATGGCACCTGGCAGGCAGTGGACGGCACCGTGCTCTCCCCCGGCGAGCCCGTGCTGGGCGTCGATGGACCCGCCCGGGCGGTCCTGTCGGCCGAGCGCACGCTGCTGAACGGCATGTCGCACCTGTCGGGCATTGCCACCCACACCGCACGGTTCGTGAGGGCCGCCCGGCCCGCAGCGGTGCTCGATACCCGCAAGACCACGCCAGGCTGGCGAGTGCTTGAGAAGGCCGCAGTGGCCGCCGGCGGGGGGACCAACCACCGCATGGGCCTGTTCGACATGGTGCTGGTGAAGGACAACCACCTCGCTCTCGGCGGAATTGACCTGCGCGCGGCGGTTGCCCATGCGCGGGAGCAATTGCCCGGCGTACCGGTGGAGGTGGAGGCCGATGATCTGGCTGGCGTGCGCCTGGCGCTGGAGGTGGGTGCCGATCGGATCCTGCTGGACAACATGGATGAGGCCACCATGCGCGAGGCCGTGGAACTGTGTCGCGGCCACGCGATCACCGAGGCATCGGGCGGGATGGACCTGGAGGGTGTGGCCCGGGCGGCCGACTGCGGCGTGGACTGCGTGAGCGTGGGAGCATTGACGCATTCCTCCCCCGCTCTCGACCTTGCGCTCGACCTCGACTGACGCCGCGCGCGCGGACCTGATCCGCGTCTTCATCGCGGTCGCCCTGGCCATCGCGGCTGGCACGATCGCGCTCGCCACCTTCGACTACGCCGTGGTCGCCATGCAGGTTGACCTGCACTTCTCGGCGGAGGATGGAAGTGCGGCCATGCTCGTCCCGGCGACCAGTTCGCTGGTGGTGGTGTTCGTGGCAGGCGTGTTCGGTGACCGGCTCGGGCGGCGGCGCGTCATGGTGGCCAGCGCCGGGATCTTCGCCCTCGGCGCACTGATCGTGGCCCTCGCACCGTCCCTTCCTGTCGTCATGGCAGGGCAGGTGCTGGAGGGAGGTGGTGGTGCCGCGCTGGCAATTACGGCGCTGGCCGTGCTCTCGGCGTCCTTTACGAGCGGGCGCGCACGCGCATTCGCCTTCGGGGCGTTCAGCGCCATCATGCCTGCGGTGTTCATCGGGGGGCCGATCATCGGCTCGGCGCTGGAGCAGGCGATGAACTGGCGCGCGGTGCCCCTGCTGTCGCTCGTCGTCGGGCTTCTGGCCGCCGGGGCCGCAGGCCTCCTCCTGCCGGCCGATCGCCCCACTGGCTCCGGGGAGATGCTTACCCCGCTGCTTGCGGGGTTCGTGCTCTGCGGGGTCGCCGGGGCTGCGAGCGCGCTGATCGTTGCTCCAGGGGGGGCGGCCGTTCTGACACTTGCCGTCGTCGCCGTCACCGCCCTCGTGGGACTCGTCGTTGCGATGCGTCGCCTGCCCGCGCCATCGCTCGACCTCAGCCTGCTCCGTAATCCAGGCGGTTCGGGCGCCCTTCTGGCGCTCGTGCTGTCGAATGCGGTCAACCTGCTGTTCTTCACCACCCTGCTGCTGCAGTACCTCATGCGGCTGAGCCCGTTCGACACCGCTGTCGCGATGATGCCGGTGCAGGTGGCCGGAACCGCGGGTGGGTTCGCGGGAGGCTGGGTCATCGCCCGCGTTGGCGTGGTCAGGGCGGGGGTGGCGACCCTTCTCGTCACAGCACTGGCGGGGCTCGGTGTGCTGATCGCGGGGGCGGGTTCACCGACGTGGCTCGTCCTCGCCATGGCATCGCTCTACGCATTCGCGGGTTTCAGTTCCGTCGCCCCGCTCACACAGCGGGTAATGGATCTGGCGCCCGCTGATGGCGCCGGGGCTGCATCAGCGTTGCGCACCGGCGGCGCTGCCATCGGTGCCGCCGTAGGTGGCGTTCTGGTGGCCGCCATTGCATTCGGCATCTTCCAGACTTCGTTCACCGGCGGTCTCGAGTCCAACGGCTTCTCGGCCCCCCGGGCCGACCGCATCGCAATGGCGGTACGGGAGTCCGCTTCGCTCACCGGACTCCAGCCGAAGCGGTTCGGCATCCCAATTCGCGACGTACACGAGGTGGAGCGCCGCGAGTCCCCATCGCTCGATGATGCCGAGATCACCGCCTATCAGTCGGTGGGAATCGCGGCAGCAATTGCGAATGCGCTGGCAGCTCTCGCCCTGCTCGTGTCCCTGCGGCCGCGACTGCGCGCCCGGCGCCGTCGCACCCGGATTGTTACGTGACGCCGGGAACCGCCGGTACAGTTTCGCCATGACCGAATCTGAGCAGTCCCCCGACCAGGCTGGCGGAGTCTCCCGCAAGCGTTTCTTGCAGGCAGGCGCTGCAGTCGCCGGATCCGTCTATCTAGGTGGCATGGCCACCAGCGCAGGCTCAGCGGCTGCGGCGGGACCGAGCGCCGTGCCTGTCGATTTCGGCGACATGAACGTCGTGATCTTCATGACCGACCAGGAGACCTATCACGACACCCTGTGGCCGAAGGGCTGGCTTGAGAAGAACCTGCCGGGCTATGCACAGATCACCAAGCACGGCATGAAGTTCGACAACGCGTACACCAACACGTGCGCGTGCTCGCCGGCACGTTCCACAATCATGAGTGGCTACTACCCGGCACAACACGGTGTGAAGTACGTGCTGGAGCACGACCTGTGGGGGCCGAACTACCCACAGGTGGACCTGCTGCCCGCGAACACGATGCCGAACATCGCAAGCGTCATGGCAGCCGCCGGCTACTACACCGTGTACAAGGGCAAGTGGCACTGCAGCAAGTACCCGCCTGCAACCGCGCCGACCCTGCCGCAGCCCCCGAGCCAGCAGAACGACCCCACCTACCCGCCAGACGTCAATCGGAGTAACTACCCGCCGAGCCCCATCACAGGCTCTGACCCGGTCGACATGCTTGAGCCCTACGGATGGAACCGCTGGAACGCACCTGATGCCGGCGCCAATCAGGCCATCGATCAGATGGGTGGTGGCATCGCCAACCACGACGGCCGGATCATGGCCTCGCGTGGTCCAGTTGAGGTGGGCGGCGAGGGCGTGCTCGATTTCATCAGGAACTGGCCGGAGATCAAGAAGAGCCTCCCCGCGAACCAGCAGAAATTCTGTCTCGTCATCTCGCTGGTGAATCCGCACGACGTACTGGCGTACCCCCGCCGGTATGCAGCCGGCGGCTACAGCAACAAGTGGTTGCAGGGCGACATGAAGCTGCCGGACACGGTGGCGGAGCGCCTTGTGACCAAACCGAAGGCGCAGGCCATCTTCAAGGCGCTCGTGGCCAGCGGTACCGGCCCGCTCCCCAGCACCAAGGCCAAGATCAACTACCTCAACTTCTACGCCAACCTCATGAAGGTGTCGGACAACTACCTCACCAACGTGCTCGCAGCAATGCGGGCAGTGGGGTACGACGCCAAGGAGCCGGCCAACTCGCAGTTCGGGCTGCTGGGCGAGACCCTCGTAATCCGCACTGCAGACCACGGCGAGATGGGGCTCACCCACGGCGGGCAGCGCCAGAAGTGGTTCAACATGTACGAAGAGACCATCAACATCCCGTTGATCTTCTCCAATCCGATCGCGTGGCCGAAGCCCGTGTCGAGCAAGGCGCTGGTGTCGCACGTTGACCTGCTGCCCACCCTCGCCAATCTCGTTGGCGCGCCGACGCCCGCGCGGGCCCAGTGGGCAGGCAAGGACTACTCGTCGCTGCTTCGCAACCCGAAGGCCAAGCCGGTACAGGACTACATCGTCTTCACCAACGACGACTTCCAGGCGGCATCCAAGAACCTGTTCGTGCCGCCGCCCAACCACATTCTCGGTATCCGCGAGACGCGGTGGAAGCTGGCCAGGTACTACGACATCAACAATCAGGTGGAGCCTGAGTACGAGATGTACGACCTCGTGCGCGACCCGGAAGAGACCACGAACCTCGCGTTCAAGCGCTACAAGCGCACTGCCGTTCAGGAGAGGAACTTCCAGCGGCTGAAGGCGAAGCTCGATGAGATCCAGGGGACGCTGCTGCAGCCCATCCCCGGCGTGACGCCGACGTGCCCCATGCCCCCGCCCGGCTGGGGCGACATCGGACCGGGCCAAAGCACCGGGGCTGGCTGGACCGGAGGCTGACGCCGCACCACCGCACCCCGGGGCTCATCCCTGGGGTGCGGTGACGGTCGTGCGTCTTACTTGCCGTCCCTGACACGGACGAGCCCGGGCAGAACGCCCACGAACCCATCGCCATTCGGCGCGATGTACAGCGAGGCGTAGCTGTTGTTGAACAGCGGCCCCTTGCCCACCAGGCGGCTATAGACCTCCTTGCCGGATCGGAAGTCCACGGCCGTCCAATACCACCCGGAGGAGCTCTTGCGGTGGGTATAGGTGTAGATGAGCCCCGTCTTCGCCGAGGCCTTCGACACGACGCTCGGCACGACCACCTTGTTATTGGTCCACTTGGTCGTGCACGTGCCATCCGACGCCACATCGATGCGCGTCATGCCGGGCACAACCTTGTTGGCATCGGTGAGAGGGTTGGTGAAGCCCGAGTTGTTCTCGGCAATGAGTGAGTTGCCCACCGAGATGAGCGAGTTCTCTGTGGCGCTCGCACCCACCCCGAATACCGCGACGCGGCACACCTCTGCCCCGGTGGCGTTGTCGTACACCACGACGTTCTCGGCGTCCCAATTATCGACGATCGCCACCCGGTTGCCGGGGATGATCGTGGGGGTGGTGCCCGACCCCGGGCTCTTCTGGCCCGACTTGACGAGATTCGTGTTGCTGTACGGCGGGGTCTTCCAGGTCTCGGTGGGGAGTCCCCCAACCGACGTGAACCGGTACATCGCCTGAGTGCTCACGATGTACACGCCGCCGCTCTCATCCATGGCGAATGAATTGCCAATGCCCTCATAGAGCTTGGCGGGTGCGGGCGGACTCCCCTGCCCCGCAATCGGGTTGTCGACCACCCCGGTGAGCTTCGTCACCTGCACCAGCGGCTGGTTCTCTGCCGGGCTGTGGTTGACCACACCCACCACGCCGAACTTGGTCGCAAACCAGATGTTGCCATTCGAGTCGGGGAGTGCCGACTGGATGGAATCGTCGGTTGAACCGATAAACCCGCTGAGGTCGATGTCATACATCACCTTGAAGAACGTGATGCCGCGGGTGGTCACCGGCTTGTAGGTGATGAGGTGCTGGGTGGCCGTCGACACCACGGCCTGCCCCTTGTTATCGAGATAGAAGTACCCACCTGCCAGGTCGGTGTAGCCGCCCCCGGAGGGAGTGACCGGCGCCGGATAGTTGGGCAGCGCAGGCAGCTCGGCCTGCGTGATGATCTTGAGCGTGTTCGGGTCCATGAGCGTGAGGAACGCGCTGGTGAATGGCAGCACACAGATCGCCACGATCTGGCCCTTGGCGTTGAACGTGATGCTCGCGCACTCACCACCCATGCTCTTGAACGCGACGTTCATGTTCCTGCCGAGCGGACCGGCCCACCGGTACGTGTCGCTCATGAAGGTGTCGTTGTGGATGTTCGACTTCCCAGCGGGCGCCATGAATGGATTTACGGGCGCAGGTGGGACGAGCACCGGCTTGGCAACCGCAGGGTGCCCGGTGAACGTGGGGGTGGATGCCAAGGCGGCGGTGGGCAGCGCCACGCAGAGCGCTGCGGCGGCCACCATTCCGGCCGGACGACGGAAACGGGGCATGCGGATCCTTTCGGGAGGAATACCAAGGGGTGCGAACAGGCATGAATCGTACCCTCCCCGGCTTTCCGTCGGGTGCCATCGGGTGCCGTTGGGCGGAGTCAGGAGCCGTCGGGTGCCGCCTGCGACGGGCAAATGTCTCTTCTTGCCGTGTGGCGCAGGCTCTGCGGGCCTCCCCGCTGGAGCGGGCGTATCCTCAGCCCTCGAAGTGACACCAACAGGCCCCACCATTCAGATCGTCCTACCGGTACTCGGCGAGTCCGTCACCGAAGGCACCGTGATCGAGTGGAGGAAGTCCGTCGGGGACTCCGTCGACGAGGGTGAGACCCTCCTCGAGGTGACCACCGACAAGGTGGATGTTGAGATCCCGGCCCCTGCCGCGGGTGTGCTCACGGCCATTGCGGCCGACGCCGGCACCGTGGTGGAAGTAGGCCAGTTGCTGGGCGAGATGGCCAACGGCGTGGGTACATCCGCGCCCGCCGACCAGGCACCTGCTGCCCCCGTTGCCGACGGACCCGTCACGTTGGTGCCCATCCAGTTGCCGGATATGGAATCGGTAACCGAGGGCACCGTTGTTGAATGGCGCAAGGCCGTGGGCGACGCCGTCGCAGAGGACGAGATCATCGTGGAGGTCTCCACCGACAAGGTGGACCTCGAGGTGCCCTCCCCCGCTGCCGGCACGCTGGCTGAGATCGCCGTGCCGAATGGCGAGATGTTCCAGGTGGCCCTGCCGCTGGGACAGATCGCGCAGGGGGCCGCGCCCGCTGGGGGCACCACCGCGAAGGCACCTTCTGCCCCGGCGGCCGCTGCGGTAGTTGCCACACCCCCGCCGCTTCGCGACGTCGCAGCATCGCCCATCGCCCGCCGCGTGGCATTTGAGAAGGGCGTTGACCTCGGGGGCGTCACCGGCACGGGGCCCGGCGGCCTGATCCGCCGCGGCGACGTGGAGAACGCCGGCAAGGGGGGCGGCCCTGCCGACCCGGCACCGCCGGCAGGCGAGGAACTGGTGCGGCTCACCGGCCCCGCCGCGGCACTGGCCGACTACATGGACGAGAGCCGGTCCATTCCCACCGCCACGACCTTCCGCACCATCTCGGTGCAGATGCTCGACGCCGAGCGCAAGCGGCTCAATGAAGCCCTGTCGGTGGCGGGTGGCGGCAAGTTGTCGTTTACCCACATCATCGCCTGGGCCATCATCCGTGCCGTCGGCCTGACGCCCGGAATGGCCACCGCATTCGCGCGGGTTGAGGGCAAGCCGCACAAGATCCCGCGCGACACCGTCAATCTGGGCATCGCCGTGGACGTGGAGCGCAAGGACGGCAGCCGGTCGCTGCTGGTGCCAGTCATCCGCGACTGCGCCGCGCTGGGCTTCCAGGGCTTCCGGGCCGCGTTCGACGACCTCATCCAGCGCTCACGCGTGGGCAAGATCAGCCCGGATGAGCTGCGTGGTGCGGGAGTGACGCTCACGAACCCCGGTGGATTCGGCACCAACGCATCCGTGCCGCGGCTCATGAACGGACAGGGCACCATCGTCGCCACAGGCGGCATCACGTGGCCGCCCGGTATGGAGGGTGTGCCAGACGAGCTGCTGCGGGTGTGGGGCGTGTCGAAGGTGATGACGGTGACCTCCACCTACGACCACCGGGTCATCCAGGGGGCCGAGAGCGGCGCATTCCTTCGCGACATCGCCACCCTGCTCGCAGGTGGCCAGGGCTTTTATGACGAGATCCGCGCAGCGCTGAGCCTGCCCGCCGCCGCGCCACTGGTGTTTGAGGCATCGGCAGAGGCACCCACGGCTGCGCCGGCACTCGAGGCCACCGCCGACGAGGCCACGCTGCGCGCACTGGCGGGCGCCATGTCGCTGCTGCGCTCGTTCCGCACCTACGGCCATCTGGCCGCGCATCTGGATCCCCTCGGCTCGGTGCCGCCGGGCGATCCGTCGCTCGACCCCGCATGGGTGGGCCTGACTCCCGAGATGATGCACACGGTGCCGGCATCGCTCCTGGGCGTCGCAGTGCCCGGCGCCACCTTCGCTGAGGCCCTCCCGGCGCTCCAGAGCACGTACTGCGGCACCATCGCGTACGAGATCGAGCACATCTCCGACCATGACCAGCGCCAGTGGCTGCGCGAGTTCATCGAGTCGGGGCAGGTGCGCGAGGCACTGCCGCGCGATGAGCGCAAGGGACTACTCGCGCGACTTGTGGACGTTGAGGTGTTTGAACGCTTCCTGCGGCGCACGTACCTGGGGCAGAAGACCTTCTCGGTCGAGGGCTGCGACGCCCTCATCCCGATCATGGACGAGACCATCGAGCGCCTGGCCGCTGTCGGTGTTCCCGAGGTGATGATCGGAATGGCCCACCGCGGCCGGCTTGCAAGCATCACCCACACCGTCGGGCGCCCGGCCGAGTCGATCCTCGCCGAGTTCGAGGGCCATATGGAGGCCGCTGGGCCTGAGCACGACGTCGGCGAGCCATACGCGGCGGCTGGCGACGTGAAGTACCACCTGGGTGCAGAGGGAACGTTCACGTCGCGAGCCGGTCGATCGGTGCAGGTGACGCTGGCGGCCAACCCGAGCCACCTCGAGCAGGTCAACGCCGTGGCCGAGGGCCGCACCCGCGCCAAGCAGACGCTGCGATCTGAGGGCACGGCAACGCACGATCCCGACCGCGCGGTGGCCCTGGTGGTGCACGGCGACGCAGCATTCCCGGGGCAGGGCGTGGTGGCCGAGACGCTCAACCTGCAGGGGCTCGTCGGGTACTCAACCGGCGGCACGATCCATGTGATCGTCAACAACCAGGTGGGCTTCACCACCGACCCAGAGGACAGCCGGTCGACCCGGTATGCCAGCGACATGGCCAAGGGCTTCGACATGCCCATCGTGCACGTGAACGCCGATGACATTGACGCCTGCATCTCGGCCGTGCGTCTGGCCACCGAGTTCCGTGCGCGCTTCCGCCACGACGTGCTCATCGACCTCATCGGATACCGCCGCCTGGGTCACAACGAACTGGACGAGCCCGCCTACACGCAGCCCGTGATGGCGCGCACCATCAAGGACCACCCCACCGTCGCGAGGATCTTTGGCGACCGGCTCATCGCCGACGGCGTCATCTCCGACGACGACTACGCGTCGATGGTGCAGGCGGCTGAGGAGCGCATGTCGGCCGCGCACAAGCGCACACAGTCGGGTCTGGAGCAGGGGTCCGATCAGGATTCCACCCGCGACAAGCGCCGTCAGTCGCGCACCAAGTCGATCAAGACCGCAGTGAGCGCCGCCTCCCTGCGCAGCCTCAACGAGCAACTGCATATCGCGCCCGATGGATTCACCATCCACGCCAAGCTCACGCCGCAGATGGACCGCCGCCGCAGCGGGCTGGGCGAGGAAGACGCCATCACCTGGGCCCACGCCGAGGCCCTCGCGTTCGCATCGCTGCTCACCGATGGGGTGCCAATCCGCCTCACCGGCCAGGACGTCGCCCGCGGCACCTTCAGCCAGCGCCACCTCGAAATGCACGAGGTGAGCGACGGAGTTGGCTACGTGCCGCACAAGGGCCACACCTACGTGCCGATGCAGCACCTGCTGCGGGCAAAGGCATCGTTCGAGCTCCACAACAGCCCGTTGTCGGAGGCCGCATGCATGGGCTTCGAATACGGCTACTCCACGCAGGCACCTGAGACGCTGGTGCTGTGGGAGGCCCAGTACGGCGACTTCGCCAACGGTGCCCAGATGATGATCGACCAGTTCGTCTCCACCGGCGAGGCCAAGTGGGGTGTGCGATCGCGTCTCACGTTGCTGCTGCCCCACGGCTACGAGGGCAATGGACCCGAGCACTCATCCGGTCGTCCCGAGCGGTTCCTGCGCCTGGCAGCCGAGGGCAACATGCGAATCGCCAACTGCTCGACGGCCGACAACTACTTCCACCTGCTCAGGCGCCAGGGCCTGCTCGATGAGATCCGACCGCTCGTGGTGTTCACCCCGAAGAGCCTGCTGCGTGCCAAGGCGGCCTCGTGCAGCATGGATGACCTCAGCAAGGGGCACTTCCAGCCGGTCATCGACGATCCACGCGTGACCGACCGCGCGAAGGTCACCCGCCTGCTGCTGTGCACCGGCAAGATCTTCCACGAGATCGACGGGCACGCCGACCGGGCCGCGCACCCCGAGCTGGCAATCGGCCGCATTGAACAGCTGTACCCGTTCCCACGCGAAGAGCTGGTGGCCCTGTACGAGAGCTACCCCAACCTTGAAACCATGCAGTGGGTCCAGGAGGAGCCGCGCAATATGGGTGCGTGGTCGTTTATCACTCGTCGTATCGAGCGCCTTCTGCCCATTGACCAATTGGGATACGTCGGCCGCCCCGCGCGCGCGTCGGTGAGCGAGGGGTACCCGCAGACACACCAGCTCGAGCAGCAGCGCGTGCTCGAAGATGCCCTCGCGGGCAGGGAGATGACCTTCACATGAGTGATGGACCTCGCGTGGTCGTTCTTGGCGGAGGCCCCGGCGGCGACGTCGCCGCCCTCCGCGCAGCCCAGATGGGCGCGCAGGTCACGCTTATCGAGCGGGCGGAGCTCGGAGGTACCTGCCTCAACTGGGGCTGCATTCCCACCAAGGCCCTACTGGCCGCCGCCGACCTGCTGCGAAAGATCCGCGAGGCAAAGGACTTCGGGATCCTCGTGGGCGAGGTCGGCTACGACTTCGCCGCCATGATGGCCCGCAAGGAGGACATCGTCACCACGATGCGCGGTGGCGTGCAGGGCGCATGCGAGCGAAAGGGCGTCACCGTGCTGAAGGGGCAGGGCGTAATCGATGGTGATGCCGTGGTGGTCGATGGCACGCGCGTCGAGTACGACCACCTGGTGGTGGCCACGGGCACCGAGCCCGCGGGCCTTCCCGGCATCGACATGGACCACCCCGCGGTGCTCACCAGCAACGACATCCTTGTGCTGCCCGAGGTGCCCGAGACGCTGCTCATTCTTGGTGCAGGGGTCATCGGCTGCGAGTTCGCCAGCCTGTTCCAGCCGCTCGGCGTGAAGGTGACGATGGTGGAGATGCTGCCGCGGATCCTCGCCGGTATCGACAACCGCACCGCCAAGCAGTTCCAGAAGTACCTCGCGAAGGATGGCGCCGAGATCCACCTGGGTCGCCGCCTCGAGGAGGTCACCTCGTACTCCGACACGGGTGTCACCGTGAAGCTGGACGACGGCACGGAGATCTCCGCCGAGAAGATGCTCATCTCAATCGGCCGCAAGCCACAGACCCGCGATATCGGGCTGGAGGCAGCCGGCGTGCTGGTGAACGAGCGCGGTCACATTGAGGTTGACGAGTTCCTACGCACGGCGAACCCGAAGGTGTGGGCTGTGGGTGACTGCATCGGTGGCATGCAACTGGCGCACCTGGCATCTGCCGAGGGCGCACGTGCCGCCGAGAACATCCTGGGCCCGCATCAGGTGCCGATGGACCGCACCGTGGTTCCGTCCTGCATCTATACGCACCCCGAGATCGCCACGGTGGGCCTGAACCGCGACACCGCCGAGGAGCAGGGCCTCAAGATCAAGGTGGGGCAGGCCCGCTTTGCCGGATCGGGCAAGGCACTCGGCGAGGGTGAGAGCGACGGGTTCGCCCAGCTCATCGCCGATGCCGATACCGACCTGCTGCTGGGCGCCACCATCATGGGGGCACATGCCGTGGAGATGATTCACGAGGTGGGTGTGGCAATCAGCGACGGCTACACCATGCGCGACCTGGGCGAGATCATCCACGCGCACCCCACCATCAGCGAGATGGTGATGGATGCCGCCCAGCAGGGCGAGGGCGTGGCGCCCTACCTGTCGTAGGCCCGATGCGCGTCGTCCGGCCGGGTTCGCAGTCGGTACCAGATGCCCTGGCACTGTCGTTGCGAATGCTGGCCGATGCAGATGGCCCGGCACTGGTGGTGCACCAGGTGGCTCCCGCTGCGATCACCTGCGGGCGGGCCCAGCTGAAGACGGTGGACACTGACGCCATCGCCCGGTCGGGGCTGCAACTGGTGCCACGCGCATCGGGTGGCGGCCCGGTGCTGTGGGATGACGATCTCATCGCCATCGACGTGATCCTCATTCACGGTGACCCGCGCCTGCCTGACGATGTTGTGGCCGCCTACCGCTGGGTTGGCGAGGCAGTGGCATCAGCGCTTCAGGGCCTCGGCATCGCGGGGGCGCGATCCGTGCCACCCGACGAGGCGCGCGCATGGCCAGTGGGTGCCTCATCGGGCCTGTGCTTCGGTGGCCTCTCCCCCTGGGAGGTGGTGGTGGGCGACCGCAAAGTGCTCGGGCTCTCACAGGTGCGAAAGCAGGCGGGGGCCATCATTCAGGTGGGTGTGCCGATGCGCCTCAACGCCGTGCGCCTTCTGCAGGCGGTCGGTGCGCCGGAGGGCGCGGCACACGACATGGCTTCCCGCACCGCCGGTGTGGCCGATCTGATCCCGGGTATTTCGCCGGAGCACGTCACCGATCACCTGCTCGCCGAACTGATCCGCTCCGCGATATAGCCCGGATACACGGCTAGGTTCGGGCGTCAATCACGGGCACGTCGTACGTGCGAAGCGCGGCGTCAGGAGTGAGCAGCACCAATCCCTCGACCTGCGCCTGGGCAACAAGCAGGCGATCGAACGGGTCACGATGGTGCAAGGGCAGCGCACCAGCCACGTGCCCGTGCCGAGCAGACACCGGCAACTCCTCAAACAACCCCTGTTCCATCCACCACTCCACATCTGCCCCACGCCGGTGGTCGATGTCGGCGTCCGGGACCGGACCGAACTTGCCGATCGTCCGTTTGATTGAGATCTCCCAACTCGTGACGGCGCTGACGAAGATCGCGTTCCCCTGCTCCTCAATGGCCGCGGCGGCCTGCGGGCCAAGTGCGGCATGGCCACCCGCCCACCAGATGAGGGTGGACGTGTCCATGAGCACCCTCACTCCGCGTCGCCATAAATCAGCGCCTCGAGCTCGGGCATCGGGGCATCGAAGTCGTCCGCGATCCAGATCATCCCTCGCGCGAATCCGCCCTTGCGGCGACGCGGTGGCTCGACATACGGCACGATCCTCGCCACTGGCGATCCGTTGTTCTCCACCACCACGTCGTCGCCGTCATTCGCCTGACGGACGAGACGCGAGAAGTTGGTCTTCGCCTCGTGCATTCCCACCGTGATGCGCATGCGGGTCTTCTCCTTCTCCGATATGGACTAAGCCTAGTCCGTCCTTCTCTCCCGTATCCACCCGGCGCAGGCAGGTCGCCCCGGGGCGACCGCTAACTTCATCCCCGTGAGTTCATCGCCACGAGACCGGCGCCCGGCGCCAAGGAATGCCCGGCGGCGCAGACGCAGGCGGCGCGGCAACCCGCTGCTGATGATCAGCCTCCTTGTCCTCGTGGTGATCGTGGCCGCCATCGCCTACTCAGACGGCGAGGACTCCCCGGCGCCGTCAAGAGCCGAGGCCGCACCCGCTGCCAAAGCCCCCACGGCGGAGAGCGCGGCGCCTGTGCAGGGCACCGCGAATGTGGCCATCACCTCGGTGGGCGACGTGGTGATGGGCACGCCCGAGTTCGGGCTGCCGCCGGCGGGCGGATCGACCCTCTTCAGCGCGGTCGCGCCGCTGCTGAAGGGCGACGTGGTATTCGGAAACCTCGAAGAGGCGCTGGCCACCGGCCCGGGGTCGAAGTGCGGCGGCGCGAGCGGTGGCGGGTGCTATGCATTTGCCAGCCCACCCTCGTACGCACGCAACCTCAAGGCCGCGGGCTTCACCGTGATGGGCATCGCCAACAACCACGCGCTCGACTGGGGCACGAGCGGGCAGCGCAGCACCGTGGCCGCGCTCGATTCGCAGGGGATCCTCCACGCCGGACGGCCAGGTGAGATCGCAGTGCAGAAGCTCCCCGGCGGCGGATCGGTGGCCGTCATCTCGGTGGCGCCCTATTCGTGGTCGCAGAACGCCCTGAACATCCCCGCCACTGTCGCCCTGGTGCGAAAGGCCACGACGATGGCACCCATTGTGATGGTGAACATGCATGTGGGGGCAGAGGGTTCGAGCGCGACGCACGTGCCACGCGCAAGTGAGACCTTCCTCGGCGAGGACCGCGGTAACTCGCGTGCCCTCGCCCGCGCCATGGTCGATGCCGGCGCCGATCTGGTGGTTGGCCAAGGCCCCCATGTGCTGCGCGGCATGGAGTTCCGCAACGGGCGGCTCATCGCCTACAGCCTCGGCAACTTCCTGGGCTACAAGACATTCGCGGTGGGCGGGGTCAGCGGCCAGAGCGGTGTGCTCGCAGTGAGCCTCGCGCCCGACGGCGCGTTTACCGCCGCACGCTTCTCCCCCACCACGCTCTCCGGGGACGGCGTGCCGTCACCCGGTGGATCGGGCATTTCGATCATCCAGTCACTGTCGCGACAGGACTTCGGCCCGACGGCCGCACGTCTCTCATCAAGCGGTGACATCACCCCACCGCGCTGACCACACGAAAGGCACCCCATGTCCATGCCCGCACGTATTGCAGCAGCACTTGCCCTCGCCGCCGTACCGGTCATCGTCCTCGCCGGATGCTCATCCGACAGCACGACCACCGTCACCGATACCGCGACCACCACCGTGACGACTCCTGCTGCAGAAACCACGACGGCCGCCGTCACCACGACGACGGCCAGCACGGTCACCGAGGCGAGCGCACCCACCCGGTGCGCCAATGGCGACCTCGACGTGAGTCTGGGCCAGGGCCAGGCGGGAGCGGGGTCGGCCGAGGTCGTCGTCGTCCTCACCAACAATGGCATGGGCCCGCCGTGCACCCTTGGGGGCTACCCCGGCATGGCGTTCTACGCCGCGAACGGCACCGAGCTCGCTGGCACTGTCAAGCGGGGCGGCACCACGCTGTTTACCGATCCGGGCCCCAGCACACTGACGCTCGCGCCCAATGGGTCGGTGTCGTACAGCCTGGGATTCACCAATGCCCAGAACGATGGCTGCGAGAACACCGGCTATGTGACGGTGACTCCCCCCGGCGCCACGCAGTCGATCAAGGTGACCACCACGGGACAGAGCACGATCACCGTGTGCGAGGGGCAGCCGATCACGGTGTCGGCGCTGGTGCAGGGCAGCGGCGGTGCGCCCCAGTAGACCCGGCTACTGCAGGGCGTCGTCGAGTGGACCACCCACCGGAGGCGTCCTGCCGCTGACGCCGGCGACCAGCACCGCTGGCCCGGCATCCGAGCGCTGAATCAGGTCATGCATGGCCGCATCAAGATCTGCAGGGTCGTCAACGCGCGCCGTGCTGGCGCCAAAGCCATGGCAGATCTCCGCCACGTCGATCCTCGGTGAGTCGAGCGCGAGCCCCGGCCAACCGCCATCTGGCACGCCCGTAAGGCCTTCCATGCCTGCGCGCAGGATCTCGTATCCGGAGTTGTCGCCCACCACGAGGGCGAGCCGCGACCGCTCGGATGCCGCCGTCCACAGGGCATGCACGCCAAACATGAGTGAGCCATCCCCCTGAATACACACCACGCGACGGGATGGATCGGCAATTGAGGCGCCCACCGCCGCCGGGAGCCCCCATCCAAGGGCACTCCCCCGGTGCCACAGGCACGAGCCCGGACTCCGTGCACCGAGCGCTGCACGCAGATCACGGGTTGAGGTGATGCCCTCGTCAACAACCAGATCATCGTCCTGCACCACTGATGCGATGGCCTGGGACAGCCGGGCACCGGTGATGTCATCACCCGCGGTATCAGCCCGCGCAGAGTACGAGGCCACCTCTGCCCGCCGCACCTGGGCCAGATGGGCTGCCACGCCGTCGCGACGTACGGGATCGACCGGCAGTCGTGTGCCAAGCGCCTCGAGGACCGACAGGGGATCGGCCACCATCCCCACCTCGGGAGCGTGTGTGCGCCCCACCTCCCGGGGGTCGACATCCGCATGGATAAGTTGCACCCCATCCGGGAGCGGGGAGCCCGGACTCCAGCCGAACAGCCTGAACACGGGCATGCCGAGGGCGAGCACCACGTCGTATGGCTGCAGGGCGCCCCGGATACCCGCGGCGAACCGCGGCATCGGGCCCGCCCACATGGGGTCATCGGTGGCCATCGGCACCGTGGCGCCAAACGGCTCCCCCATGACGGGGGCACCGATTCGCGACGCAAACGCCGACAGCGCGTCGCATGCCCCGGCGTGCGTCACGCCGTCGCCCGCGAGGATGATGGGATTGGTGGCACGTGCAAGCAGCGCGGCGGCGGCATCGAGCGCCGCGGGATCCGGCGTGGGCAGTGCACGGCCCGCGCCGGGGGGGACGGCGAGCGGGGAGCTTGGACCCGCCTGCGATTCGAGCGGGATGCTCAGTACCGCCGGGCCCATCGGGGGCCCGAGCGCAGCCGCCACGGCGCGTGACAGTGCGTTCCCAAGATCCGCGGGGTCACGCACCTCCTCTGCGTGGGCTGCGATCGGGGCCGCCATGGCCACGATCTCGCCGCCAAGGAATGGTGCGCCGGGGAGCATCGACGACAACTGCTGACCCACGATGACCAGCAGCGGCACCCGCGACCGGGCGGCGTTGAGCACGCCCGACATTGCGTTGGCCATACCCGGCTGCACGTGCACCAGCGCCACGCCCAACTGCCCGGACGACTGCGCGTAGCCGTCGGCCATTCCTATGACCGTTGGCTCGGTGAGCCCCAGAACGAATCGCGGCTGCCCGGGGGCGGCCAGCGCATCCATCAACGGCAGCTCGGTGCTGCCCGGATTGCCGAAGATGACCGTGACGCCCTGCTCGGACAGGGCCTTGAGCAGGGCGTCGGATCCGGTCATCGGCCTAGCGGCTGGTGCCGCCTCCCCCAAAGATCTGGAGGAAGAACAGGAACACGTTGAAGATGTCGAGGAAGATGCCGAGGGCGATCGGTACCGCGACGTTGCCGGTGGTGCTGCGCTTCAGGCGCTGGAAGTCGAAGGCAGTCCAGAAGGCGAAGATGACCAGACCGAGGATGGCCCAGATCAGCTGGCCACCGGGGATCTGCACGAAGATCATCACGATGCCGAACCCGATGAGCCCGATCAGCGCCCAGAAGAAGAACCGCACGTACGGCGCGAGGTCGCGTCGGGTGGCGTAGCCCCAGGCGCCGAAGCCAGAGATGAACAGCGCAGTCGCGCCGGCCGCCTGCCACAGCACCTGTGCACCGTTGGCAGCCACGTAATAGTTGAGCGTGGGCCCCACCGCGAAGCCCAGCACGAGGCCGACCGCGAACAGGAGCCCCATGCCGAGGGCGCCGCTCTGCCTCTTGATGAATCCACTCGCGAGGATCATTCCCAACGCGACGACCCAGAAGATGATGCCGATACCCGAGCTCAGATCCCTGCCGACAAAGGCCCCGAGCGCGGTGAATGCGCAGGTGACACCGACAAGAAACATGACGCGCGAGAAGAGGATCTTCTGCGTGACCTTCTCGAGTTCCACTGCCTGGGCCTGCCCGGCGGCGGTCGCCTGGTCGTACCAGCCTGTCTCAGGGGTGTTCTCGGCCATGCGGGCTCTCCTATCCGTCGATCAGCGGGGCCATACTGAGGCCCGCGCCCTTGAGCTGTTCCCAGATGAGTTCCGCACGCTCCTCGTCGCCCCGCCACACGGTGGCCTGCCCCTTCTTGTGGATGGTGTTGGCGAACACCATCCCCTTGGCGTAGTCCACGCCGGGCACGAACTGCGACAGAATCGTCGCCACGCCCTCAAAGGTGTTGTGGCTGTCGTTCAGCACGATCACCGACAAGGGGCGATCGAGCCCGGAACCCGGACCTGCGCCGGTCTCCACCGGGGATACGCGCGGTGGCGTGAGGACATCTGAACCCACGGCGGGGATGATAGCCCGCCCGGTACGGGCACCGCATCACGTCGGGGGCCGAGTGCCTGTACGTCCACCAGCGCGGGGCCGACGGGGGCGGAACGGGGCGCAGCGGCGCTGCTGGTTGCGTCGGGCGGCGTGTGCATGTGCCCGCCCTCACCACCCTCCCGCACACCCATGACCTGGAACTCCATCGACCGGTCGTATCTCCGCGGCGTCGCATTCAGCGCATCAACGGTGCATCATCCAGCGACTCCGCCATCCAACCGGTGACGGGAGGTTCGGGTATCCGAACCTGACTCCGCGACCTTGCGACAGGTGATTGATGCCGGACATGAAGACAGACGGTCCCGCGTTCAGCACGGCCCGGCTCGAGACGTTCTCGGACGCCGTCATGGCCGTTGCCATCACGTTGATGGTGCTGCGTATTGATGCGCCGCAGACGAGCCCGGGCCAGTCGCTCGGTCAGGCGTTCATGCAGGTCACGCTGCCCGCCATCATCTACTTCCTCATCACATTCGCGGTGATCGTCATCTTCTGGATACATCACCACGACCTGTTCATGCGCCTGCCCGAATTCACCCCAATTCGCGCCTTCTGGCTGAATATGGGCTTTCTGGCCATGATCTGCCTCGTGCCCTTTGGGCTGGAGTTCTTCAGCGCGCAGAGCGACTCGTACATCACCGTGTCGGTGTACGCCGGGCTCATGGCGCTGGCCGCCCTCTTCATCGGGGCCATGGCGTGGCAGGTCACGGGACACTGGCCCCCGGGGGCCATCATCAGCATCATCGTGTTCCTGCTCGCAATTCCATTCGCCGCTCTGCTTGGTGGCTGGTGCCTTCTCGTCTGGGGGATGAACCATCCCGCCCAGCGCATGTGGAACGCACGGCACCCAGACGTTGACGCGAGCCCCTAGGGGAATGCGGATGCAGGGTGCTGGCGCTCGGCGTCATCCCCCCTGCGGCGCTGGTGCAGCTCGGCAACCATTTCGCCACCGATAAGGATGGTGAGCCCTGTGAGATAGAGAAACACCAGGTAGATGACCACCACACCCAGGCTGCCGTAGACGCGGTTGTACGAGCCAAAGTTATCGACGTACAGGCGGAAGAGGTTGGCCACGATCAGCCACCCGGCCACTCCCACCACCGCGCCCGGCACCACCTCGCGCCACCGCACGCCATCCTCGTTGGGGGCGAAGCGGTACAGCAGTACCAGGAACACCCAGAAGATCAGTGCCGCCGTCACAGCGACCAGTAGCTGGGCGGTGACCGTGCCCAGGCCAGCTGCGTTCACCTGGTCGAACACCCACGTGATGACCACCGGGCCAAGCACCGCCATGATCGTGGTGAGGGCAAATACCACGGCGGTGATGGCCGCAAGCCCGAGCGCCCGGGCCTTCCCGTGCACCCACGGGCGGTGTGCCCGCCCCAGGGCATCGTCGAGCCCATCGGTGATCGACCCGGTGACATTGCCGGCAAGCCACAGGCCGGCGATCAGTCCGATTGCCAGGAAGATGGCCGACTGGGAGGTGCTGGCCGATGCGGCCTGCAGCAGGCTGTCCAGGAAGTCGGCGACCTGGTCGGGGATGGTGCCGCGCGTGCGGTTGATCAGCTCGGCGTAGTCGGATGGGCTTGCGATGAGGCCGAGCACCGATACCAGCACGAACATAAACGGGATGGATGCCAGAAAGGCCACGTAGGCGAACTGGCTGGCACGGGCCATCTGCCCATGGCGGGCCACCCGTGCGGTCACGGCAACCGTAAGAGCCCACAGCGCCCGCAGGCCACTGGACACCCGGCCGGCCACCGACGGACCTACCGCGACTGCGACAGCAGCACGGCCAGGTCGGCGTACGACAGGCCGTTGGACTGCTCGGGGAGGCCCAGATCGTGGTCGAGCGCGGTCGCCAGGGCCCGGGCGCGCGACAGGACCGCGTCATGCACGGGCTGCCCGGGGGCCGCGTCGGCGATGCGCTTGGCCTCGTTGCGCAGCTGGTTCAGATCGGCCGCGGGTGAATTGAACACCGGCTTCTCGGCCGGGGTCCATGTGGGTGCATCGGTGAGTGCTTCATTCTCGGTGGTCACGCGGCCCACCTTATCGCGCACCGGGGGGTCAGGCGTCATCCCTCGGGCTCGGTGCCGGACGGGGCGCCGCCAGATCCATCAGGGCCGTCTGGCTCGCGAACGCCGCGATGCCCTCATCGGGGTGGCGCCGCACCCATTCCCCATTGGGCTGCAGCGCCCATGCATTGGCGGTATCGGCCAGCATCAGGTCGATCAGTGCCACCATCTCATCGGCCAGCGCGGGGTCCTCGATGGGCGTGATGAGCTCGACCCGGTCATCGAGATTGCGCGCCATGAAGTCGGCCGACCCCATGAGCACACGGCGCTCATCACCGCTGTCGAACGCCAAGATGCGCGAGTGCTCGAGGAAGCGCCCCACCACCGAGGTGACGTGGATGTTCTCACTCACCCCCGGGATTCCGGGCAGGAACCCACAGATACCGCGCACAAGCACCTCAATGGGCACGCCGGCCTGCGACGCACGAAACAGCGCACGGATGATGGGGCCATCGATAAACGAGTTGAGCTTGAGACGGATATGACCGGGGTAGCCGTCGGCCTGCCGGGCGGTCACATGGTCGATGGCCTCGATAATGCGGTCGCGCAGGTGCTCTGGGGCCACCAGCGTGGTGCGGTACTCGGGCGCGTGCGAGAAGCCCGTGAGGTAGTTGAAGAGGTCGGCAACGTCATCCACCACCTCGTCGCGGCAGGTGAAGAGCCCGATGTCGGTGTACAGACGCGCGGTGGTCGGGTGGTAGTTGCCCGTACCGATATGGGCATATCGGCGAAGGCGGTTGCCCTCCCGGCGTACCACCAGGCACAACTTCGCGTGGGTCTTGAGCCCGGGCAGGCCGTACACCACGTGCACACCCGCCCGCTCCAGCGCCTTGGCCCAGCGGATGTTGCGTTCCTCGTCGAAGCGGGCCTTCAGTTCCACCAGACACACGGTGCCCTTGCCACGCTCGGCAGCACGGATGAGTGCCGGCACGATGGGCGTGTCGCCCGAGGTGCGGTACAGGGTCTGTTCGATGGTCACCACATCCGGGTCTTCCGACGCCTCGCGCACGAACCGCGCGACGCTCGCCTCGAATGAGTCATACGGGTGGTGCACAAGTATGTCGCCCCGGCGGATCTCGGCGAATATGTCGCCCTGCTCATCGCCATCCATCAGGCGGGCGGGCTCGCGCGGCTCCCACGGCTTGTCCTTCAGATCCGGTCGGTCGCTCCCCGCGATCTGCCACAGGCAGGTGAGGTCGAGCAGGCTCGCGACGGGATACACGTCGCGGTCGCCAATGCCGATGCCGGCCTTGATCTCCTCGAGCAGGGTCTGACTGCTCTCTGCCTCCACCTCAAGGCGCACCGGGCCGCCGAACCGACGACGGCTGAGCTCGTGCTCCACCGCATTGAGCAGGTCGTCGGCCTCGTCGCTGATCGAGAAGTCGGCGTCGCGTGTGACGCGGAAGAACACACGTCGGCGGATCTCCATGCCTGGGAAGAGCTTGTCGAGATGCGCGCCGATGACCTGCTCCACCGGCACCAGGGTCTCGCCGGCCCGGACGAGCCGGGGAATCATGTTGGGTACCTTGATCCGGGCGAACCGCGACTCACCCGTGCGGGGATCGTGCACATCCAGACCAAGGTTGAGTGCCAGCCCGCTGATGTACGGGAATGGCAGGCCCGGCCCCACTGCCAGCGGAATGAGGATGGATGCCATCTCGCGCTCAAACCGGCGATCGAGGTCGGCCCGGTCATCGGCGGGCAGATCCTTCAAGTTGGCGATGACGATTCCCTCGCGCGCGAGGGCGGGGCGCACGTCATCACGCCAACACGCCGACTGGCGGGCACTCATCACCAGCACGCGTTCGCGGATTCCTGCGAGCACCGCCTCGCGCGGAAGCTGATCGGGCGTCGATGATGGACGTCCGGCCTCAAGGGCATCCAGCACGCTTGCAACGCGCACCATGAAGAACTCATCGAGATTGCTCGAGAAGATCGCGAGAAACTTGCAGCGCTCCAGGAGCGGCTGCGATGGATCCTCGGCAAGCTCGAGCACGCGCGCGTTGAAGTCGAGCCACGAGAGCTCGCGATTGACATAGAGGCCCGGATCCGCGAGGTCCCGTGCCTGTGCGCTGGTTGTCGCCATCAGGTGATCATCGCCCATTTCGCTGGGCCGATCCAGCGCGTGTTGCTATCCGGATACCTGCGCCTGCAGCTGGTACGTGGGTCGCACCAGCCGCGTGGCACCGGCCAGACGTACCTCCAGCACATAATCGCCCGCCCGTGAGGCCGTGTACTTCAGGTTCTCGGTACTGCCCGGGTTCACCGCCCCCACCGCCAGCCACTGGCGCGCGAACACCGCGCCGCCGCGGTACACCGGGGAGTTGGGTCGCCACAGGTACATGTCCACGTCGGCCATGTTCGACACCACGGCCTCGGCCGTGAGCGTCTGCCCGGCGTTCATGTGCACAACGGCACCATCGCGTACGTCTGACCAAGTGCGAAGCCGACCATACCGCTCACCCTGAAACTGTCCCTTGGCAATGAGTGCGGGGAGGATCCGGGCATTTGGCGGATCGTCATCGGGCTCGGCGGAGTCGTTGACCGGGGTCTTGGCACGAAGCGCCCGCACCAGATCCACCACGCCGGTGCCGCGGGCGCGATCGGTGCCGCTGTTGAGCGGCCGCGGGGATCCCATAATGAGCTCAGTGACCTGCGACGGGCTCAACGTGGGGCGCGCAGCCAGCAGGCGGGCGGCAACGCCGCTGATGATGGCGGCGGCCATTGAGGTGCCGGTGCGATTCGCAAACCTCGGGCCGCCAGTGGCGCCGTTGTTGCCGCTCGACGAGATGTCCTGCCCGGGGGCCGCGATGGCCACCTGAAGTCCCTGGGTCGACTCCGCGAGGGGCTGCCCGGCGTTGTCAACCGCGCCCACGGCCAGCACGTGGCGGTATGCGCCCGGGTACTCCTTGGCCGTGCCGCCGGTGTTGCCCGACGATGCCACCACCAGCACGCCGGCACGGGTGGCGTCGTTGATGGCGTCCTGCTCGATCTTCGAGAAGCCCGCGCCCTGCAGGCTGAGGTTGATCACCTTGGCGTTGCGCGACACCGCATACCGGATACCCGCCGCCATGGCCTGCGCGGAGGTCTGCCCCTGAGCATCGGCGATCTGGACTGGAAGTATCGACACCCCCGGGCGCGTGGCAGTGCCCGACGCCACGGTGGCGATGATGCCTGCCACATGCGTACCGTGGCCCTCGGTATCCACCAGCGCGTTGCCCCCGGTGACGAACGTGGTGGCCAATGCGGTGTTGAGACGGTTCGAAAGGCCCGCGGCCGTGGACGTCACGCCGGTGTCAAGCACGGCCACGATGGGCACGTTGACCGGTGCGGGCGAGGCGACCCAGCGAATGGCCCGCAGATAGGGCTGCGCGGTGAGTGCGGCGGTGTCGGGATCGACCTGCATGGATCCAAACCGGTGGGCCGGTCGGGGGCTGACAGGCGCGACCATTGCGGGGGGGGTCGCGTGCATTGCCATCATGTCTTCCTCGCGAACGCGACGAACACCAGGCCCGCCACCAGCACGATGCCGGCAATGACCGCAACGAGAATTCCAAAGCCAATGGCCAGAGGAATGGCGATGAGGATCGCCTGGGCGCCGCCCACGATCACCAGCGCGTCGCGCCCGATGCCCGGGCCGACGCGTCCGATCATTCCCGCGCAGGCGGCCAGCACCACGGCCGCGCCGAGGATGACCCAGAGGAGCGACGGGCGCAGCACCAGTAGTACGACGGCCTCAACGGCCGCGAGCAGCACCGCAATCAGCACACGTCGGCCCAGCATGGCGCGATGCCAGCGGGCGCCCTGCCCGGGAGGCTCCTCGTCAATGATCAGCTGAAATTCGCTCACGTGCGCGAGGCTAACAGCGCCCGGAGCGCCGCTGGTTGCGGTATGGCACACCGCAACAGGTCCTGCACGAACGCGTGCTTGACTACGGCGCATGAATTGCGCACCGGTGCGAACAGCAATTGCCCTCGGGGCACTCGTACTGACCGCTGCACCGGTGCTCGCCACCAACACGCCGATGCCAACGGATCCCATGCCATCGAAGGCGGATCAGCAGGCCGCGGTGCAGCGCGTGGCAGCAGCGGGGGTGCCCATCTACCGGGCCGGCAACCAGAAGCGGTACGTGGCGCTCACCTTCGATGACGGCCCGGGGCCCGGCACCGTCAAGGTGATGAACGAGATGCGGCGGTACGGATTCCGCGCCACGTTCTTCACAAACGGCAAGAACTTCGCCAACTGGCCGGACACGCTGAGGCGCGAGGCGCGTGATCAGGCGCTCGGCGATCACACGTGGTCGCACCATCACCTGCCCGGGCTGCCGGTGCCGCAGCAGATCTCGCAGGTGGCCACGAGCGTGGCCGCGTCGGAACGCATCACCGGCACGCCGGTGATGCTGTTTCGCTCCCCGTACGGCGCCAGCACAAGCGCGGTGCAGAACTGGCTCAATCAGAAGCGCATGCTGCAGGTGCTGTGGACCCAGGACTCACGCGATTCGCTGGGTGCTCCATGGACTGAGATCCTGAGGCGCAGCGAGCAGTTCATCACCCCGGGTTCCATCATCCTGCTGCACGAGAACCGCGGCCAGACGGCCAAGGCGGTCAACCGCCTACTGCCCGAGATCCGTCGCCGGGGATTCAAGGCTGTCACCGTGCCCGAACTGCTCGCACTCAACCCGCCCGATCTGGTGCAGGTGCGAAGCGACGCCGGTACGCGGGCCGGCACACGCACAGGGCGCCAGTAGCCGCACCCCGGGGCAGGCCCACCCCGCCCCGGCCGCACCGCGTGAGGGATATCCCACATGCACCCGATTGGACGGGGCCCGGGAACGGCCGTGGCTAGGATTGCCGGCATGACCGACACTCCCGAAGCACCCGAACAGTCCGGCGGTTTCTCGCGCAAGCGCTTCCTGCAGGCAGGCGCGGTGACCGCTGGTTCCATCTACCTGGGCGGCGCGGCGTCGGGGGCACTCGCGAAAGGCTCGAGTGCCACCACGAGTCCGGCGCCCAGCGGCAATCCGGCGGACATGAACATGATCATCTTCATGACCGACCAGGAGCGGTACATCCAGCACTTCCCCCCGGGCTGGTCCGAGAAGAACCTGCCGGGGCTCACGATGCTCCAGAAGAACGGCCTCACGTTCACCAACGCCACCACGAATGCATGCATGTGCTCACCGGCGCGTTCTACCTTCTTCTCGGGTCGCTTCCCCGCACAGACAGGTGTGAAGTACACGCTCGAGACCGACATGTACGGGGCGAGCTACCCGCAGGTTGACCTGCCCTTCCCGTCGGCCGCCGCAGCCCAGTCGGTTGGCCAGACCGAGGCGAATTCGCTCCCCAACATCGCGCAGGTCATGGCGGATGCGGGCTACTACACCGTGTACAAGGGCAAGTGGCACTGCAGCAAGTACCCGCCCGCCAGTGCACCCGCCGATGCCAACACACGCAACGCGATGTATCCGCCGCAGCCCACCACAGAGCCCGTGGACATGCTCCTGCCGTACGGGTGGTACCGCTGGAACCCGGAAGACGCTGGTGCCGACCAGTCCATTCCCCAGATGGGTGCCGGCCTTGCGGCCAACGACGATCGCTACATGGCGTCGGTGGGTGACTACACCGAGGGCACCGAGGGCGTGCTGCAGTTCATCAAGGCGTGGCCCACCCTCAGGCAGAGCCTGCCGGCGAACCAGCAGAAGTTCTGCCTGATCGTCTCGATCGTCAACCCGCACGACGTGCTCGGCTACCCCAAGAACTACGCCGCAGCCGGCTTCTCAAACCAGGACCTGCAGGGCGACATCGGTCTTCCTGCCACATGGGACGAGGACCTCAGCACCAAGCCGCGCGCGCAGGAGTTGTTCCTCAAGCTCTTCCAGCTGTCGGGTCGCATCACCAAGCGGTCGCAGCGCCTTCGCTACCTCAACTTCTACGGGAACCTCATGAAGTCGAGTGATGCGCACCTGCTCGACATGCTTGCGGCGCTCAAGTCGGTGAGCCTGGTTGCCGGTGGTCCGTCGGTGTACGAGCAGTCGCTCATCATCCGCACGGCCGACCATGGCGAGATGGGACTGGCCCACGGCGGCCTGCGCCAGAAGAACTTCAACATGTACGACGAGTCGCTGCGCATTCCGCTCGTGTACTCGAACCCGAGCCTCTTCCCGAAGCCGCGCACCAGCAGTGCGCTGGTGTCACACGTGGACATGGTGCCGACCCTCGCCAGCCTTGTCGGGGCGACGCAGGTGGCCACGTCCGGCGTGGACTACTCGGGCATCGTCCTCGGCAAGAAGAAGGCCGTGCAGGACTACGTGGTGTTTACGTACGACGACTTCCAGGCAGGCCAGGCCAGCGGCCCGTACATCCCTGCGCCGCAGCACATCGTGGGTATCCGCGAATCCCGCTGGAAGTTCGCCAAGTACTACTCGGTGGCCCCGGATGTGGCGCCACCTGAGTATGAGATGTACGACCTGCAAAAGGACCCCCTGGAGACGACGAACTTGGCGTACCGCGGCTACACACGAACACCCGAGGAGCAGCGGCAGTTCGTACGCCTGCTCGCAAAGCTGAACAAGGTGCAGGCCGAGCGGCTCCAGCCGCTGCCCAGCACGATCGAGCCCCCCATGCCCGCTCCCGCGTTCCGAAGCGGTATGGCATGAGGCTGCGCTCGATTATCCGAACGGGCCTCGTGGCCTTGCTGGCAACGATGGGCATCTGGACCGCCGGCACCGCATCAGCCGCACCGGCGACTGCTTCCGTCGGGGTTCACATCGCAGGCAAGACCCACCTCGATACCGTCATCAGCCCCACGGTGCTGCAGGACGTCGGCACGGTCAAGGGCAGCCCCATCGGCAGTGGTGACATCACGCTGGTGTACACGCTGTCGCCGCCCACCGGCATTGCCAAGACGACGTTCACGATCACCAACGCCAATGGCACGGTGACCGGCAACTGCCTCTCCAATTACAGCGTCACGCGCCTGCACATCACGTTCACCGGTGCAGGCCAGATCACCGGGGGCACTGGGTCGTACGCAGGGATCAAGGGGACGATGCTGCAGTTTGCAGCCATCCACTCGATCACCGGCAAGAGAGAGGCCGTGTCGTTGCGCGGCCGCGCAACGAAGCCCACCTGACGCCGCACGACTGAGGGGCACCCCCACATGGGGGTGCCCTTGGCCGGATATCGTCTTCGGGACCGACCCGGAGGCTCCAGATGGATGGCCCGGCCCTGCCCGGATCACCCCCGCGTGTGCTGGTGGTGGAAGACAATGACTTCACCCGTATGACGCTGAGCGGCGCGCTCGTAAACGCCGGTGTCGACGTGGTGGGCGAGACCGGCAGCGCTGCCGAGGCCATCCGCATCGCCCGGCGTCGTGCGCCCGACGCCGCCATGCTCGACCTCGACCTGGGGGCAGGGCCCAGCGGTGTTGACCTTGCAACCGAACTCCGCAGAATGCTGCCCTCCATCGGCCTGGTCATTCTCTCCTCGTACGAGGACCCCCGCCTGACCGGACGCAACGTGAGTCACCTCCCCGGTGACGCCATCTACGCGGTAAAGGGTCGCACCGGCGATGCGCACCACCTGGCCGATCTGCTTGACCGCGCGATCGTCGCAGCGCGGAACGGCGACGGGCACGTGGGCTCGCCCCAGCCCGCCCGCAGCAATCTGACCGATGCGCAGATCGACGTGATGCGGCTGGTGGCAGCCGGCATGTCGAATACGCAGATCGCCACAGCCAGGTTCGTAAGCGAATCGTCGGTCGAGCGGATTATCGGGCGCATCGCGGTGGAACTCCAGATCCCGGGCGGCGCCGGAAACAGGCGCGTACTGATCGCACGCGAATACCTTCGCATGACAGGTGCGGCCATCCCCGAACACGGTGACTGAACAGAGCGCAACGCGCGGTGCGCGTATCGGCGGACGGTGGGCGGTGTCCGCGCGGGGTACGTTGATTTTGGCGGCCGTCACGTTGCTGGCATCACTCGGCCGGAGCCTCCAGTTCAAGACCTGGAGCGTCGGTGTCATCGTCGGATGGCTCGCGGGGATGCTCGGCGTCGTGGTGGTCGCCGTTCTCGTCGACCGAACCGCATTCCGCAACCGCGGCGCGGTGCCCGTTCCCACATGGTGGGTGATTGCCTATGGAGCCGTCTCCGGGGCTGTCTGGGCGCTCATCGCCGTGCCCATCATCCGGGCATTCTCAACGGACTCCGTCCCCTCGCTGTGGACGACATTCGGGCAATCCATCGTGCTGACCGTGCTGGTGCTCACTGGTTGTGCTGCGGTATCCAGCGAGATTGAGATCAGCCGGATCAGACGCGCCGCGATGATGCGCCAGTTGCTGGAGATCCGCTCGCAGGACGTGTCCCGTGCCGTGCTCGGCGAGGCGATGCGGGTCGCGATTGAGGCCGAGATCACCAGTGCCACCGCCGAGATCCGCGAGCAACTCGAGTTGGCGGGGGCCGGAACTGACGGTCGTACGCACGCCGACTTCGCGCGAGGCCTCACCAACGCGGTTGACCGCGATCTTCGCCCCCTGAGCGCACGCCTCGCCGGTGCCGCGACCGATCCCATTCCGGCACCGGGAGTTGCACGGTCACTGGGCTCCCTTGTGGCTGCGCTCACCGTGATTCCCGGCTGGACCGCAGTCCTTATCGCTGTGACGGGCGTGTCCGTCATCACGTCCAGCACGGGCATCCCCGCCGCGCTGGTCCGCGCCAGCGTTGCCGGCGTGCTCGTCTGGTGCGCCCTGGCCCTCACCAGGCGTGTCGTGGCCCGGCGCCCGCATCTCGCGCACATGGAACTGCCGATCGGAGCTGCAGCTGCGACGTGCCTCATGGTCATCAACTTCGCCATCGGCCGGGTTCTCTTCGATGCTGCCTACCCCTGGACGATTCTGGGGGCGATCATCGCGTGGGTGCCGATGATGACGCTCCTCACTGCGGTCGCGGCCCGCACCATCGCCGAGGGCACACCACGGATGCGTGCGATGGAATTCGCCGTCGACGAGCGGCAGATCACGTCACTCGCGGCCAACCGGGAGTTCGTACGGGTGAGCCGCGAACTCGCCCAGTACGTTCATGGCACGCTCCAGAGCCACCTGCTGGCAACAGCCTTTGCCATTGATGAGGCGTCGCGCACAGGGGACCCACGGGCGCTGGACACCGCCATCGCCAAGGCGCAACTGGCATTTGACAGCCCGCAGCGCCAGGCCATCCCCGACCACTCCCTGACGGAGGCGCTCCTTGCCCAGTCCGCGCTCTGGGAGGGTTTCGTGGCAGTCACCATCGACATCGATGTCGATGTCCGGGATATGGGACCGGCCGACGTACCGCGGGTGACCCGTGTGGTGGAGGAGGCCATCAGCAACGCGCGCAAGCATGGCCAGGCGCTGGCGGTGGCCGTGACGGTGGATCCGGCGCCCGGCGACAGCGTGCGCATCACCGTGCGCGATGACGGCATCGGCCCCACGGGCGGCGCACCGGGGCTCGGGTCATCGCTGCTGGATGAGGCCGCCGGGACGGAGTGGCAGCTGCGGTCTGCCCCGGAGGGCGGTGCGGTGTTGAGCGTCACGATGCCGCTCGGCTCCGCACCGGCCCGGGTCTAGCCCGCCCCGGGGAATCGGGCACGCAGCACGCGCGCACCGGGGATCTCATCGCTCATCTGCTCGGCGATTGCATCGGCCCGAGCAGCCGTGGCAGATACCCCGCAGAACGCCGACCCGCTTCCGCACAGCAGCGCCGGTGACGCACCCGCACGGAGAAGGGCATCGCTGAGACGGGCGAGGTCGGGTGCCAGTGCGCGCGCCGCTGGCCATAGGTCGTTACGGCACCAGGCCCCGAGCCCCGCAGCGTGCGCTGGTGGTGCACCATCGGCGGTATGCGCCTCAGGTGCGGGGAGGGCATCAAACGCCGCGTACACAGCTGCCGTGGACAGGCCCACACCGGGTGCGACGATGACGCACTCGAATGCCGGGGCCGATGCGGGCTCCAGCATCTCACCGCGTCCGGTCGCCCACTGCGCACCGCCGCGGATGAAGAACGGCACGTCCGACCCCACGGCGGCGGCGGCGCGCTCGAGGCGCTCCGGCAGAAGACCGAGACCCAGCAGTTCGTTGGCGCCGCGAAGAACGGCGGCGGCGTCGCTTGAGCCACCACCCACCCCGGCCTGCGACGGCAGCACCTTGTCGATATCCACCGCGAGCGGCGGGAGCGGCTCCCCCACCTCGGCCTCGAGCGCGTCGAGGGCGGTCCACGCGAGGTTTGCCGGGCCGTCGATGCCCGGACAGCGAACCGCTCGCTCCGCGGCCCGGGCGACCGTTACGCAATCCGCGGGGCCGTCGAGGGCCACCATGAGTGAGCGCAGTGGGTGATACCCGTCTGCGCGCACCGGCCCCACCAGGAGGCGCAGGTTCACCTTCGGGGGGGCGAACACCGTGATGCTCATGCGCCGGTCCATGCGATTTCCCGGGCGAGCTCGGGGTAGGCCGACGGTGGAAGATCCTCCGGGCGGGCCGCCTCGGAGATACCCATGCGTACGAGCGCCTCGCGTACGGCGGCACGGTCGGCGCCAGCCTGCCCCAGGGAGTTTGCGAGGGTCTTCCGGCGCACGGCAAATGCGGCGCGCACCAGTGACCGCACCTCGGCCGATGGCGCGGGGCCGGTGCGTCTGAGGGCGATCAGCGCCGAGTCAACGCGGGGGCGGGGTGAGAACACCTCGCGACCCACCTTGCGACGGCCGGCCGGCTCGGCGGCCAACTGAATGGTGACCGACGGCCCGCCGTACATGCGCGATCCGGGAGCGGCGAGCCAGCGGTCGGCCACCTCGGATTGCGTCATGAGCGCCCACATCCCCACCTGGGGCAACTGGGCGATGGTCTCCACCAGCACGGGGGTGGCCACGTGGTACGGCAGATTGCTCACGACCCGGGTTGGTGCGGGGTCGAGCGCCGTCAGGTCCACCTTCATGCAGTCGCCCCAGATCACCCGCACGTCGCCAACACCCGTGGTGGTCTCAGTGAGCGGGGGCTCCATGCGGCGGTCACACTCAATGGCGTGCACCGTGCGCGCGGTGCGGGCGAGCGCCGCGGTGAGTGTTCCGAGGCCCGGCCCGATCTCAAGCACCACGTCATCGGGGCCCACCTCGGCCATACGAATTGCCAGATCGACCAGATTCTCGTCCAGCAGGAAGTGCTGGCCAAGATCGGTATCGGGCCGGATTCCGTGGCGCTCCATCAGGCGCTGCGTGCCGACGCGATCCGGGGAGCCGCTCACCAGCCGAAGATTCGTGCGGCGTTGGCCGTGGTGGCCGCGTCGAGGTGGTCGATGCCCACGCCCCGCAGCGCGGCGACGCATTCGAGTGTGTGGGCCACAAATGCCGGCTGGTTGCGCTTGCCACGCATGGGCACGGGAGCCAGGTAGGGCGCGTCGGTCTCCACCAGCAACTGGGCCTCGGGGATTCGCGGTGCGGCCTCGCGCAGCGCAGTGTTCTTCGGGAAGGTCACCGGCCCCGCCAAGCTCATCATCCAGCCCCGGTCAGCGGCCTCATCGAGATACTCGGGAATCAAGAAGCAGTGGAGGATGATCCGCGAGGTGCCTGCCTCACGCAGGATGACCATGGTGTCGTCGGCCGCATCGCGCGTATGGATGACCAGCGGCATGTCCAGATCGGCCGCGATCTCACACTGGGCACGAAAGGCACGAATGGCGTCATCGGGCGTGGTGCGGTCATGGAAGTAGTCGAGCCCGCACTCGCCGATGGCCACCACGCGATCGTGCTGGGCCAGGTCGCGGATCCAATCGACATCCGAATCGCGCCAGTTGCCCTTGCCGGCATCCACCGGGTGCACCCCCACGGCAGCCCACACCTCGGGGTGCGCATCAGCCAGGGCCACCGCCTGCTCTGACGACTCGCGGCCGCAACCGATGGTGACCATGCGTGTGACCCCGGCATCCAACGCGGCCGCGATGAGATCGGGCACGGAGTCGTCGCACGACGGCAGATGGCAATGCGAATCGACTATGCCGTCGGCTCCTGTACCTCGATGCGTGGAAACAGCGGGTCGCCCGGGGCCACCACGGCGTTCGGCGTGCCGCCATCCCACGTTGCGGCGCTCAGAGATACCCGGTCCACGGGCTCGCCCAGCGCCACCAGTACCTTCTCGCATGATCCGGGGATGACCGGCCACAGCAGGATGGCCGCCACGCGCAGGCCCGCGATCAGGCTGAACAGCACCTGGTCGAGCGCGGCGGCGTTGGCGTCATCCTTGGCCAGCACCCAGGGCTCGCGCTCTTCCACCAGGCGGTTGAGCCGGCGGATCCATACCCACGCCGCCTCGACCGCACCCGTGATGTCGTCTTTCGCGAAGTGCGCGCACATCGCATCGCGGGCGGCATCACACTCGGCGGCCAGATCGGCGTCTCCACCGGGGTTGGCCGGTACCACGCCATCGCGGTAGCGCTCCACCATTTTGGCCGAGCGCGACAGCAGGTTGCCGAAGTCGTTGGCCAGTTCGCTGGTGTAGCGCTGGTGAAAGCCTTCGTCGGTGAACGTGCCGTCGTCACCGAACCGGATCTCGCGCGCCAGGTAGTAGCGCAGCGCATCAAGGCCGTAGCGCTCGATGTACGGAAATGGATCGACGATGTTGCCGGTGGTCTTCGACAGGCGCTCGCCGCCCTTGAGGATGTACCCGTGCACGAACAGGCGGTCGGGCAGCGCAAGGTCGGCGCTCATCAGCAGCGCAGGCCAGATGACGGCGTGGAACTTGAGGATGTCCTTGGCCATCAACTGCACCGTGGGCGGCCAGAAGCGGTCCAGCAGGTCCTCGCCCGGCCGCGCGTAGGTCAGGGCCGTGTAGTAGTTGAAGAGGGCATCCACCCACACGTACACGGTGTGCGTGGGATCCCACGGCACCGTGACGCCCCACTCCACCTGAGCCCGGCTCATCGAGAGATCGTCAAGCCCCATCTCCACCATGCTGCGCGCCTCGTTCATGCGCGACTTCGGGCGCACGAACTGCGGCACGGCCTCGTACTGCGCGAGCAGGCGCTCCTGATATGCCGACAGACGGAAGAACCAGTTCTCCTCTTCGATCCACTCCACCGGGCGCTGGTGCGTGGGGCACTGCTGCCCCTCCGCCAGATCGCCCTCGTTGTAGAAGGTCTCGCATGAGGTGCAGTACCAGCCGCCGTAGCTGCCCTTGTAGATGTCACCCTTGTCGTGCATGCGCTGAATGAGCTGCTGCACCACCGCCTTGTGCTGATCGTCGGTGGTACGGATGAAGAAGTCGTTGGTGGCACCGAGTACCGCACCCAGAGCCCGGAACCGGCCCGACAGTTCATCTGCGTGCTCACGCGGGGTGCGACCCAGGGCCTCGGCAGCCTGCGCGATCTTGGCGCCGTGCTCATCGGTACCCGTGAGGAAAAACACATCGTCGCCCAGCTGCCGGTGGTGGCGGGCGATGACGTCGGCCATGATCGTGGTGTACGCATGCCCCACGTGGGGGTCGGCGTTCACGTAATAGATCGGCGTGGTGATGAAGAACGAATCGGACACGGAGGCAGCAGGATAGCGGCGGCGAGCCCATCCCCGGCGCACGTCCTCGCCACAGTCACGGCAGTGGCTGCGCGTCTGCACGCCGCGGGCGTCACATGGCGCCTCGCGGGCAGTGCCGGCCGGCTGCTGCTTGGGGGCAGTGACCGGCCCGGAGATGTGGATGTTGAGGTGGCTGCCTGCGACGCCGCGGCAGCTGCGAATGCCCTTGGCCTTCCCATCCCCGGGCCCGTACAGGGCGGGGGATGGTCGTCACACCGCAGCGAGGGAATGGTGGACGGAGTCACCGTGGATCTCTCGGCCGGGCTCGAAGTGCATGGGCCGGGTGGGGTGCTGCGGGCCGACGATGCCGCAACGGTGGCCACACCCCTTGGCGGTGGCTGGGTGCAGGTGGTTGCCCCCGGCGAGTCGGTGGCGCGCGCAGTGGTGGCGGGCGACGTCGCACGTGAGCGCAGGGCCCGGGCAGACCTGCCCGCCGATGCGGCGGCGGCCCTCGCCTACGCGGAGTCTCGCATTACCGCGGCGGCCAGCGCCGCGCGATAGGCGGCGTTCCGGGGCGCCGCCCCCAGCGTGGCCACCACATCAGCCGCGCGGGCCGGACTCATCCCGGCCTCGATCATGGGCATGAGCGCAATGGCGAGCGCGGCCTCATCGAGCGGCGGCGGCTCCGACGGTGGCGCGATGACCACAGCCACCTCGCCGCGCAGCGGCTCGGTGATGCGCTCGGCCAGCGCCGATGCCGTTCCGCGGATGATCTCCTCGTGCATCTTTGTCAGTTCACGGCACACCGCCACCTGACGGCCGGGATCGTGATCGGCCAGCGCACGCATGAGCGCCGCCACCCGCTTGGGCCCCTCAAACACCACCACCGGATCACCCCAGGTATCGATGCGGGCGATGAAGGCGGCCAACTCACCCGCCTTCCGCGGGGCGAAGCCGGCGAATGCGTACCCCGTGCCCGTCGAAAGGCCCGACGCCACCAGCGCGGTCTCCACCGCACCAGCGCCCGGAATGACCGTGACCGGGATGTCGGCCTGCACCGCGGCGGCCACCACGCGCGCGCCGGGATCGCTGACCCCGGGCATGCCGGCGTCGCTCACCAGCACCACCGTGGCGCCCTCATTCATGCGCCGCACCAGATCGGCCGCGCGCGAGGCCTCGTTGTGCTCGTGCGTGGGCACCATGGGGGTATCCGAACCGGCGTGGCGCAGCAGCACGGCGGTGCGTCGGGTGTCCTCGCAGGCCACCACATCGGCATCGCGCAGTGCGGCGGCGGCGCGGGGCGATAGATCATCGAGCGTGCCAATGGGTGTGGCCACCACCACGAGTGATCCGCTCATATGGTGTCCGCCGCCAGGATTCCCGCACCAACCATGCCTGCCTCAGGACCAAAGGTGGCCCGCACGACCTCGGCGCGGCGTGTGGGCGGCAGCGCCCGTGCGAGGTACTCCTCACGGGCTGGCCCCAGAATCAGTTCCCCGGCATCCGACACGCCGCCACCGATCACGACCACATCCGGGTCGAATGCGTTGCAGAGCGACGCCACGCCCACGCCCAGCCAGCGGCCGGCCCCGGCGAACACCTGAAGGGCGTCGGAGTCGCCATCCCGTGCCAGTGCGAGCCCGGAGCGGGAATCGAGCTCGCCAACTGCCTGCAGGGCACCCAGGGCGGTGTCGGGGTTGGCCACAGCGAAGGCCCGCAGGTCGCGCGTAATCGCGGTGCCGCTGCACATGGTCTCCAGGCAGCCGTGGCCCGGACAGTCGCCCTGGCACGGAGGGCCGTCCCCGTCGACGCAGATGTGCCCCAGTTCTGCACCATGTCCGCGACCGCCACGAAATATCTGGCCGCCGATGACGATGCCGCCGCCCACGCCGGTGCCGAGGGTGAGCAACAGGGCGGTCTCCGACCCCTGAGCGGCCCCCATGCGGTGTTCGGCGAGAAGCGCCAGGTTGGCATCGTTGTCGAGCACAACGGGCAGGCCCGTGCGTACCTCGAGCGGCCCCGCGGCATCGAAATCGCTCATTCCCGTGTGCACGGAGTGGGCCACGCGGCCAGTGACGGCGTCAATCGTGGCGGGCAACCCCACCCCGATTGCGGTGATCGGCGCGGTTGAGTCGGACCCCAGATCGGCACACAGGGCGGCAATCGCGTCCACGATCTCGATTCCCCCGTGGGGAGTGGGAATGACCACTGATCGCTCGACGCAGAAGTCGGTGCCGAGGCGCCCGGCCGCGATCTTGGTGCCACCCACGTCAATGCCGATGACGGCCATCCATACCCTCCGGGAACCGGGAACGCTGGCGGCGAAGGTACCATCGCAGGCCGATGCCGCCCCACACCAAGCCATACCGCCGCTTCAAGGCGCGAGGCGCTGGCAAATCCTCAGAGGGGCTTGACGGCCTGAAGTCCCTCACTGAGGGTGCTGCCGCAGCTGAGCGCCCTGACCCCATTCCGCTCTCCGATCCGCCAAGACCGCCACGCAAGTGGTGGTCATTTCGCGGCATGGGCGTGTGGGGCTGGACATGGCGTGCGGGCGTGGTGGTGGTGCTCGGGCTCGTGGCGTGGGGGGTCTTCGGATTTATGGCGATTGACGGCGCCGTCGATCAGGCGAACAACCGCATCACCGCAAGCGCGAGGCAGGCCCTCACGCCAGGGGCCGCCATGCTGTCGAGCCCGCAGAACACGCTCATCATCGGATCGGATGCACGTCCGGGCGAGACCCGAAGCCGCGCCGACACGATCATGCTCATGCGCACCGATCCAGGTGCGGGCAAGGTGAAGTGGCTGTCCATCCCCCGTGACTTCCGCGTGAGTCTTCCGGGGCAGCGTGCCGACAAGATCAACGCCGCGTACTACCTGGGTGGGCAGAAGGGCATCATCACGGCGGTCCGCGACCTCACGGGCCTGCCCATTCACCACATCGTCACCATCAACTTCAACGGCGTGAAGAAGATGGTGGACGACATCGGGGGAATTACGGTGAACAACCCCACGGCGCTTCGCAACTGCAAGTACCCGGGGGGCACCACGGTCAGCTTTCCCGCGGGCCAGATCGACCTGAACGGCGATGAGGCCCTCAAGTTCGTACGCGTGCGCAAGTGTGACGACGACTTTCACCGGGCCGCCCGCCAGCAGGCGTTCGTGACCGGCGTGAAGGGCAAGATGGCGTCGCTCACCACCATCCCCTTCTCCCCCTGGAATGGGGCCGGGGTCATCCGGGCGATCGGCACCGATATGGGGACGCCCGACCTGATGAAGCTCGGCTGGCTTCAGTGGCGCCTTACGTCGAGCCCGGCCGACCGCGTGGTGCTGGCCGGTATCCCGCGCTACGTCAACGGAATCTCATACGTGGTGGGCGAACCGAACTTGGATGAACAGCAGATCGCCGATTTTGTCCGACGCTAGGTGAAGCGGGCGCGGATACTGCGCTTTGTATGCGGTGCCATCCGCGGGAGCCACGAGACCTTGGCGCGGCGTGCCATGAGTGGCGGGAGGTGAGGGGGCACGGGCAGCCCACGCAGCCCGTGCCCCGCTCGAGGAGTACGAGGATCACGCGAGACGGTGATCACCTCCGGTGGCGGCTTCGGCGTGTCCACGATGGTCGAAGACACGTGATCCCAGAACGACCATGCACATGGAGTGGTAGCGGGTCAGCGGTGCGCCGTGGTCAAACG
>JBMOGE010000008.1:0-36895 GCA_049318525.1 Miltoncostaeaceae bacterium
ATCCTCAACGACTTCGTGCGCATTGGTGATGAGTCGCGTACATCAACGGCTGTGGTTGACCCCACGGGCAATCAGCAGACCGAGATCAATGAGTACGGGCCGAGCGTGACCGATGCCGAGCTGGCGCTTCTCGGCGAGAAGCTCGGATACCTCTCGCGCGGCGCCGACATCGTGGTGCTGGCCGGGTCGCTCCCCCGCGACGTGCCAGCGGAGTACTACGCGGTGCTGGCGCAGGAACTCGCCCGACCCGATCTGCGCATCGTGGTAGACGCACCAGGGCCGGCGCTGCGCGAGGCGCTGCTGGCTGAACCATGGCTGGTGAGCCCGAACACGCGCGAGGCCGAGGATGTTGTGGGCAACGAGTTCGCCGACGACGAGGACGCCGCCGCCGGGGCCGCGATGCTGTGCCACATGGGCGCGGGAAATGCGTTGGTGCATGACGAGCGCGGATGCGTGGCGAGCATCACGGGCGACGGGGGAACCCGCACGCTGCTGGCCCGCGTGGACGCCATGAGCGAGGTGGTGAGCAGCGTGGGTTCCGGCGATGCGTTTCTGGCCGGGTACCTGTCTGGTGTGTACGTGGGCGCGTCTCTGGAGGATGCCCTGCGCGAGGCGGTCGCCTGTGGCGCGGCCAGCACGCAGTTGCTCGGTGCCGGTGTGCTGGCGCCCGGCGACGTGGAGGCGATCGCCCGCCAGGTGACCGTGCACGAGGTCGCAGCGGGGGAATAAGGGGCCCCCGCGTCGCAGCCGGTGCCCCGCATCGCCATCCGGGCGGGGATGGTAGGTTGCCCCTTCGAACGACTGACGAGAGGGGTCCCGGGTGGAGATCGAGATCGGCCGTGGCAAGCGCGGGCGCAGGGCGTATGGGCTTGACGAGATCGCAATCGTCCCGAGCCGCCGCACGCGTGACCCTGAAGATGTCGATCTCTCGTGGCAACTCGGCCCGCACAAGATGGAGATGCCCCTGCTGGCATCGGCCATGGATGGCGTGGTCAACCCGGCCACGGCAATCGCCCTCGGAAAGCTCGGCGGTCTCGGAGTTCTCAACCTTGAGGGAATCCAGAGCCGGTACGAGGACCCCGACGCCGAGCTCGCCCGCATCGCGGAGTACCCGCCCGAAGGGGCAACCCGTGGGCTGCAGGAGATCTACCGCGCCCGCGACGTCGATGTCGACCTGATGGTGAAGCGCATCAAGGAGATCAAGGCCTCGGGTGTGCTCACCGCCGGGTCGCTCACCCCGCAGCGGGTTCGGCAGTTCATCGGTCCGGCCCTCGAAGCCGGCCTGGACATCCTGGTGATCCAGGGCACGGTCGTGTCGGCCGAGCACGTCTCGTCGCTGGTCGAGCCGCTCAACCTCAAGCAGTTCATCGCCGACCTCCCGGTACCGGTCATCGTGGGCGGCTGCGCGTCGTACTCCACCGCGTTGCACCTCATGCGCACGGGTGCGGTGGGCGTGCTGGTGGGCGTGGGTCCGGGTGCTGCCTGCACCACCCGCCAGGTCATCGGCGTGGGCGTTCCTCAGGCCACGGCCATTGCCGATGCTGCAGGCGCCCGCATGCAGCACGTGCTCGAGACCGGCGACTACGTCAACGTCATCGCCGATGGCGGCATGGCATACGGCGGCGACCTGGCCAAGGCTGTTGCCTGCGGCGCCGATGCCTGCATGGTGGGCTCGCCGCTCGCCAGGGCCGCAGAGGCCCCCGGTCGCGGAAGTCACTGGGGCATGGCCACATTCCATCCCGAGTTGCCGCGCGGCACCCGGGTGCGTACGAAGACGATCGGCACGCTCCAGGAGATCCTCCTGGGTCCGGCACACGAGAACGACGGCTCGCTCAACCTCATCGGCGGGCTGCGTAACGCGCTCGCCACATGCGGGTACGAGTCGATCCAGAGCTTCCAGAAGTGCGAGGTCATGGTCGCGCCAGCGCTCAAGACCGAGGGCAAGAGGTTGCAGCAGGCGCAGTCCGTCGGCATGGGCTGAGGATGGCGTTCGCACTCGCCCCCGAACTGGTCGATCAGGCCCGCGGGGGCATTCTGGTTGTTGACTTCGGCGCCCAGTACAGCCAGCTCATCGCACGCCGCGTGCGCGAATGCCGTGTGTTCTCAGCAATCGTGCCCCACGACGTTGATCCCGATGAGGTGGTGCGCATCGCTCCCGGCGGCATCATCCTGTCGGGTGGTCCGGCGTCGGTGTATGAGGATGGCGCACCGTCGCTCGACCCGAGGCTCTTGAACCTGGGCATCCCGGTGCTTGGCATCTGTTACGGCATGCAGTCGATGGCGCAGGCGCTTGGCGGCGTGGTGACCAACAACGGCACTGGCGAGTTCGGGCGCACCGAAATCCGGGTGCACTCACGAGCCGGCCTCTTCCGCGACCTGCCCGTGGACACCTGCTGGATGAGCCACCGCGATGCCGTCACGACGGCGCCCGAGGGCTTTACCGTGACGGCCGAGACCCCCGGTGCCCCCGTCGCCGCGATGGAGGATCCGGCGAACCGCCGCTTCGGCGTGCAGTTCCACCCCGAGGTCGTGCACACGCCCTTTGGCACCGATCTGCTGAAGGGCTTTCTGTTTGACGCCTGCGACCTGACGCCCACGTGGACCCCCGCGAACGTTATTGACGACCAGGTGGCGCGAATTCGCGAACAGGTCGGTGACCAGCGCGCCATGTGTGGTCTGTCTGGTGGGGTGGACAGCGCGGTGGCCGCGCTGCTGGTACACCGCGCCATCGGCGACCGCCTCACCTGTGTTTTCGTGGACCACGGCATGCTGCGCATGAACGAGGGCACGCAGGTGGAGGAGGCCTTCGGCAAGCACTTCAACGTGCCGCTGATCCACGTGCGCGCCGAAGAGGCATTCCTTGCGGGGCTCAAGGGTGTGACCGACCCCGAGGAGAAGCGCAAGTTCATCGGCGGTGAGTTCATCCGCACGTTCGATCAGGAGGCGGCGAAGCTCGGCAACGAGAAGTTTCTCGTGCAGGGCACGCTCTACAGCGACGTCATCGAGTCGGGGGGTGGCACCAACGCGGCCGTCATCAAGAGCCATCACAACGTGGGTGGCCTGCCCGACGACATGGACATGGCGCTGGTGGAGCCGCTGCGCCAGTTGTTCAAGGACGAGGTGCGCCTGGTGGGCGAGGAGCTCGGCCTGCCGGAGCGCATGGTGTGGCGCCAGCCATTTCCGGGCCCCGGGCTCGCCATCCGCATCATCGGCGAGGTCACGGCTGAGCGGCTGGAGATCCTGCGCCATGCCGACTTCGTGCTGCAGGAGGAGATCCGTCTCGCCGGTCTCTACCGCGACTTGTGGCAGTCATTTGCGGTGCTGCCGGCCATCCGCTCGGTGGGCGTGCAGGGCGACAGCCGCACATATGCCTATCCCATTGTCATCCGCGCGGTGACGTCAGACGACGCCATGACCGCCGACTGGGCGCGACTGCCACATGATCTGCTTGAGAAGATCTCAAGCCGCATCATCAATGAGGTGCCGGGTGTGAACCGGGTGGTGCTCGACATCACGAGCAAGCCCCCCGGAACCATCGAGTGGGAGTGACCCCGGGCTGAGATGCCCGCGGGTCGTGCGGCTAGGAGGCGGTGCGCTCCGTGTGGGCCACGATCTGGTCGCCACGGCGCTCGATGCGGATCTCGCCCTGATCGCCCGACTCGAGGAACGCGGCGATCTCGATGACCTCGCGGTCTCCCAGGATGCGGACGATGTGATCAACCGACACCTTGGCGTGGTCCTCGCTGCGCATGTTCTCGTGACGCAGCGCGTCGCGATCCGCGCGGGCGGTGTGATGCCAGCAGAATGGGCTTGTCATGAAGGGGGTCTGCACGCAGCGACGGCCGTGGGCCGCGATTGCCCTGCAGCGATTCATGGCGGGAAAACGCTCCTTCATCCTCAATCCTTCATGCGTCTGTAGTGCTACACAGGGGTTTCTCGGGCAACAACCCTGACACAACGGGGAGGGCACAGCCCCCCTTTTGGGACAGTGGTTCACACTGTGAGACAGCCGAGAATGATTTCCCGCCGCCAGCGGTTGCGGCATGCCTCTTCCTCCCCTAGGATCCCGCGTCGTTCCGGGTGGTGTGGACACCGCCTGCCTATGCATCGGAGGACCGTGCCAACCGCTCACCCCACGAAGTCGACCATGAGTGCCAAGCCAGGCGAGGTTGATCGCCGCTGGTACATCGTGGACGCCGAGGGTCAGAATCTGGGCCGTCTCGCCGCGACCATCGCGGAGACGCTGCGCGGCAAGCGCTCGCCGTCCTTCACCCCGCACGTTGACTGCGGCGACTTCGTCGTCGTCACCAACGCCGGAAAGATTACGGTCACCGGTCAGAAGCTCGACCAGAAGCGCTACTGGCGCCACTCGGGCTACCCCGGTGGTATCCGCAGCCGCACGCTCCGCGAGCAGCTCGACCGCCGTCCGGAAGAGGTCATCCGCATGGCCGTCCGCGGCATGCTCCCCAAGAACTCTCTTGGCCGGAAGCAGCTTTTGAAGATGAAGGTGTACGCCGGTTCCGAGCATCCCCATGAGGCACAGTCGCCCGAGCCGCTCCGGCTCGAGAGGAAGGTCATCGTATGAGCACCGCCCAGGTCCGCATTCAGGCAACCGGCAAGCGCAAGACCTCGGTCGCCCGCATCATCCTCGAGTCGGGCGATGGCACCATCACGTGCAACGGTCGCCCGATTGAGGACTTCTTCGGCCGCAAGGTGCTCGTGACCGCTGCCAAGTCGCCGCTCGTCGCCGCAGGCGTCGAGGGCCAGTTCTCAGTGAAGGCTCGCCTCGATGGCGGTGGCATCTCGGGTCAGGCCGGCGCGCTGCGTCACGCCGTGGCCCGCGCCCTGGTGGAGATGGACGAGAACCTTCGCCCCGAGCTCAAGCGCGAGGGCTTCCTCACGCGTGACGCTCGCGAGAAGGAGCGCAAGAAGGCTGGACTCAAGGGCGCCCGTAAGCGTCCCCAGTTCTCGAAGCGCTGAGCGGGAAGGCGCGCCCGACCCGGAGGCTCTTCGGGACGGACGGCGTCAGGGGGGTCGCGAATGCCGACCTCACGCCGGAACTTGCACTGGCGATCGGGCGGGCCCTTGGCCTGTCGATCCCTGGTTCCGGAGCGGTGCTGGTGGGGCGCGACACACGCCGGAGCGGCCCAATGCTCGAGGCGGCGCTCGCAGCGGGTATTGCCTCGGCCGGCGTCGATGTCGTGTTGGGAGGTGTGCTGCCCACGCCCTCCGTGGCCGAGCTCGTGGCGGCCGATCCCGAGTTCGGGGCCGGCGTTGTCATCAGCGCCTCACACAACCCGTTCCCCGATAACGGCATCAAGTTGTTCGGTCCGGACGGCTTCAAACTTCCCGACGCCGCCGAGGCGGCGCTTGAGCAGCGCATCGACGAAGCGGGAGGCGACCGGCCCACGGCGGGCGGCATCGGCGAGATTCGCCATTGGGCCGATGCGGCTGCGACGTACCGGGCTCACATGGTGGCGCGGACCGGTACCCGGTTCGATGGCGTGCGTGTGGTCATCGACTGCGCCAATGGGGCGACGGTGACCACGGCAGAGGCCGTGCTCACCGAACTTGGCGCAGACGTTCGGGTGATCGGCGCCGATCCTGATGGGGTCAACATCAACGTGGGCTGCGGGTCCACCGACCTCTCGGCCCTGCAGGCCGCGGTCACCGGGCACGACGCATCGCTGGGGATCGCATTCGATGGCGACGGCGACCGCATGTTGGCTGTTGACGCCGCGGGCGCGGTGGTGGATGGCGATCAGATCCTCGCCACGCTTGCCATCTGGTTGCAGGGGCGTGGCGAGTTACCGGGGCCCGCGGTGGTCACCACCACCATGACCAATCTCGGGTTCCGCCGCGCGATGGCCGACAGCGGTATCGAAGTGCGCTGGACCGACGTGGGCGACCGCTACGTGCTGGAGGACATGCGCGCGAATGATCTGGTGCTGGGTGGTGAGCAGAGCGGGCACCTCATCCACCTGCCCAGCGGACCGACCGGCGACGGTCTTGGTGCCGCCATCCTGCTGCTCTCGGCGCTGGCGGATCGCGACCTCACGCTGGCCCAGGCAGCATCGGTGATGCAGCGCATGCCACAGCGCCTCGTGAGTATCCGGGTGGAGCGCAAGGGCGATCTGGCCGATGCCGCCGGGGTCTGGGATCTGGTGCATGCGCATGAGTCCGACCTCGGCGACGACGGGCGCATCGTGCTTCGGGCGTCGGGTACCGAGCCCCTTGTGCGCGTAATGGTGGAGGCACCGACGTCCGAGCAGTGCGACAGGATCGCCGACGAGATCGCGGACGCTGCGGGGCGTGCGCTTGGCCTGATCGAAGGGGGGCACTGACATGTGCGGCATCATCGGATACGTCGGATCGCGCCCCTGCGAGGAGCTGATCCTCGAGGGCCTTGAACGCCTGGAGTACCGCGGATACGACTCGGCAGGCATCGTCCTCCTCGAGGACGGCGGTTTCCGCACCATTCGCGCGGTGGGCAATCTCGCCGAGCTGCGCAAGGCGGCGGGGCAGACCACGTCGACCGCCACCACGGGGATGGGGCACACGCGCTGGGCCACACACGGCCGGGTGACCGAGGCCAACGCCCACCCACACGCCGATTCGAGCGGCCGCATCAGTGTGGTGATGAATGGCATCGTCGAGAACTACGCGCGCCTGCGCAGCGCATTGCAGGATGACGGCGTGGTGTTCTCCAGCGAGACCGACGCCGAGGTCATCCCGCATCTCATTGCCCGTCGCTATGAGGGTGATCTGGTGGCGGCGGTGCGCACGGTGATCGGGGAGATCGAGGGCCACTTCGCGTTCGTCGCGGCAAGTGCCGATGAGCCGCATCGCCTTGTTGCCGCCCGCCGTGAGTGCCCCATGGTGCTTGGTGTGGGCGATGGCGAGCGGTTCATCGCCTCGGCGATCCCCGCATTCCTGCCGGAGACCCGCGACACGCTGATGGTGGAGTCGGGCGAGATCGTTGTGGTGGAAGCCGACTCGGTCGTCATCTACGACGGCGATCAGGTGATCGCCCGGGAGTCGGCGGTTGTGGACTGGGACGCCGACGCGGCCGAGAAGGGTGGCTTCGATACCTTCATGCTCAAGGAGATCCACGAGCAGGCCGACGCCCTGAGCGACACGATCGGCGATCGTCTGGCGCGTGACGGCACCGTCACACTCGATGGACTGGGTCTGGATGACGCAACGCTGGCCCGCGTGGAGCGCATTCACATCGTGGCGTGCGGCACCTCATTCCATGCCGGGCTCGTGGGCCGGTACCTCATTGAGGACTGGGCGCACATTCCCGTGCATGTGGAGGTGGCGAGTGAGTACCGCTACCGCACCTGCCTGGCGGGTCCCGGCGATCTGGTTATCGGCATCACCCAGAGCGGCGAGACCGCCGACACCCTCGCCGCCATGCGAGTGGCACGTGAACGTGGTGCCCACGTCGTGGCGCTCACCAACATCATGGGTTCCCAGGCCGTGCGCGATGCCGATGGGGTGCTGTACACGCGGGCGGGGCTGGAGATCGGCGTGGCAGCCACCAAGACCCACCTCGCCCAGGTCATGGCCCTTGCACTGCTGGCGCTGAAGCTTGGTCAGGTACGCCACACGCTCACCGCATCCGGCGCCGCCGACCTGGGTGAAGATCTACGCCGGCTTCCGGGGCTCGTATCGGAATACCTCAACTCGCCGGCGTCGGCGCATGCCATGGAAGTGGGCGAGAAGTACGCGGACCGCCCGTTCTTCCTGTATCTCGGCCGCCATGTGGGCATGCCGGTGTCGTACGAGGGTGCATTGAAGCTGAAGGAGATCTCGTACGTGCCCACCGAGGCTTACCCCGCTGGCGAGATGAAGCACGGCCCCATTGCGCTGCTGGAGGAGGGCTCCCCGGTTGTGGTGGTGGCCACCGACGGGCATGTGTTCGACAAGGTTGTGTCGAACATTGAGGAGGTGCGCGCACGCGGGGCTCAGGTCATTGCCGTGGCCACCGAGGGCAATGACGAGATCAGCCAGCACGCCGATGACGTGATGTTTGTTCCGCGCACTCCGCCCCTGCTGTCGTCGGTACTGGCGGTCATCCCGCTGCAGCTGTTTGCCTACGCGGTGGCCCGTGCACGCGGGCTGAATGTGGACCAGCCACGCAATCTGGCCAAGACCGTCACGGTGGAGTGAGGCGCAGGTGAGCGATGTCGTGGGCGTGGGAATTGATCTGATCGAGATCGATCGCGTTGCCGCCCTGCTCGAGCGGCAGCCCAGGTTCGCGGAACGCTGCTTTACCGACGCCGAGCGCGCCTACTGCATGTCGCGCAAGTTTCCACCGCAGCACTTCGCCGCGCGGTTCGCGGCCAAGGAGGCCGTGGGCAAGGCGCTCGGCATCGGAATGACCAGGTGGCATGAGGCAGAGGTGATACGGGGGAGGGGCGCCCCGACCGCGATCCTCACCGGGCGCTGCCTTCGCCGGGCATCGGATCTGGGCGTGGTCGAGGTGCTGCTCTCGTTGACGCATTCGCGCGGGATGGCCGCCGCGGTGGCCGTGCTGCGCGGGGCGTAGCGCCGGGTCAATAGGATGCGTGGCGTGCCGATCGCCCGCGCCCACGGACCCGCGCCACTTCCCGGTGCACGTCCGCTCTTCAGTTCCGCCGCGTTACGCGAGGCTGACGCGCGCGCGATTGCCGGTGGGGTCCCCGGTGAGGCACTCATGGAGCGTGCCGGATTTCTGGCTGCCCGGGAGATCCTCGCGTCGTACCCCGCCGGCTCGCGGGCGCTCGTGCTCGCCGGCCCGGGAAACAACGGCGGTGATGGCATGGTCGTTGCGCGGTATCTCGCCGAGTCGGGATGGGACGTTCGTGTGGCGCTCCCCGGCGGCCGTCGTCCCGGCACACCCGATGCCCTCGCCATGACCGAGCGCGCGGAGGCTGCTGGCCTGGCCGTTATCGAGGCCGACCCCGATGCCATCGCCGTCGGCGATGCCATCGTTATAGATGCATTGCTCGGCACGGGCACCGCCGGCGCACCGCACGGTGCAATTGGCCAGGTCGTGGATGCCGTGGTGGCATCTGGCGTCCCGGTTATCGCGCTGGATATCCCCACCGGAGTGGATGCAGATACCGGTGCCGTGCAGGGCGCGGCGGTGAGTGCCGACCTCACGATCACCTTTGGTGGTGACATGCCGGGGCTGCGCGTGGCCCCTGGGCGCACTCATGCCGGGCGGGTGACGGTGGTGGACATCGGTGTGCCACGCGACATTCGCTGCGGCGAGGCTGCGTGGCTGGCCGGAGACGATGCGGTGCGGGCAATCCCGCGGCGCGCCGCGGGCGACGACAAGTACGCCGTGGGCGGTGTGCTCATCGTGGCGGGCGCACCGGGGCTCAGTGGAGCCGCCCGGCTGGCCACGCGCGCCGCGTTGCGCGCCGGAGCCGGGATCGTGATCGCCTGCGTACCGCCGTCGGTGCGTGCCGAGGTGTCGGCGTGGACACCCGAGGTGATGGTGATGCCCGCGGGTTCAGATGACCACGGGCTCGGGGCCGATGCACGCGCCGAGATCGATCGTCAGGTCGCCCGGGTGGCAGCGATGGGCCTCGGTCCCGGGCTTGGGCGCGACGACCGCACCACGGAGTTGGTGCGGTCGCTGGTGCACGATGTTGACCGCCCCATGGTCATAGACGCCGATGCCCTGTGGCATCTCGGAGACGATCTCGCCGCGCTGCGCAACCGGCCAGCCGCCACTGTCATTACGCCGCACGCCGGTGAGGCAGCGCGCCTACTGGGCACCGGGCGCGCCGAGGTGGAGGCCGGGCGCCTTGCTGCCGCCGCCGAATTGGCCGAGCGGTCGGGGCAGGTTGCGCTGCTGAAGGGCCCTGGCACCATTATCGCGGCGCCGGGCGAGGTGCCGATCGTGGTGGAGGGCGGCACATCGGCGCTGGCCACAGCGGGCTCGGGCGATGTACTCACGGGCATCATCACGGCGCTTCTCGCACGGGGGATGAATGCCCGTGACGCCGCCGCTGCGGGAGCGGTGCTGCACGCCCGGGCAGGGCTTTTGGCCGGCCGTGGGGATGGCACCATCGCCAGCGACATCATCGAATCCCTTCCGGAGGCGCATGCCATATGAGCGACGCCCGCTCCAGCGCATACATCGACCTTGACGCGGTGCGGCACAACGCCGTGACGCTCGACCGTGCGGCCGGCCAGGCGGGCCTGATGGCCGTGGTGAAGGCAGATGCCTACGGGCATGGGGCGATTGAGTGCGCCCGGGCGGCGCTCGCCGGTGGTGCCATGGCACTGGCCGTGGCGAGTGTGGAGGAGGCCGAGGAGTTGCGCCTTGCCGGACTCGATGAGGTCACGATCCTCATCATGAGCCCGCTCACCGAGGCGGCGGGGCTTCGGGCGCTTGGGCAGCGATGCGAGGTGGCCATCAGCGATCACCAGGCGCTCGAGCGTCTGATGGCCGCAGCCGCCCCGGGTGCCGATGTACGTGTGCACGTGGAGGTGGACACCGGAATGGGTCGCCTCGGCGTCCCCGTTGACGAGGCGCTCGCGCTCGCCGACGCTGCGAAGGCGGTGGGGGCCCAAGTGGTGGGCCTGATGACGCACTTCGCCACGGCGGATGTGACGGACGGGCCCGAGTCCGGTTTCATGCGCGAGCAGTTGGTGCGGTTCCGGGCGCTCGCGCCCACGTTCCGCGATCGCTTTCCCGGCATCACGGTGCACGCAGCCAACAGCGCGGGCACCCTGCGCGACCCCGATGCCTGCTTCGACATGGTGCGCTGCGGCATCGCCCTGTACGGGTGTTCGCCATTTGGCGGCGATCCGGTCACCGACGATCTCATCCCGGCCATGGCGTGGCGATCGCGTTTGTCGCTGGTGAAGCACTTCAGCTCGCGCGAGAGCGTGGGCTATGGGCGCACATGGCGCGCAGCACGCGGCACATGGGTGGGAACCATTCCTGTCGGGTACGCCGATGGCTTTGCCCGTGATCTCTCGAACCGTGGCGAGGTCCTCGTGGGCGGTCGGCGCGTTCCGGTGATCGGCACCGTCTCAATGGACCTCATCACGGTGGATCTGGGCCCAGAAGCCACTGAGCGCGGTGGGGAGGAGGTGGTGATCATTGGCTCGCAGGGCCGCGAGCGGATCACCGCCGATGAAATCGCCCGACTGCGGGGCAGCATCTCATACGAGGTCACATGCGCCGTGAGCCCGCGTGTGGCGCGGGTCCACGTCGGGTGAGCGCAGCACCCCCGGCCGCCCTCGCCCTGCGCGATCCCCTCGCCTCGCTTCCGGAGCCTGCGTGGCTCGTGGGCGGTTGCGTGCGCGACGCCCTGCTGGGCCGCCCGGTGGCCGATGTCGACGTGATCACCCGAGGAGACCCCGCCGCCGCCGCCAAGGCGCTCTCCCGGGCCCACGGGGCCAGCAGGTTCGAGTTGTCGCGGGACTTCGGTGCCTGGAGGCTCACGGGCGGCACCCTGCCGTGGCAGGTGGACATCATGCCGATGCTCGGGGAGACACTCGGCGAGGACCTCCGCAGGCGGGACTTCACGGTGAATGCCCTTGCGCTCGCCGTGTCCGGCGACCCCGCGATCGTCGATCATCACGGGGGCATTGATGACCTGAGCCAGAAGCGCCTCGCGCTTGTGGGGCCCGCGGCGCTCACCGACGACCCGGTGCGCGTCATCCGCCTCGCGCGCCTCGCCGATTCGCTCGGCTTCGCAGTGGACCCAGATGCCCGCGCCGCCGCTCATGCTGCCGCCGGGGGGCTGCTGAGCGCACCCGGGGAGCGCGTGATGGAGGAGTTCTCGCGCATCATCCGTGCCGACGACCCAGTGGCCGCGATTGCCGCACTTGATGACGTCGGGGGGCTCACCGCCCTCGTCCCGGAGCTCGGAGACTGCCGGGGAGTGGAGCAGAGCACCTACCACCACCTGGATGTACTGGGCCACACCTACGAGGTGTTGGGCAATGTGGCCCGGATACAGCGCGATCCAGCAGAGGTGTTCCGCGGAAATGCCCCCATGGTGGCGGCCGCTCTGGGCACTCCTCTCGCCGACGGCTTCACGCGTGGCGACGCCTTGCGCATCACCGCCCTTCTGCACGACATGGCCAAGGCGCACACCCGGGACGTCACTCCCGAGGGGCGGGTCACCTTCGTGTGGCATGACCGTGTGGGAGCCGATATGGCCGACGCGCTCATGCGCCGGCTGCGTACATCAAACCGCCTTCGGGAGTTCGTGGTGCATGGCGTACGCCAGCATCTGGCGCTCGGATTTCTGGTGCACCGCCAGCCGCTGTCGCTGGTGCAGTACGACCGGTATCTGCGGCGCGTGGCACCCGACCCCATCGAGGCCATCGTGCTGTCAGTGGCCGACCGGTTGGCCACTGACGGACCCCGCACCACTCCCATTCAGATCACCCGGCACCTGGCGCTGGCACGCGACATCCTCGCGGCCCACGCCCGTATCAACGAGATGGAGCCCATCCGGTCGGCCATCGACGGCGCGCAGCTGGCCGAGTTGCTCAAGCGCCGCCCCGGCCCGTGGGTGGCCGAACTGCTCATTGCCATTCGTGAGGAGCGGCTTATGGGGCGCCTGGGCGATTTCGTGGCAACCGAGCGGTTCGCCCGCGCCTGGAATGCTGCCGGCCCCGGCGCCCCGTAGTCACCGAAGTCCGACCGACCCGCGGTCTAGTGTCCACGCCGTTATGGGAGTTCACCTCACACGCATCTACACCCGCACCGGCGATCAGGGCGACACGCGCCTTGGGGACATGAGCCTTGTGCGCAAGGACAACCTGCGTGTGAACGCCTACGGCGAGGTGGACGAACTGAACGCCGTGCTCGGCGTGGTGCGCCTGCAGGAGCTTCCTGAGGGCTGGGACGAACGCCTGGGTCAGGTGCAAAACGATCTCTTTGATCTCGGCGCCGATCTTGCGGTGCCTATGACCGCCGAGGGGAGCCACCTGCGAATCGCCGCCGAGCGTGTGACCGGCCTCGAGGCATGGTGCGACGAGGTCAACGACACGCTGGGTCCACTCGACAGCTTTGTGCTGCCGGGGGGCACGGCCGCGGCCGCGCACCTGCATGTGGCGCGCACGGTGTGCCGCCGCGCCGAGCGCGCTGTGGTGATGCTGGCCGACCACGAGGAGATCGGCGCCAACGTCATCGCCTACCTCAACCGGCTTTCCGACCTGTTCTTCATCCTCGCCCGTGGCTCGAACCACGCGGTGGGACGCCCGGATGTGCTGTGGGTGCCGGGCGGCGGGCCCCCCGCGGCCTAAGTCGGCGCGAGTGGCGGGCGGCCCTCGGCCGAGCCGCCCCGGATTCCGCGCCACACCAGCGGGATCCCGATAAGAATGAGCACCACTGAGATGATTTGCGCAGTGGTCATTCCGGCGAATGTCACAGGGGTGGCACGCACGAACTCCACCAGTAGCCGTTCGACACCGGCGAGCACGAGGTAGAGCCCAAACAGCGACCATCCGGCTGTGAGGCGCCCGCGGAAGCGCCACAGCACCCAGAAGACCACCAGCATGGCGATGCTCTCGTAGACGGGGGTGGGGTGAACGATCTCGGTGGTGGGCACCGTGCCGTCGGGGTACGACATTCCCCAGGGCAGGCTGGTCGCACTGCCGTAGTCACCGTCTCCGGCCAACTGGCACCCGATGCGTCCGATCACATACGCCAGGGCCAGCGGCGCGGCGGCAGCATTGGCCATTACGCCCAAGGGGATGCGCTTCCAGGTGGCAATGAGGATGACGCCGATCACGCCACCGGCGACCCCGCCGTACCAGACAAGCCCCGACCCTGTGAACAGGCCCTCTCCGGGCTCTCCCCAGTGCTCGACGAGGTAGTAGATGCGTGCACCCAGAAACCCGCCGATGGCAGCACCCACAACGATCTCGAGCGCGTTGGACGGGTCGAGGCCGCGCTGGCGCAGGTCAATCGCAAGGAATACGCCGGCAAGCACCACTGCGACAGCAGCCATGAGGCCGAACGAGTAGAACGTGAATGGCCCGATGGAGCCCAGGGTTGGAAACACGGGGCAACTCTACGCCAGCCCCGGGGGGGCGGAGGGGCTACGGGCGGACGACTCCGACCAGGTCGCCACGGCTCGACATGGGCACCACGCGAACCACGTCGCCCGTATGCGGGGCGTGGATCATCATGCCGTTGCCGATGTACATACCCATGTGGGAAAGCCCATGGAGCATCACCAGATCGCCCGGCATGTACTCGCCAGGTGGGACCTGCGGAAATGCCGACCAGATGGCATACGTGTAGTGCGGCACGCTCTTGCCGATCTGGGCATAGGCGTAGCTGGCCAGACCGGAGCAGTCGAAGCCCGACGGTGACGCGCCGCCCCACACGTACGGCACGCCCTGGTATTGCATGGCGACGCGAGCGGCCTCGGCATTGCCGGCGCCATCGGGCAGCGGGCCATCGAACGGCTTGTAGTCGGACGTTGAGGCGGCCAATGCTGCGCTGCGCTGGCGTGCCGCCTCTTCGGCGACTGCGGCGCGCAGGTCGGCGCGGGCGTTGTTCAGCACGTTCCTGCGCTGGGCCATGATGGCCTCGACATGTGACTTCTCGGCGGCGGCCGTCTTCACCTCGACCTTGGCGGCCTCGCGGTCCTTGGTGAGCTGCACGCCGATGCGGACGGTGCGGTCGCGGAAGGTGCGCATGTTGCCCACCACATGGGCGTCCTCGGTGCCGGCACGCTGAATGGCATCCACCTGGCCCACGGCATCGGTGAGGCTGCCGCTTGAGACGAGCACCTCGACGAGCGACGGGTCGGGGTGACGGTAGAGCGCATCCATGCGCTCGCTGAGGATGCGCTGCGAGATGTGCAGGTCGGCGATGGCCTTCTTGAGCACACCCTCGTTCTTCGTGATGTCGGCCCGGATGTTGCCGAGCTTCCACACAGCGCCGTTGTACTTCTCGGCTGCGACCTCGACCTGATGGCCAAATGCATCGAGCTTGGCCTGGAGCCGCTTGACGGCGGCCTTCTTCTCGCGCACCGTGTACGGGGCGCCCGACGTGATGGCGGGCACGCCAATGCCCGCCATGAGGGCGGTACCGGCGAGGATCGAGGCGAGCACGCGACGCGCTCGTGGCATGTGATTGGCCTGCTGCACGAATTGCGACCCTTTCACGAAATGGCACCCTGCAGGGAAATCCCGGTTGCACGTGACACATGCGGCATTTCGTGTTGATCCCGTCCGGGGCCATGAGCACAATCCGGAACGTGAGGCGACGCGTGCCATGTGCATTTCGCGGGATCGCCGCCGGGGCCTGCATTTGCGCCCTGGCGGCCGGATCCGCCCTTGGCGCGGGCGCTTCCGACCCGATCGCCCGTGGTATCGGTGCCATCGTGCCCGGCCGCAACCTCGCCGCGGCCGCCGCTGGGCCGCATCACCCCACGCGATCGGCCACCGCAACGCCATCTGGTGCCGTTGCAGCCGGCGGCACGGTGTCTGTCAATGTTGGGGCAGGACCGGGCGGATCTGGCGCCCTCGCCGAGGCCGAGGCCAACGCCTCGGGCGTACGGCTGTTTGGCGGGCGGGTGGTGGTGAATGTGCTGCATGTGGGTATCCGGTCCGACGCCGGTGCCCAGGGCACCGAAGCGGGCGTGGCGGCCTGGTCTGCCGACATCACGGTGGATGGTCAGGACATCACTGAGCAGCCCGGGACGCCCGTTGACATTGCGGGCATCGGCACGCTCACGCTGATGGAGCAGTTGGTGGATGGCGGAACGGTGACCGCTAACGCCCTGCGCGTGCAGATCACCGATCCTGCCTCGGGCCTCGCAGTGGGCACTGACGTGGTGCTCGGGCATGTGGAGGCCACGACCGGGGATCCCATTCCCGACTCGCCATCTCCCGACCCCGGGAGTGCACCGAGCGCCCCGGGATCCGCCGGTCCCGCAGATGGCGCAGATGCGCCGCCGTCGGTCAGCGGTCGCGCGCTCCCCATTGCGGGGGCTCCGTCGACGACCCCGGTGCCCGGTGCAACGTCGCCACTCACTCCGTCGTCGGGCCTTGGGCTTCCGCGCCAGATCGCTCCGGGTGTGACGGCGGTCCCCACATCGGCGGGCTATGTCTTTCCTGTCGCGGGTGGCACGTCCAACGACTTCTCAGACGACTACGGAAACCCCCGTGCCGACACCGGCTGGCACCAGGGCAACGACATCTTTGCGTCGGCGGGTACCCCGCTGGTGGCCGTGGCCGACGGCACGCTGTCGAAGGTGGGGGTCAATAACCTGGGTGGCAACCGCCTGTGGCTCACCGACGACCGTGGCACGGCCTACTACTACGCGCATCTCTCGGCGTTCTCACCCGTTGCCATCGAAGGGGCCCGGGTGCGGGCCGGTGAGGTCATCGGATTTATGGGCAACACGGGCGATGCCATCAGCACCCCACCGCACCTGCACTTTGAGATGCACCCGGGGAATGGCGACAGCGTGAATCCATACCCGTACTTGATGGCGTGGCTACGCAACGCGCCGGTTGCCCGGGCATTTACCGCCGCCACCGTGTCGGTGGGCCATGTGCCCGCCGCCGGGGCCACGCTTCTTGGTGCTGCCCCCATTGCCGAGGCCGTGACCGGCCCCGGCAATGGCACCGCGGTGGCTGTCCGCTAGGAGGTACGCGCCCCGCGCTTGGTGCGCACGACGCCCTGCAGTGCGTCGGCGCTGAATGCCCCCACGCCTTCGCCGTCCACCGCGTAGTGGTAGAGGGCGACCGACAGGATCTGGTTGAGCGTGTTGGCGAGCACCGATCCGATGATCACGAGCAGCCCGCCGACCACAGCCATCGCGACGCCTCCGGCAACTGACGTGCCTCCTGCCACGGCAATTCCGAGAAGCACGAGCACGATGCCGGGGAGCACGATCAGTACGCCGACGATGCCGCCGGTGACGGCCTGGCCGGTTACCTGCTGGCCCCAGCGCTGCTTGAACAGCGACGATGACCGCTTGAGGGCGTTGATGGGCCCGGCTCCCTCAAAGGTGATGACGGGTACCGCGAGGAACGACACCAGTGCCCAGGCGACTCCGGCGAGTGCGCCGACGATGGCACCACCCGCACCGTCGAAGCGGGCTTCGATTGCCCGGATGACGATGGCGACCGTGGTCACCACAAGTGCCCACTTGGCGATCTGCGGGATGCGCTCACGCGATACATGCAGACCGTCCCTCAGAGTGCACGATTCACCGCGCAGCGCCCGATCGGTGGCCGCGCAGAGGCCCACCCCGAAGAACACCCCGGTGAAGGCGGCCAGGTAGGCGCTGATGGCGAACAGCACGATCGCAGCCCACAGCACGTTGGAGACCACCAGCAGAAGGATTCCGGGCAGCACGAAGATGATTGCGATGGCAAGAGCAACGGCCATTCCCGCGATGGGGAAGGCCATGAGGCTCTTGTTATCGCGCAGCGTGTGCCAACTGATTTTCGCGAGGGCGATTCCGGTGCGGAATCGTGATTGCTTGGGCATTGAGGGGTATGTCCTCTGGTCAGACGCCGAAACTGTCCCCGCACGAGCAGGTACTGGTGGCGTTGGGATTTTTGATCACGAAGCCGCGCCGCATGAGCGTGGTGGTGTAGTCAACCACGGATCCGCTTACGTAAATGGCGCTTTTGAGATCCAGTAGCACGCGGATTCCGTTGCTCTCGATCTGCCGCTCGTCGGGCGCGGGCATCGCACCGCGCGGAATCAGATCGATGGAGTATTCGAGGCCCGAGCAGCCGCCGGCGTGGATACGCAGCCGCACGCCATGGTCCATCCCCTCGCGGTCAGCCGACTCGCGCACGTATCCGGCAGCGGCGTCGGTCACCGCGAGGCCAGCCCCGGCACCTGTGGCCTGCTGCTCGCGGGCAGCTCGCGCGCGCTCGCGAGCGGCGGCCTTCTTCTGGTCGAGCGTGAGCGTTGGGGCAGGGGCGGCCTGATCAGCCATAACCCATCACCTTCATCAGCAGCTTGCCGTCGTCGGTCATCTTGTCGGGGCCCCACGGCGGGTCCCACACCCAGTTGACGTCAACAGCCGTCACGCCATCGAGCGGCTCAACGAACTTGCGCACGTCGGCGATGATCTGCTCGGTGAGCGGGCACCCCATAGAGGTGAGGGTCATGTCGATGTCCACCTTGCCGGTGGCATCGTCCACGTGCACGTTGTACAGCAGGCCCAGATCGACCACGTTGATACCGATCTCGGGGTCGTCCACCTGCTTCATCGCCTCGCGGACGTCGTCCTGGTTCACCATCTCAGCCTCCGTGTGCGGTGGTCTCACGATAGCTGGCGATCGCGTCGCGAAGCGCCAGCCATGACAGCAGTGCGCATTTGACGCGCACAGGGTACTTGGCCACACCCTCCAGGGCGATGGCATCGCCCAGCAGGTCCTCGTCGGGCTCGGCGTCGCCGTGCATCACCAGACGGAAGTGCTCCACGATCTCGAGGGCCTCGTTGAGGTCCTTGTCCGCTGCCACCTCGGTGAGCATCGAGGCCGCGGCCTGGGAGATGGAGCAGCCGTCGCCGTCGGCTCTGATCTCGACGATGCGGTTGTCCTCCACGCGGATGTCGAGGAAGCACTCGTCGCCGCATACCGGGTTGTGCTCGTGCACCGATGCCGATGGGTGATCGATGCGCCCGCGGCCACGTCGGTTGCGGTAGTGGTCGAGGATGAGCTGCTGGTACAGGTCGTCGAGCCCGCCCATGGTCAGACCCCGAACCAGGTGCGGCACTCGATGAGGGCGTCGCGCAGGGCGAGGATGTCGTCATCGGTGGTGTAGACGTGGGCACTGGCGCGCGTGGTGCTCTGCGTACCCAGCACGCGCATGAGCGGCTTGGCGCAGTGGTGGCCGGCCCGTACGCACACGCCCTTCGAATCGAGGAACTGCGCGATGTCGTGAGGGTGGACGGCGTCGAGGGTGAACGACACGGCTGCGCCGCGCCGGTCGGGATCTGTGGGCCCGAGAATGGTGAGGCCGGGCACCTCGCCCAACGCGTCGATCATCAGTTCTGCGGTGGCCCGCTCGTGCTCGCGCACACGGTCCATTCCGAGTGCCTCGAGGTATTCAACCGCGGCCCCGAGCCCCACGGCCTCGGCGATTGGCGGGGTTCCCGCCTCAAACTTCCACGGGATCTCCGCCCACGTGGAGCCCTCGGTGGTGACGTCGGAGATCATCTCGCCGCCGCCCAGGAATGGCTCCATCGCATTGAGCCGTTCGGGTGAGGCGGCCAGCGCGCCGATTCCCGTGGGGCCAAGCATCTTGTGACCGGTGAACACCAGGAAGTCGCTGCCGATGGCCGTGGCATCAACCGGCATGTGGGGCACGCTCTGGGTGGCGTCAATCATGGTGAGCGCCCCGGCCTGATGCGCCATCTCCACGATTTCGTGCACGGGGTTGATGGTTCCGAGCACGTTGGACACGTGCACGGCGGCCACCATGCGGGTGCGCGGGCCGATGAGCGCCCTCAGGGCATCGAGCTCGACCTCACCCTGAGGGGTGACCGGGGCGAACAGCACCTTGGCGCCGGTCAGGCTGGCCACGATCTGCCACGGCACCACGTTGGAGTGGTGCTCCATCTCGGTGACCACGATCTCGTCGCCCTCGCGCAACTCGCGCGCACCCCAGGCCCAGGCCACCAGGTTGATGGCCTCAGTGGCGTTCTTGGTGAGCACCAGCGCCTCGCGCGGGTGGTTGATGAGGCGCGCAGCAGCCGTGCGCCCGGATTCAAAGCGATCGGTTGCCTCGGCTGCCATCTCGTACACGCCACGGTGCACGTTGGCGTTGGTCTCGCGGTAGTACGCGTCCATCGCGTCCAGCACCACCTGGGGCTTCTGCGAGGTGGCCGCGGAATCGAGGTAGTGCAAGGGGCGGCCGTCGGGCCGCCGGGCGACGAACATGGGGAACTCCGCGCGGATCGCGTGGGCGTCCAGTGCGGAGCTCCCCGTGGTCGTCATCAGTTCGGGGCGTTGGCCGGCTCGTGCGAGCCGAACTCCACGTAGCCCTTGTCCTCAAGGTGCTCGGCCAGCTCGGGGCCGCCGGTCTGGGCGATGCGCCCCTCAAACATCACGTGCACGACGTCCGGCGTGATGTAGCGCAGGATGCGCGTGTAGTGGGTGATGATGAGGCATCCGAGGTCGGGGCCGCGCTGGGCGTTGACGCCCTCCGACACAATGCGCAGCGCATCGACGTCGAGCCCTGAGTCGGTTTCATCGAGGATCGCGAACTTCGGCTCGAGGAGGGCCATCTGCAGGATCTCGTGGCGCTTCTTCTCGCCGCCCGAGAAGCCCTCGTTCAGGTAGCGGTCCGAAAACGACGGGTCAAACTGCAGGAGCGCACTCTTCTCCTTGAACAGCTTGGCGAACTCGCGCACGGGGATCTCCTCGCCGCGCGACGCGTTGACCGCGGTGCGCAGGAAGTTCATCACCGACACACCGGGCACCTCGACCGGGTACTGCATGGCGAGGAACAGGCCCTTCTGGGCACGCTCGTCGGCAGCCATGGCGGCGAGGTCCTCGCCACCAAACAGCACAGAGCCGGCTGTGATCTCGTATCGCGGGTGGCCAGCGAGGGCGTATGCGAGCGTGCTCTTGCCCGAGCCATTTGGCCCCATGAGGGCATGCACCTCGCCCTGCGGCACCTCGAGGTCAACGCCCTTGAGAATGGGCGTGTTATCGACGGCAACCTCGAGGCCGGTGATCTTCAGGATGGGGTCAGGCACGAAACGGGATCTCCTTGGAATGAGTCATCGGGCATCGAATGGGTGTGTGGTGTCGGGTGTGGGGTCGATCCACACCCGGCCATCGCGGACCTCGACCGGGAACACCGGCAGCGAGGCAGTGGCGGGCGGTGTGATTGCAGCTCCGTCGGAAAGGCGGAAGTAGGCGCCGTGGCGCGGGCACTCGACGCGACCCATGTCGGGGTCGAGCCAGCCCGCGCTGAGCGATGCCATGCCGTGCGTGCAGGTGTCGTGCACGGCGTGAAGAGTGCCCTCGACGTTGGCCAGGCAGATGGGCTGGCCACCGACCTCAACCCGGGTCATGGTGCCGGGTGGGATGTCGTCGAGCGACATGACATCGACCACGCTCATCGCACCTTGGCGCGTGCGGCAGCAGCGAGTTCGTCGCGCAGCTCACCGAACGAGATCTGGTCGAGAACCTCTTGGAAGAACCCGTACACGATGAGGTGCTTGGCCTCGAGCTCAGGCACACCGCGGCTCATGAGGTAGAAGACCTGCTCGTCGTCCACCCGGCCCACCGCGCCGGCGTGCGAGCACTTGACCTCGGCCGTCTCGATCTCGAGGAATGGGATGGTGTCGGCGCGCGCCCCCTCGGTGAGGATGAGGTTGCGATTGGTCTGGTAGGCGTCGGTGCCCGGGGCGCCCGGCGGCACCACGAGGTTTCCGAAGAACACCGTGTGGGCGGTGTCCTGGATCGCGCCCTTGTAGAGCAGGTTCGAGTACGCCTGCGGCGCCTCATGGCGCGACACGACACGGTGCTCAAAGTGCTGGGTGCCGGTGGCGAAGTACATGCCGAGCGCACGGGCGTCGGATCCGCTGCCATGGCAGTACATGGTGGGCTCCACACGCACGACATCGCCGCCCAGCGTGACGTTGACCGAGCGTGCCCGGGCGTCCTTGCCGGCCGAGGCGCGGATGGTGGCGTGGTGGCGCATGCCGGAACCCCATCCGATGTACGAGACGTGCTCCAGCTCACCGCCCTCGGCCACGAACATCTCCACCACTGACGACGCCTGCACCGGACCGTCGAGATCGGGCGAGACGTAGCGGTCAACCACCGTTGCCTTGGCACCCTCCTCCACGATGATGAGCGTGCGGCCAAACACGCGGCCGGTGGCTCCCGTCGCGGTGAGCACCGTCTCAACCGGAAGTGTGAGATGTACGCCGCGCGGCACGTACACGAATGTGCCCGCGTCCCAGTGTGCGGCGTTGAGCGCACCGGGGCGATCGTCGAACCCGGCCAGCGAGTACAGGCGGGGACGCACGAGGTGCTCGTGGTCGATGAGCGCCTGACCCAGTTCCGACACGATGACGCCGTCGGGAAGGTCAAGGATCTCCGCGGGAGCCGGTACGCCGTCGGTGAAGGCCAGCCGTGCCGATCGTCCCTCGGTGGCAGGCAATGCGACGGTGCCCGTGGCGCCGGCACCCGATGGCTCGGGGCCGGTCATGGCGAGGTCTGCCGGAGGAGTGAAGCGCCACTCCTCCTCCATGCCGGTGAGCACGGGCAGGGCATCAAGATTGGCGGTTGCCGTGGTGCGGGCCTCTGCGGCCCAGGCCGGGGCATCAGCCAATGGAACCCTCCATCTGCAACTCGATCAGGCGGTTGAGCTCAACCGCGTATTCCATGGGCAGTTCCTTGGCGATGGGCTCGATGAACCCGCGCACGATCATGGCCATGGCCGCCTCCTCGCTGAGCCCGCGGCTCATGAGGTAGAAGATCTGGTCGTCGGCCACCTTGCTGACGGTGGCCTCGTGGCCAATCGAGGCGTCCTCCTCCTGAATGTCCATGTACGGGTAGGTGTCGGAGCGGCTGTCCTCGTCGAGGAGCAGCGCGTCGCACACCACCGAGGCCTTCGCCCGGCGAGCACCCGGCTCCACCTTCACGAGGCCGCGGTACGAGGTGCGCCCGCCGCCCTGCGAGATGGACTTGCTGATGATCGTGGACGAGGTATCGGGCGCCACGTGCACCATCTTGGCGCCGGCATCCTGATGCATTCCCGGGCCGGCCATGGCGACTGAGAGCACCTCGCCGCGCGCGCGCGGACCGACCATCCACACCGCTGGGTACTTCATGGTGAGCTTGGAGCCCAGGTTGCCGTCGATCCACTCCATGACGGCGTCCTCGTGGGCAACTGCGCGCTTGGTGACGAGGTTGTAGACGTTGTTCGACCAGTTCTGGATGGTCGAGTACCTGCACCGTGCACCCTTCTTCACGATGATCTCGACCACTGCGGAGTGCAGCGAGTCGGCCGAGTACGTGGGGGCCGTGCAGCCCTCGACGTAATGCACGTATGAGCCGGGCTCGCAGATGATGAGCGTGCGCTCGAACTGGCCCATGCTCTCGGCGTTGATGCGGAAGTAGGCCTGCAGCGGGATGTCCACGTGCACGCCTGGCGGGATCCAGATGAACGAGCCACCGGACCACACGGCCGAGTTGAGTGCCGCGAACGTGTTGTCACCCGGGGGAATTACCGTGGCCCAGTACTCACGGAAAAGCTCCTCGTGCTCGCGGAGCGCGGTGTCGGTGTCGCAGAAGATGACACCCTTCTCCTCGAGGTCTTCGCGGATCGAGTGGTACACGACCTCAGACTCGTACTGCGCGGAGACACCTGCCAGGAACTTCTGCTCGGCCTCGGGGATGCCCAAGCGGTCGAACGTGTTGCGGATGTCGTCCGGAACGTCGTCCCACGAGCGGCCCTGATGATCGGCGGCCCTGATGAAGTAGAAGATGTCCTGGAAATCGAGGCTGGACAGATCGCCACCCCAGTCGGGGATCTCGCTGCTCTCAAAGATCTCCAGCGACCGAAGCCGGAACTTGGTCATCCACTCGGGCTCGCCCTTGAGGGCCGAGATCTCACGCACGACGTCGGCGTTCAGACCCTTCTTGGGCTCAAAAACGTAATTGGCCGGGTCGTGCCAGCCGAACTTGTATGTCGTGTCGATATCGATCTCAGGCTTGGCCGTCGACATAAGGGCGCTCCTCTTCGGGGTCGGGCGCGGTTTCTCTATAGGTTACGCACATAGCCCCAAGAATCAACCACCTGCGGGCAAGGGGTTTGTTTCGGACCCAGACCCCGGCCCCCGGGGCTATCCTTGACCGCGTGAGGACCGTGAGGACACCCCGATGACCACCGATCCCGCCACCCTTCCAGACGATGAGGTGGAGATCCAGCGGCTTGTGGCCGCCCTTGGCGACGGTACGCGTCGCCGTGTGTTCTTCACTGTGCGCGAGGCATGCGGTCTGGTTGGCAAGGACGAGGTGGCCGAGGGTGTGGGCATTACGCGCCGGCTGGCCGGGTTCCACCTCGACAAGTTGGTGGAGCAGGGGTTTCTGCGTGCCGAGTTCCAGCGCCGCAGCGGCCGCACCGGCCCGGGGGCAGGTCGTCCGGCCAAGTTCTATGCCCTGGCAGCGCCCGAAGAGGACAAGCGCCTACTCGAGAAGCACTACGACCTGCTTGCCGAACTGTTGCTGCGGGCGATGAATGATCGCTCCGGGGAAGATCCCCAAGAGGTGCTGGAGCGCGTGGGCTACGAGTTTGGTCGGGAACTCGGCGTTGCCGAGCGCGCCGCCGGCCGCAGCCCGTCATATTCATCAACCACCGAGGCCGTGATGGGCGTGGTGGGAGTGCTCACCCGCTATGGGTTTGGGGCGACCGCGGGCGCCGACGGCGAGTTCACCGCCCGGGCGTGTCCGTTTGAGGAGATGGCCAAGGTGGACCCGACGAGGGTGTGCGGACTCGACCGGGCGATCTGGCGCGGGGTGCTGTCGGCATTCAATCCAGATGCCACGCTGGCGGGCGCCACTGCCCGCGCCGAGGGCGATGAGGCCTGCGCGGCCCGGATCGTGCCGGCAAGCTCCTAGAACCGCTGGGGTCTAGAGGTCCTTCAGGCGCGAGGTGCCGAAGAGCCAGAACATCCAGCTGAAGAGCCCCGTCATGATCATCGCGCCGATGATGTCGACGTAGTGGCCGGCCTGAGCCGAGGCGAAGATCTCGATCACCATCACGAGGGCCAGCAGGCCGAACATGATCCAGCCGGTCCACATGATCCAGCCGAGCGGCAGGTACTTGCGGGTGCCCACGGTGTGGGCGAGCGGGGCGTAATTCGCCCGGCGTCCGCCAGCGCGCTTCGGCTTGTTGTTGGTCTTCTTACCGGGTGCCATCGGCGGGGAGGATACCGTGATCGTCGGCGGATGCCTTGGGGTGCCATGTGCCGCGCCGAAGTCGGATGATGCTCACACCCATCGCAACGAAGTAAATGGCACTGAATGACACCTGCGCGATGGACCCGTGGACGAGGCCGAACAGCCCCCACGGGATGCACCCGATCATCGCGATGAAGCGCAGTTGCACCTGGCCACGGGACGCGCGCGAGGCGATGGCGAACAGCAGGCCGGCCCCGGCGAGCAGGTCGGCCGGGCCAGTCCAGAAGATGACCACGAGGATGACTGCGATGGGCACGGCCGCAGCGAGGGCGATGCGGCCACGACGCGAATATGGGCTGATGCCCGCGAGGTCCACGCCCGTGTAGAGCGCGTTCATGGTGACGCCCGCGGCCGCCCCGAGCAGCGCCCAGTGAAGGATGAGCACCGCGCCACCAGATGCATCGATGGCCAGAAGCCAGAGTCGCCGGCGCGCGAGGGTGGCGCCCAGGAGCAGTCCGTACCCCAGAAAGCCGGTGGCCTGCGTGATGAGGTCTGCCCAGGTCACGGCGTCATCCTTGCGCGCGGCCCCACGGAGGTGCCCACCGGTGGTTGACTGCGGGTATGGAACTTGGGATCGAGGCGCCTGTTGCGCGTGCGACTGGCGGACGCCGGGGAATGGGTCGTACATCGGCGGAGGCCTTGGCGCGCGAGGGCGTGGCGGTGGCTGTTGCGGCGCGCGGTGCCGAGGGCATGGACGGTGCGGTGGCCGCGATCCGCGCAATGGGTGGCCGGGCCGAGGGCATTGCCATGGACATATCCGATCCCGCTGGCCCCGCCGCTGCGGTTACAGCCCGCGAGTCGGTGCGCGGACCGGTGGACGCGTTGGTGGCGAATGCCGGTGGCCCTCCGTCGGGCCTATTCCTTGCCAGCGATGATGCAGACCGGGATGTGGCCGTGCAGCAGAACCTGCGTGGAACCATCCGTCTCATTCGAGCGGCGCTGCCGGGTATGCGTGATCGGGGCTTCGGGCGCATCATCACCGTGATGAGCACCTCGGTACGCGCGATGATCGATGGAGGGGAGAGCCGTGTCGTCCGTTGATCATGAGCGTCCGCCGTTTCGGTTCAGCACTCGCATGCGCGTTGACTTTGCCGATACCGACGCATTTGGGCACGTGTACTTCGGGCGGTACAGCCGATACGTGGAGCGCGCCGTCATCGAGTACCGCCGCGAGGTGGGAATCGGCCTTCTGGGCGAGCCGGGGCATCTGTTCGTGGTGAGATCCCTCACCATCGACTACCACGCCCCCGTGCGGTTTGACGACACCATTGAGGTGTTTGTGCGCACGACCCGGGTGGGCACCAGCAGCCATACCCACGACCTGCGCATTGAGCGCCTCGACGACGATGGCGCGTTGCACGTGGCCGATGCCCGTGCCGTGCTGGTGGGTGTTGCTTCTCAGGAGGATGGCCCACCCACGCCGATGCCCGGTGCCATGCGCGCCGCCATTGAGGCGTTCGAATCCTGAGCGTGCGCCTGCTTGGTCAGGATGCCGCGGTGCTGGCGGCGGCCGGCGCTGACATTGACGCGCTCCGGGAGATCGAGGCCTGGGCGCGGCGTGCCGTGGTGGTACCCGATGGTGCACAGATCGTGGACGCCCACGTGCATCTGGGAATCGATCGCGATGGGCATGCGCTGGCGGCCGCAGATCTTGTGGCCGACATGGATGCCAACGGCATTGCCGCGTCGGTGGCCTTTCCCGCCGATGAGCCCGGGATGGATGGCGATTTTCGCGAGGCCAACAGCCGTGTGGCCGATGCCGCGGCCGCATACCCCGGGCGCATCATCCCGTTCTGCAGAATCGATCCGACGCGCCCCATTCGCCAGGTGCTGGCTGATGCCGATGCCACGGGGGTCCGCGGGATCAAACTGCACCCGGTGGCCCAGCGGTTCCATCCCGAGGGGGATGAGTGCGTGAGTGTGGTGCGCGAGGCCACCGACCGCGGGTGGCCCGTGCTCTTTCATGCGGGATTCGGGGCCCGTCCGCTGGGTGATGCGTTTGCGCGGCTCATAGATCAGGTGCCCGACGCCCGGTTGATCCTCGCCCATGGGGGGAGGGGGGATCACCGTGCTCTCGCCGCCGCGACCGCAGGTCATCCGGGAGTGCTGTTTGACAGCTCAATCGCCGCGCTGCCCGACCTCGTGACCCTGGCCCCCGAGCGCATCGTGTTCGGGTCCGATCGCCCGTATGGGGACCACGCACAGGCGCTTCATCTGGTGGGTGTGGCCGCGCGTGTGGCTGGATGGGACGACACGGCGCTACGCGGGGTGCTCGGCGAGACGCTGCTCCAGTGGATCGGGCCGGTGGGGTCGTGAATCGTGCAGATGCCATCCGTGTGGTGGCGCTCGCCGCCCAGGCCGAGATGGCACTGGTGCGACGCGATGAGGTATGCGGTGCGTTGCTGGCGCAGGCAGCGCGGGCTGCCGAGGGAACGTCGGCGGCTGCGGTACTGGCCGAGGCCGGGCGCCTGATGCGGGCGGCACCGGAGCGGGAGGCAGTTCGCCAGGCAGCGCTCTCGCTGTGCCGCATGGGCTTGCGCGAGGCCGAGGCGGTGACCCTGGCGAGCAGCGAAAGGGCAGAGTCAAGTTCAACCCCCTGAGTGAACTGACGGACGAAACCACCACCCCAGCCGACCCCAGCTGACCCCACCTGACCCCAGCTGACAGGCACCTCGTCCACAGGGGGTCACGGGGCGTCCGCAGGCGGGTTTTCATCATCAGGACGGCTAGAACGTGCGCAATCCGTGACGCAGCGACGCAACTGACCCCCCGGTTGACAGGCACCTTGTCCACAGGGGGTCAAGCGGCGTCCGCAAGCGGGATTCCATCACCCGAATGTCTTGGACGTGCGTGAGATGTGATGCATTCGGCGGGAGGTGTCGATTGCCTCATCCGACGGTGGATCTATTGGAAGGCGATCACCGCACGGAGATAGAGCTGGGCAACATCAGCGTCCCGTCCGAGCAACGACCAGAGACGGGCAACATCGAGGAACAGGGGAGCCGGATGGTCACCGACTGCAGCGCGGTGGCTGCTCCATGGCCAATCTGCGGGGCTCGCTACCCGGCCAGCCGTCACCGGGTTTAGAGCGACATAGCGGAGCACGGCGGTCAGTTGGCGATCATCAACCACCTCCACCGAATCAAAACGGGAGCCGAAGAGGTGCCCCGACGTTTCGTGGCGCCGGTTGAACCGCCGTGCGTACGAACCGAGGGCGTCCCGGCATCCACTGGACAGATCTCCCGGGGCGGCCTCGACAACGAGGTGGATGTGATTATCCATAAGGCAGTAGGCCAGGAGCCCCCAATCCCAGCGATCGACTGCCCGGGCGATCCACTCGAGGAAGATCACGCGGTCAAGATCATCGAGGAAGATTTCCTGCCGGTTATTGCCTCGCGTCGTCACATGATGGATCGAGCGCGCCTTCGTACTCCGTCGGTCTCGGGCCATGGGGATCCGCTCGGTCGCCTGTTTGGGGTATCCAACCGCTCGGCGACGCGATTGGCGACGCGATGCGCGCCGCCAGGTACAGAACGTGGCCATTCGTGACATTCCGACGGGTGGCGCCCATTCCAATGGGCCTTCTTGCCTGTGGACAGGGTGCCTGTCAGCGGGGGTGGGGTGGGGGGTGGCTTTGGAACGACGAAGGGCGCCCTTGGGCGCCCTTCGTGGTCTTCTCGTGGTGGGGTTGGCTAGCCGCGGGCGGCCAGGAACTCCTGCACCATCTTCTCGCCGGCCTCGTGGCCCTGGTCGAAGTAGACGCGGTTGATCTCCTTGAACGCCCCCCACTGAGCGGGGATGTCGTCCTCGGCCATGGTGGCGTCGACCGGGCAGGCCTCGACGCAGGCATCGCAGTCAATGCATTCGGACGGATCGATGTACAGCATCGTCGCGGTGTCCGCGTTGTCCTCGCCGGGGGCGGGGTGGATGCAGTCGACCGGGCACACGTCCGCGCAGGAAGTGTCTTTGGTGCCGATGCAGGGCTCGGTGATGACGTATGCCAACAGGGGCTCCTTGGGCGCTCGATTTCGATGGACGCGATGGCGTCCGGGAACGTGGGGAAGTCTACCCCGTTGCGCGGGCGAGGCCCACGGCTTCCGCAACCTTCGTCGCGATGACTCGAAGCTCCTTCGCAGCAGCGCTGTCTGGGCGCGCGGCCACCACCGGCAGACCCTCGTCGCCGGCCCGCGCGACATCCGACTCAAGCGGCACCTGACCCAGCAGTGGCACCCCGATGTCGGCCGCAAGTGCCGCGCCTCCACCACCGGCAAACACCTCGTACCTCGCCCCGGTATCGGGGGCGATGAACCACGACATGTTCTCGATCACGCCGACCACGGGAAGTTCGACCCGGTCGGCCATCGCCGCTGCGCGACGCGCCACCCGCTGCGCGGTGAGCTGCGGGGTGGTCACCACCACCACATGCGCGGCGGGCAGTAGTCCGGCCAGCGACAGCGACACGTCGCCGGTCCCTGGAGGCAGGTCCACCAACAACACATCGGGATCGTCCCAGAAGACCTCGGTGACAAACGAGGTAAGCGCCTTGTGCAGCATTGGCCCGCGCCATATCACCGGGTTGTCGTCGGCGGTCATGAAGCCGATTGACATAAGGCGCACGCCGTGGCTCTCCACCGGGATGATCAGGTCGTCCATCATCACCGGCTGCCGGTCGGCGCCCATCATGCGCGGAACCGAATAGCCGTACACATCGGCATCGAGCAGGCCCACCGAGTACCCGGCCTCGGCCATCGCCACGGCCAGGTTGCACGTCACGCTCGACTTGCCCACGCCCCCCTTGCCCGATGCCACGAGAATCACCTTGGTGCGTGAGTCGGCACCGAAGGGGCTGTCCTTCCGCGGCCCTCCGATGATGTTGTCGCGCACTCCTGCGCGCTCCTCATCGGTCATGGTGTCGAGCCCCACCTGCACACCCTCCACCCCGGGGAGCACCGCAACGGCCTCGCTCACCCGGCGCTGGATCTCGGCCTTCAGGGGGCACCCGGCCACCGTGAGCTTGATCGTGATCGCCACCCGCGAGCCATCAACCTCGACCGTTCCCACCATGCCGAGGGCCACGATGCTGCGGTGCAACTCAGGGTCGAGCACGCGGTCGAGCGCCGCGATTACCTCATCCCGCGTGATCACATGAACATCCGCGCGTACGGCTCAGCCTGCGCGAGGGTCACACCCCACCGGTCGTGGCCCGAATAGATCACCGTGTCGCCGGGCACCTCGTCAAACACACGTGCCAGCGAGCGCACCATGTCGTCGTGGCTCGAACGCGGGAAGTCCGTGCGCCCGATCCCCATCGCGAAGATGAGGTCACCCACCAGCGCCTGCCCGGCGTCGGCGTTGTACGCCACCTGGCATCCGGGGGAGTGGCCCGGGGCGGCGATCATGTGAAACATCAGATCCCCGCAGGTGATGGTGTCGCCATCTTCGAGAATGGCGGCCGGCGTGACGCCGGGCGTGGGGGGCGGGTTGCCGAACAGCGCCGGGTTGAACGGCGCCGGCGCGGCCAGCCACTCCTCGTCGCCACGGCCCACCCACACCGGAATGCCCTGGGCATCCCAGATGTGGTTCTCCACCACGTGGTCCCAGTGCCCATGGGTGTTGAGCACTGCGACGGGAGTCACTCGCATCTCGTCAATGGCGGCAGCCACCCACCCGCTGCTGCCAGCAGCTGGATCCACAATCAGGGCGCTTCCGCCCTCCCGGTCCGCCACCACGTATGTATTGGTGGCCACCGGCCCGAATGTCCCGCCTCGAACGATCACGCCGGACAACGTAGCGCCTGATGGCACAGGTCGACGCCTCAACCCCATCGGGCCACCCGGGAAATGCCATCACGCCGTTCGACCCAAGGGCGGTGGGAGCCCGGTCGGGCTCGGGGCCTCATCGTGCGATCGCCGGAGTGATCTGGGTCCGTCTACAGTCGATTCCATGAAGATCTCGGTGGGATCAGACCTACGGCAGCCCGTGACCGATGCAGTCATCCAGTGGCTCGCAGGACGGGATCACGACATCACGTTGGTGGGCGCGCTTACTGATGGTGACGATCGCGAGTGGGTAGCGGTAAGTGATGCCACCGTGCGCCCTGTGGCAGATGGCGTCGCCAACACCGCGGTGCTCTTCTGCTGGAGCGGCACGGGCGCCGCCATCGCCGCCAACAAGGTTCCAGGCGTGCGTGCAGCACTGTGCGGCGATGCCGAGACCGCTCGTCTCGCGCGCAAGTTCAACCACGCGAACGTGCTGGTCATGAGCCTTCGCGCCATGTCGCCTGCTGTTGCACTCGAGACGCTCGAGGCCTATCTGGATGAGCCATGGGGCACCGATGCGTTCGACATCAGAAACGTCGAAGAGGTCAGCCGGCTCGACGCCCGCTGACCTCTCCGGCGAGGGTCAGGGGGCGTTGGCGGGTGGCGCCACAAATGGGCATGCCTGGTCCATCGTCGTCCCGTCCACGCCCCCCAGACCTCCCTGTACCAGCAGATTAACCCCGGCTGCGTCTACGCACGGCGAGTTGCCGATGCCAAAGCTGCCGTGAATGCCTCCCACCAGCGTCACCATCGTCATGCTGGGATAGGTGCGTGCCATGTTGACCGCCCACTGGTACGGGGTCTCGCCATCGTGGGTGGTGTTGAGGATGAGCCCATTCACTGCCGGGCCATATGCGGTGGGCACAGGTACCGGGTGCGGGGTGGCAGCGCCGTAGCCGTTGCACGTGGTGAGGTAATCCATCCCCAGGGTGCCCCCGTAGAGGGGCCCTTGCAGCACGTCCCACTTGAGCAGCCTCTGCTGGGCGGACAGGCTGATGCGATCGGCGAAGTCCTGACACACCACGGCCGACCAAAGACTTCCCACGGTCCCCGTTGGGGGGCTGTTCAGGTTGCCATTCGACAGCAGCGCCGCGCGCGCGGAATGCCGCTCGGCGCCGGTGCCGAATGCCGCCTGCCATGCCGTGGTGATCGCCAGCCGGGCATTGGCCCAATCGCTGCCGCGCTCATAGTAAAAGTCCACGCTGTCATTCAGTACGTCCAGCAGGTCCCACCGCGTGTAGAGCACAGGCCGCTGCCCGGGTGCGCGCACCGGCTTCAAGGTCATGGGTCGTTGGTTCAGCCGCCGGATTACCTGTGAGTACTGCTGGGCCACGTCGGGGTTGGCCTGCAGGAAGAACCCGATGGAATCGTCCGGCGCGATCGATCCGCTGTTGATACCGGCCAGCGTGGTCTGGGGGTTCATGTTGCCGTCAAAGATCATGGCCCGGACCTTCGACGGGAATATCTGCGCGTAGGTCGATCCGAGCAGGGTCCCGTACGAGATCCCCCAGTAGGTGAGCGCGGAATCGCCCACGAACTTGCGCAGCGCCTCCAGGTCGTAGGCGTTCTCCACCGTGCCCAGATGATTCACAAGATTCGCGTTCGCGGCGAAGCACCGCGCGTTTGCCGCCCGCACCTGTGCCACACGCTGGGTGAGCAGGGCCGGCCAGTTCATCGGTCCGGTTGCGGGGCGTGATGCCTTGGGAATGTTGCACCCAGGCCCCGTGAGGGCGGGGGTGGCGAAGTTGATGCCGCGTGGGTCCCAGGTGACGAAGTCGTACCGCTCCTTCACCGCCTCGGGCAGCGTGACCCACATGATCGACAGATCAATACCCGACTGCCCGGGCCCGCCCGGGTTCATGAACAGGGTCCCGATCTTGTCGGCACGCCCGCCGGTGGCCTGCCGACGCACCAGTGGCAGCGTCACCGTGCCGAGCCTGGGGTTACTGCGTGACAGGGGGCGGTTTACCACGGCGCAGTCCCACCCGGCCAGAAGCCAGGGCGCATCTGCTGCCCACTGCCCCCCCTGCTTGGAGAGCGCGCACGGGGCCCATGTACCCGGGGGCGATGGGTCGTGGGCGGGCTGCGCAGCCGCCGATCCACTGAGGGTAATTACACCCGCCGCCGTGATCGCGGCGAGCATTCTTACGAAGCGCCTGATCATGTGTTCCCCCCTGAATCGCGCGTGTGCTTTTCGCGTGCGCTCTCCACGCCCTTAATCCGCTCCAAGTGGAGAGCAGCAGCCTTTGCGCGGGCGATGTCACCCGATGCATCCAGGCCCGCACGCGAACCGTTGAGGGCCGGCATCACATGACGGGCGAACAGGTCATAGGAGCGGCGCGTGGCCTCCGGGCTCGCCCACTCGTGACCCCATATGAGAAAGGTCCCGAACCCACCCGTTCGCTCCTGCAACTGCTCGATGAACTCCACCAGATCATCGGGGGTTCCGATCACCCACGATCCGGCCTCCACCATCTGGTCAACGGTCTTGTTCTTCGGGCCGGGGACCGGCGCAGGGCGGCCGGTGAGCGCCTGCACGTACTCAAACATCCACTCGCCGCAACCGGTGCGCACCTCCTCAATGGCCTGCTCGCGCGTCTCGGCCAGATGCACGGGCACCACCACGCGCCAGTCATCGCGATTGGCCGTTCTCCCAGCCCGCGCGGCGGCCTCCTCGGTGATGGCCCATTGGGCGGCCAGGTCGGACGCGCCGAAGAAGAGCGAGATCGGTGCGGCACCCAGACGGCCTGCGAGGGCCATGCCAAACGGTGATTCGAGGCTGGGAATGGCCAGCGGCGGATACGGGTGCTGATACGGGCGCAGTTGCAGCACGGCGTCGTGCAGTTCCCAGCCCGGACCGCTCGCGGTGAGCGGTTCGGTGGAGGTGAGCAGATGCAGGATGGCCTCGAGCGACTGCTCCATGCGGGCGCGGATCTCCGATGACGGCACACCGAGCATTGCGGCATCCGACAGGTGCCCGCCGGGGCCCACCCCAAAGTTGACGCGCCCCCGGGTGAGGTGGTCGAGCAGCACGATGCGGTCGGCCACCATCAGCGGGTGGTGGTAGGTGAGGCTCACCGCACCGGTTCCCAGGCGAATATGCCGGGTGCGCTCGGCGGCGACTGCGAGAAAGATCTCGGGCGATGAGATGTACTCCCACCCGGTGGAGTGGTGCTCGCCCACCCACACTTCGTGCAGACCAAGGCGGTCCATCAACACGATCAGATCAAGGTCACGCTCCAGCGCCAGCGTCGGGTTCTCGCGGGGATCGTGAAACGGGGCGAGGAAGGCACCGAAGCGCATGGGTCAGCCTCCGAGCAGGCCGGTCACGTTGTCCAGGTCGAGCGGCTTGGCCCCCTTGGGAGCCGTAATGGGTGTGGTGGTACCGAAGTCGGAGAACCGGGTGGAGATGGTGAACGCCAGCGCTGACACCTGCGCGACTGCATCTACCTTGCCCTTAAGTGCGATGTCGGCGTCGGCCCCATGGATGAGGCCATCCTGCGTGCCCACCCATATATCCACAGTGCCGCGCTGCAGTGCCTTGTCGGCCTGCGCCAGCGTTTTGCTGTTCAGGGTGTCACCGGCCCCAACGCGCTTGGCCGTGTTGCCCAGGTCCTCGGTAAGCGCCGCGGCATCTACATCACCCTTGATGTGCACCGTCGGCACGCCGGCCAGATCTTCATCACCCACCACCTGCGGCGAGGTGATCCATCCCGCAAGGGCAGAGGGGAGACCCATCGGGTCCACCGACTTCACTGATCCCTTGGGCGTGGCCAGTTCCAGCGCCTGGCCAAGCACCGAGATGTAGAGGCGGTCGCCCACCTTGGTGATGTTCAACTGGATGGGGGCCTTGGCGATGGTGGTGGAAAGGTCAAACGAGACGTCACCGGGCTTCCTCACGGTGCCCTCGCCGGAGATGTCCAGGGGCTCCGACAACGCCGCGCCCACCTGCCCACCCGCGCCCTTGGCCACGTCTGCATCGAGCTTCGCGGTGAGGGCAACCCGGTACGAATCCTGTGCGGCGGTCTTCGTCGCCGCGTCGCTGAGGATCTGCTGGGCGCTGCGGCCATCGGTGGACGCCGGGGCCGACGACGAGTCGCCGCATCCCACCAGCGTCAGCGCGGCAAGGCCAGCGGCGGGGATCAGGAGCAGGCGAGGTCGTCTCATGGAGCCGGTATAGCATGAGCCGCGTGCCGCCGACCGCCGACGACCGCCCGTGATCGACGGGCTCGAGATCATTCCCCTGGGGGCGGGAGCGGCATTCGGCGACCCCGATCAGGCCCAGAGTTCGTATCTCGTGCGCGCTGGCGACTCGTCGGCGGTGCTCGACATGGGTTCGGGCACGTTCAACCGGCTCACCGGAGTGATGGATCCAGTTGACCTCGGCGCCGTGCTCATCAGCCATCTGCATCCGGATCACCTGAGCGACCTGCTGGCGCTTCGGGTGTACATGGCGCATGGCCCCGGGGTGGGGCACGCCCTTGAGGTGCACGGGCCCGCGGGGCTTCGCGATCGTCTGGATTCCATGGTCGGGGGCGACAGCTGGGCCGACGTGACGTTCCACGAGATCCCCCGTGGCGAGGGCACCATGCTGGTGGGTGATCTGGTCATCGCTCACGCAGAGGTTCCCCACCTGCCACCCACGCATGCCATGCGGGTGGATCACGCCGGACGGTCCATCACCTACGGCGCCGACTGCGCTCCCAACGACGCCCTGCCCGATCTGGCCCGCGGCACCGACGTGCTGCTGCTGGAGTGCTCGTGGGGCGCAGGCGACCTTGTGGAGGGAGTGCCCCACCTCAACGCAGCCGCAGCAGGGGAGATCGCCCGTCGTGCCGAGGCCGGTCGCCTGGTGCTGGTGCATGGCTATCCCGGCATCGACCGTGAGGCATCCGTGGCGCAGGCCCAAGCCGTGTTCGGCGGCCCCGTCGAGTGGGCCCGTGAGGGCCGGACAATCACCGCATGAGCCCCAACCCGCCATCATCCGCCCCGCGTCGGCCTGCGGGCCGGTCGATCATTGTCACGGTGGTTCTCAGCATTCTCATCCCCGGCCTCGGCCACGTGTACACCGGCCGCTATGGGCGGGCGCTGGTGTGGTTTGCGGGTGCGCTCATCATCGGCGTCATTCTCGATCAGCAGGCAACGCTCACCACTACCGCCTTGGTAATCCTCACGGTTCTCGGGCTGGCGGCAGCGGGCGACGCCGTGGTGCTGATGAAGCGTTTCCCAAAGGCAGGCCCCTAGTCATGGCGGCCATCGACGTTGGTCGCCTGCTCGCCACGGTCGACGCCCTCGCACCGTTCGCACTGGCGGAGGACTGGGACAACGTGGGCCTCATGGTTGGGCGTCGGGGCCGCGAGGTCACCACGGTGCTGGTGGCACTCGACCTGCGCGCGGCGGTGCTGGACGAGGCGCGCGCCGTTGGGGCACAGGCGATCCTGGTGCACCACCCACCCATCTTTCCAGCGCTCTCCGCAGTGAGCGATACCCGCACGAATGGGCGCCTGGTACTACGTGCCGCCGAAGACCGAGTGGCAATCATCGCCGCGCACACCAACCTCGATTCCGCCCGCGGCGGCCTCAACGATCTGATGGCTGATGCGCTTGGGATGACCGCCACCACGCCATTGGTCCCCTCGCCCCAGGACCCGCACGTTGGGCTTGGCCGGGTGGGTGAGGTACCGGAGACGACCCTCGGGGCACTGGCCGCCATGGCGGTGCGGGAGTTCTGCCCGCGCACGGCCAATCTCGGCCTTGCAGGCGATCCCGGCATGCCCGTGCAGCGCGTTGCCATCTGCACCGGGTCCGGTGGGTCGCTCATTGACGCCGCCCGCGATTGCGGGGCTCAGGCCTACGTGACCGGTGACCTCAAGTACCACGACTTTGATGCCGCTGAGGGGATGGGCCTTGTCAACGTGGCCCATGGCGCGGTTGAGGGCCACGTGCTTCGCATGTGGACGCCCCTGCTCGCGGCTGCGCTCAGCACCACCGGGGTGCAGGTGATGGCGTCGTCGGTGAACACCGACCCATGGTGTGCGGCCTGCTAATCTTCCCCGGCCTCGCGGGTGTAGCTCAGTTGGCTAGAGCGTCTGCTTGCCATGCAGAAGGTCGAGGGTTCGAGTCCCTTCACCCGCTCC
>JBMOGE010000009.1:0-36781 GCA_049318525.1 Miltoncostaeaceae bacterium
TCGATGAGGTACTGCGTGCCCTGATCGGCCCGCCACGGAAATGGCTCGCCGGTGTACTTGACGGACAGGCGGTCCATGGCCTCGAGGGCCTCGGCGCCGTGGCGGGTCTCGGCCACGTGCCCGCGAAGCTGTCCACCCCGGTACGGGTTCTCGAAGTCGATGATCGAAATGGCCACGCGGCCATCGCGCGCCAGGTTCTTTGCCTTCCGGGAGTCGGGGCCACCGGTGAAGATGGTGACGAAGTCGCCCTCCATGCCACCCCACATCGCCACCGAACTCGGTGAGCCGTCGGGCATCAGTGTTGCCACGTGCACGTAGTTGGCACGCTCGATCAGATCCCGCAGCCGCTCGTCCATCATCAGTTCGCCTCCCAGGCGTTCCACACCATGTTGCGCAGGTCGCGTGCCGCCTGCGCTGGATCGTGCGCGTAGATCACGGATCGACTGGCCGACACCAGCGCGCCATGGGCGCGCCCGCCGAATGCCGGGCCGAGCTCGGCCGGGTCGCCGCCCTGCGCCCCCACTCCGGGGAGCAGAAATGGCTGGTCGGGCATGAGCTCGCGCAACCGGTGGATGCGCTCGGGCACCGTTGCCCCGACGACCGCGCCAATTGACGATCCCTGACCGGGCACGGTGGTCGCCTGCCCCCACTCACGCACGCGGTCGGCCACGGCCTCGTGCCACGGGCGGCCGTCGGCCATCTCAAGATCCTCGAGCTCTGCAGCGCCGGGATTGGAGGTGCGCACGAGGACGAAGAGCCCCCTTCCCCCATCCGCCGCGGCATCGAGGAACGGCGTGACTGAGTCGGTACCGAGCATCGGGTTCACCGTGAGGGCATCGATGGGATCGCGAAGAAATGCCGCGGCGTAGTGGCGGGTGGTGGCATCCACGTCGCCCCGCTTGGCGTCAGCAATTACGAGCAGGCCCGCGTCGGCCGCTGCCTGCGAGACCTCCTCGAATGCCTGCCACCCGTCGGCCCCGAAGCGCTCGAAGCAGGCCAGTTGGGGTTTGGCCGCCACGCAGTGCTCGGCGGCCTTTGCGATGACGTCGACGCAGAAGTCGCGGGCACCGACCGCCCCGCCATCCACACGTGCCGGGTCGGGATCGAGCCCGAGCACGATCTGGCTGCCGCGCGATGCGACGCGCTGGGCGAGGCGGGTGCAAAAGGGTGACGTGCTCATTGAACCACCGCGGTGACGATTGGAAGAGTGAGGAGCGCAAGCACCGTGGTAACGGCAACGCACCCGGCCAGCAGGTTGACGGGCAGCCGGTAGTGCGCGCCCATCACCAGCACCATCATGCCGCTCGGCATGCCGCCGAGGACCGTAATGGTGTTGAGCTCCTCACCGCTGAAACCAAAGGCAACCGCCACGGCGAATGTGACCACTGGCCCGATTACCAACCGGGCGATGGAGACCCCGGCGATCACCCGCCAGTAGTCCCTGATACCTGACCAGTCGAGCATGATCCCCGCGTAGAGCATGACCACCGGCAGTACGCCCGCGGCGAGGTACGTGACCGGGAACTCGATGAGGTCGGGCAGATCATGCACGCCGGAGATCGTGAGGATGAGACCGGCGATGAGTGCCCACATGGGCGGCAGCAGCAGACCTTTGAACGACTGCCGGATGGACGGGGCGTCCTCCACCTCGCCGCGCCCGAACCACGAGGCCACAATCGGACTGAAGGTCCAGATGAGGATTCCGGTGCCCAGGGCGTCGTACATCACGGCGACCGTCAGTGAGTAGTCGTGCTGGCTGGCCGCGATGAGTGGCAGGCCGAAGAACCCGGTATTGGCCACGCCCGTGGCAATGATGACCGCCCCGGTTGCCGCACGTCCCAACCCCAGGCGACGCGAGATGAGCAGGCCAATGGGGGCCATGATCGCAGTGACGCAGAACGCCACGATCGGAACCAGCAGCAGGTTCCAACTCAGATGGGAGCCCACCAGGACCTTGAGCACCAGCGCAGGCAGCAGCACGTACAGCGTGATGCGCACGAGGATCTGCGACTGATCGCGGTTGACCACGCCCGTGCGGTTGAGCACCACACCGATGGCGATCATCACCAGTGCCGCGAATGTGGTGGTGAACAGCGTCATGCCCCCACCTACGCCCGGTCGGGGCCCACGAGGTATACGGCGCCTGCGCACAGCAGATTGGGGCGCCGGAGCGCCACCCCATGGGCCGGCCGGCCGCGGTCATCCACGAGTACACGCCGGATGGTGGTGAGGTGCTCCCGCGCCAGCAGCGTCTCGAAGTCGCGGATGGTGCACAGGTGAATGTTGGGCGTGTCGTACCAGTGGTACGGAAGAGATGACGACTCCGGCATGCGACCGCGCGCCGCCAGCGACCATCGCAGGCGCCAGTGCCCGAAGTTGGGAAACGACACGATGCCGACACGCCCGACGCGCATCATCTCGTGCAGCACGAGGGCGGGTCGCTGGGTGGCCTGAAGGGTCTGCGAGAGGATGACCACATCGAATGCGCCGTCCTCCACGTCGGCCAACCCGCGGTCGATGTCGCCGACCATCACAGGCACCCCGCGGGCCACACATGCGTGGAAGCCCTCATCGCTGATCTCAACCCCGGTGCCGTCGCAATCCTTCTCGCGGATGAGATGGTCGAGCAGCGCGCCATCGCCGCAGCCGAGGTCGAGCACGCGTGATCCACGCGGGACCATCGCGGCGACAGCATCAAGATCGGGGCGGAGTGCCATGACCGCCAGCGTATCGGGGTCAGTCCCCGGCGGGGGTCAGACCCCGGGTGGGGACTGACCCCGGGTGGGGTCAGTCACCGTCACAAATGTGCAGATGCTCACGTATGCAGGCAGTTACGGCAAATCGAGGGGTCAGTCACCGTCACGAATGTGTACCGGAGATCAGGGTCGTGCGGCTGCTTCGAGGGCTTGCCGCGGTGTTAGCGCACGATGACCGGGCGCTTCAGGCCGCTGCCGGCCGTGAGAACCCCCGCCACCTCGTCAAGGGTGATGGGTTCGCCCAGAAGCTCGCCGTACGGGGCGTCGTCGGCGGCCAGGTGGGCCAAGGCGGCACGCACCGCCTGCGGGGTGTGGTGATACGAGCCGCGAATGGACAATTCGCCGTAGTGCAGCGGAAATGTGGGGAATGTCACAGTGGTGCCCGGAGCGCAGCCCCCGTACAGCAGCACCTCGCCGCCGGGACGCACGATCGAGACGGCCGCCTGCCAGGTATCGGGGCGACCGACAGCCTCCACCACGGCGGACGGACCACGCCCATCGCCGTGTGCAGCGCGCAAGGCGTCGATGGCAGCCGCATCGCGTGGCGCGTCCATGGCGCGTGCCGCGCCAAAGCGAATCGCGCGCTCACGCCGCTCTTCATGCGGGTCGCACAGTGTGACCACACACCCGCGAACGGCGAGCAGCCCGGCGATAAGCGTGCCCTGCGTGCCGCCTCCCAGCACGACCACCTCATCGCCCTCCCCCGCCTCAACACGCTCCACTCCGCGCACCGCGCACGCCAGGGGCTCCACCATCGCGGCCCGCTCCGGTGCGAGACCGCCCGGAACCGGCAGCAGATTGCGCGACACGATGGGAGCGGGCACGCGCAGATACTCGGCGTAGGCGCCTGAGAGGTATGTGATGTGCTCGCACAGTGAGGGCCTGCCCACGGCGCATGGCGGACATGCCCCGCACGGTGCCGAATTGGCCACCACCACCAGATCGCCCATCGCAACGCCGCTGACGCCATCGCCGACTGCGGACACCACGCCGCAGGCCTCATGGCCCAGCGGGGCCGGCACCGGGGCGATGGACGGATGTGCCCCCTGCCGCAGGATCTTGGCGTCGGTGGCACAGGTGAGCGCCCGCAGAACGGCGAGGATGACCTCGCCGGACGCAGGTTCCGGAACGGGGACTTCCTCCAGACGGAGGTCGCCGGGGCCATGAAGGATGAGGGCGCGCATGGACGCCGACGCTACCAGCAGCGGGCCTCCGCAACCGGGGCCGGTACCCTGCGCACCGATGACCGACGACACCACACGCACCGTCCACGCGCGATACCCGGAGCACCTGCGGGCACGGGTGGACGACTACCTCAACGGCCTGTGGTTCATGACCGGAGACCCGGTCGCCGATGCCGAGGCAGCCGGCACCGAGGGGCTGGTGGAAGCCATGCGCTATTCACTGCTTGCAGGGGGAAAGCGCATCCGTCCGGTACTGGCACTGGCCACCTGCCAGGCACTCGGCCGGGACCCCGACGAGATCATGCCCGCCGCAGCCGCAATCGAGCTCATCCACACCTACTCGCTCATTCACGATGACCTGCCCGCAATGGATGACGACGACCTGCGTCGGGGTACGCCCACGTGCCATGTGGTGTACGGCGACGACGTGGCAATTCTCGCCGGTGACGCCCTGTTCGCCGAGGGCGTCCGGCTCGTGTGTGAAGGGCAAGGGGGTGGCCCCGCCGTGCAGGTGGGAATCCTCGGCGAGATCAGCCGCGCCACCGGCGTGGTGGGCATGGTGGGCGGGCAGTACCTCGACATCGAGGATGCCGGTGGCTCATCGGCCGATGCCCTTGCCCGCGTGCATGCCCTCAAGACCGGTCGGCTCATGGCTGCGGCAGTACATGTGGCACTCGTGCTCGCCCCGCCGCCAGCAGCAGAGGACGCGGCATACCGTGCCTTCGCCCGTGAACTGGGTCTGCTCTTTCAGATCGTGGACGACATCCTCGACGTCGCCGGGTCCGAGGAGGAACTCGGAAAGGCGGTCGGCACCGACGAGCGTCTGGGCAAGGTCACCTACGTGAGCCTGCACGGCATGGACCGCGCACGGGAACTCGCCGCACAGTCACACGCCAGGGCAATCGGGCTGCTTGATGGGGTTGATGGGCAGGTCGATGATCTTGCTGGCATCGCCGATACCGCCTTTACCCGCCAGAGCTAGTGATTCGCAGAGGATCCGGGTGGCCCACGACCGCACGGTGGGATACCTTGACGGAGCCGTTACACCCCGTTGATCGCCTAGGAGGCCGCCAGTGCCCCGACGTCCCGTTTCGCTCGAACTTGGCATGGCGACCTACATCGCCAAGAAGCGCCTGCTGGAGCGCAAGGAGATGTTCCCTTTCACGCTGATGCTGGAGCCGCTTGAGCTGTGCAATCTGGCCTGCAGCGGGTGCGGTCGCATCCAGGAGTACAAGGACGTCTTCGACAAGCGCCTCACCGTGGAGCAGTGCCTGCAGGCCGCTGAGGACTGCGGTGCGCCCATCGTCAACATTCCCGGTGGCGAGCCGCTCATCCACAAGCAGATCGGCGAGATCGTCCAGGGCATCATCGATCAGGGGCGCTTCGTGTACCTGTGCACCAACGGCATCCTCATGAACCGCGCGTTCGAGAAGATCACGGCGCAGAAGCGCTTCGCCTTCGTAGTGCATATCGACGGCATGGAGTCGGTGCACGACCGGGCGGTCGACCGCGCGGGCGTGTTCAAGAAGGCCACGGCCCACATGCGCGAGGCCATCGCCCGCGGGTACCGGGTGTGCACCAACACCACCATCTTCCGTGGCACGCAGCCGCAGGAGTACGTCGACCTGTTCGTGTACCTCAAGGACATGGGCGTGGAGGGCTGCATCACCTCACCCGGATTCGACTACGCGTCGGTCACCGATCAGGATCAATTTCTGGCCCGCACCGAGGCGCAGGAGCTGTACAGCGAGGTGCACGCGCGCTGCGAGGGCCTGGACATCCCCTTCTACAACAACCCGCTGTTCCACGAGTTTCTGCAGGGCAAGCGCGAATACCGCTGCTCCGCCTGGAGCATGCCCACCTACACCGTTCAGGGCTGGCGCTCCCCGTGCTACATGCTCGCCGACAAGCATGTGGACACCGTCAAGGAGCTCTTCGAGGACACCGACTGGGAGGCGTACGGCACCGACCGCGATCCCCGCTGCGCCAACTGCCTCATGCACTGCGGCTACGAGGCGTCAACCATCCTCGATGCGTTCTCAAGCCCCAAGGACCTGCTCGCGCTTGCGCGTGGCTGACGCGGAGGGGTGCTCCAGATGAGTCGGGGTGTCGTGGCGCTGCTGTGCGCTGTGCCTGCCGAGGAGCGCATGCTCCGACGGCTGGCCGGACCACAGGTGCGGATCGTCGTGATGGGAATGGGGCCGGCCACGGCCGAGCGCCACGCGGCAGCAGCCATCGATGGTGGCGCCTGCGCCGCCATCTCGGTTGGCTTCTGCGGTGCGCTCGACCCATCGCTCTCGGTGGGTGATGTCGTCGTGCCCGAACGGGTGCGCGACGCCCTCACTGGCGAGGAATGGGAGTGCGACGCGGCGCTCGCGAGTGGAGCCGGCCGACGCGGCGGCACGCTGGTGACCACCGACCACGTGGTGGCCGACCCCGCTCTGCGCGCCGCGCTCAAGGGTCTCGCTGTCGACATGGAAAGCTCGGGAGCGGCGCGGGCGTGTGCCCGGGCTGGCGTGCCGTTCGCCGCCATCCGTGCCGTCACCGACCGCACGGGAGACCGGCTGCCCGACCTCGCCGGAGTCGTGGACGATGCCGGGAACGTGCACGCCATGCGTATGGCCGGACGCCTCATCATCCACCCGGGCGCGATTCCCGCCTGGGTGCGATTGGCCCGCGGCGCAAGCGCCGCGCGCCGCGGCCTCGTGCCCGCCGTCACCCGTGCGCTGGCGGATGCCGCATGACCACCACCCGGCTCGCCGGAGGCGAGTTGCACGGCGCAGTTCGCCTGGCCGCCGATCATGGCGCCCGCCACCTGCGCGACCTGCAGGAGCCTGATGGCTACTGGTGGGGCGAGCTCGAGAGCAACGCGTCCATCACCGCCGAGCAGCTGTTTCTCCTCGAGGCGCTCAACATCGCCAGCGAATCCGACCGCAAGGGCATCGCTGCAGAACTCCTGGCGACCCAGGGCGAAGACGGTGGCTGGCCGGTGTGGTTCGGCGGCCCGGCCGATCTGTCCATCACGGTCGAGGCCTGGTACGCCCTGCGCCTTGCCGGCATTCCCGCCGATGCGGAGCCCATGGTGCGCGCCCGCGATTGCGCGCGTGCGTTGGGCGGCGCCAACCAGACCCGGTTCTTCACCCGCCTGTGGCTCGCTGTACTGGGCAAGCACCCGTGGGATTCACTGCCCGCCGCGCCGCCCGAGCTGATGATGATGCCCCCCCGGTCACCCATCTCGGTGTACCGCTTTGCATCGTGGGCCCGAGGCACGTTCGTGCCCCTCCTGGTGGTGCTGTCGCGCAACCCCACGTACCCGCAGGACCCCTCGCTCGACGAGCTCTACCTTGAAGCGCCGGGCAGCATCCACGGACCGCCGCCCCGTACCCCGGGCACACTCACCAAGATGATGTCCCGGCTCATGCCGCTGGCCCGTCGCTACAACCGAAAGCCCTTCGGGCCCCTGCGTCGGGCATCCGAGCACCGCATCCGCGAATGGATCCTCGACCGCCAGGAGGCCGATGGCTCCTGGGCTGGAATCCAGCCCCCGTGGGTGTATTCCATCTTCGCCCTGCACGCACTCGGCATGCCGCTCGACCATCCGGTTATCACGCGCGCCATCGACGGCTTCTCCACCTTTCTGCAGCATCGCGAGGGCCGCGTGCGCATGCAGTCGTGCCTCTCCCCCGTATGGGATACGGCGCTGGCGGCCATTGCACTGGCGGAGTCGGGAACCGGGGATGACGACGATGCCCTGGCGCGGGCGCGCGACTGGCTCCTGGCCCGTGAGGTCACCCGCGAAGGGGACTGGCGGCGTATTCCGCGCAGGGGCGAGGCGGGTGGGTGGAGCTTTGAGTTCCACAACGAGTGGTACCCCGACACCGATGACACCGCCGAGGTGCTCATGGCCCTGCTCCACGCGGGCGTACCCCGCCACGACCACGCAATCCGTCGTGGCGTGGACTGGCTTCTGGCCATGCAGAGCAAGGGTGGCGGCTGGGGATCGTTCGACGTCGACAACACGAGCTCGCTCATCACCCAGTTCCCGGTGTGCGACTTCGGTGAGGTTGTGGACCCCCCCACCGAAGACGTCTCCGCACACGTCCTCGAGGCGCTTGTCGAGTGCGGCGTGCCCACGGGACACCCGGCAATCCGTTCGGGCATCAAGTACCTGCGCCGCACGCAGCGCGCCGACGGATCGTGGTGGGGTCGCTGGGGCGTCAACCACGTGTACGGCACCGGTGCCGTGGTGCCCGCGCTCATCCGCTGCGGCCTGCGCCCCGACGACCCATGCATCAGGGCCGCCGTGCACTGGCTGAAGGAGCACCAGAACGATGATGGCGGCTGGGGCGAGGACGTCCGCAGTTACGCCGACCCGGACTGGGTGGGCCGCGGCGACTCCACCGCATCGCAGACGGCCTGGGCGCTCCTGGGACTCATGGACGGCGACCCCGGAAGCGACGCCGCCGATGCCGGTGCCCGCTGGCTGGTGGAGACCCAGCGCGCCGATGGCGGATGGGACGAGGATGCCTTTACCGGAACCGGGTTCCCGCTCGACTTCATGATCAAGTACCACTACTACCGTCTGTACTTCCCGGTGACTGCGCTCGGGCGCTACGCCACGCGGATGCAGGCATGACCGGGGCCGCAGGCGATGCCGGCGCCCGGGCGCACGCCGAGGAGATCGCGCGCGGCCACGACGAGAACTTCCCGGTCGCATTCATGCTCGCACCGCGTGATGTGCGTGCGGACATTCGCACCATCTACGCGTACTGCCGCGTGACCGACGACATCGGCGATGCGGGCGACGCCACGCGCGATGAGCGCGTGGCCATGCTCGATGCGTGGGAAGACGACCTGCTGCGCTGCTGGGGAGGCGCGCCCCATGACCCGGTGCTGCTGGCGCTGCAGGGTGTGGTGCGGCGCCGTCGCCTCGACCCCGAGCCATTCCGTGCACTCATCGAGGCCAATCGCATGGATCAGCGCATCTCGCGGTGGCAGACCCACGACGACCTCATCGAGTACTGCCGCCACTCCGCCATCCCGGTGGGTCGCATGGTGCTCGGAGTGCTGGGTATCCATGACCCCCGCTGCGAACACCTCTCCGATGCCACATGCGCGGGCCTTCAGCTGGTCAACTTCTGGCAGGACATCCGCCGCGATCTCGACGAGCGCGATCGTGTGTACCTGCCCGCCGAGGACATGGCAATCTTCGGTGTGACCGTGGACGACCTGCGTGAGCATCAGGCATCGCCGGCTGTGCGCGAGCTCATCCGTATGGAGGTATGGCGCGCCCGTGCCCTCCTCATTGAGGGGGCACCGCTGCGCGCCGAGGTGCCTCGCCGGGTGCGCCCGGACATCGCCATGTTCACCTCGGGCGGGCTGTGGGTGTGTGACGCCATTGCGCGTCAGGGGTTCGACACCATCGCCAGGCGCCCGGCACCGGGCAGATCCGGTCGGGCGCGCATGGCCGGGGCGGTGCTGGTGGGCGCCGTGCGGGGTGTGCGATGAACGTGGACGAGGCCTACGACCGCTGCACCCAGATCACGCGTACCGAGGCCCGCAACTTCTACTTCGGCTTCATCTTGCTGCCACGCACCCGCCGTCGCGGCATCCACGCCCTCTACGCCTTCAGTCGCCTGTGCGACGACTCCGTGGATGGGGTTCTCGACATGGGCGCCAAGCTCGCTGCCGTCGCAGCGCGTCGCGATGAGGTGGCCCAGGTGTACGACGGTGACGTGCCTGATGATGACCCCGTGCTCATCGCGCTGGCCGATGCCGTGCGCCGGTTCGGGATCCCGCGCGCGCCCATGGACGCCCTTGTGGACGGCGTGGAGATGGACCTGGCCATCGACCGCTACGCCGACTGGCCGGCGCTCAAGGGCTACTGCGATCGCGTGGCCGGCGCGGTGGGGGTGCTGTCGCTGCACGTGTTCGGGTTCCGCGATCCCACTGCGGTCAATCACGCGGAGGACCTCGGCGTGGCCATGCAGGTGGTCAACATCATGCGCGACGTCCAGGAGGATGCCCTGCGCGACCGCATCTATCTGCCCGCCGACGAGATGGCCACGTGCGGCGTGACCGAGGCCGACATCCTCGCCGACCGGATGACACCCGAGATGCTCCGCCTCATGCGGTTGCAGGGGGATCGGGCACGCGACTACTTCGCACGCGGCGAACGCCTCATCCCGCTGCTCGACCTGCGCGCCCGTATGTGCGTGAGCATGCTCGCGGCCCTCTACGGCGACATCCTCGTGCGCATCACCGATGGGGGCTACGACTACACGCGTGGTCGCATATCGCTCTCGGGGCGTCGAAAGATGTTTCTCATGGCCCGGTCGATTGGCAGGGCATTCACCGCGAGGCGGCGGTGAGCCTCGCCGGCGCTCACGTGGTGGTCGCGGGAGGCGGTCTCGCAGGCATCGCGGCGGCGGTCGAGGCGACCGCCTGCGGTGCGCGGGTCACGCTGGTCGAACGCCGTCCATTTCTGGGCGGCAAGGCGTTCAGCTTTACCGAGCCCCGGACCGGTATCGAGATCGACAACGGCCAGCACGTGCACCTGGGCTGCTGCACCGCCTACATGGCGCTGCTCGACCGACTCGGATCGCTCGGGCTCACCACCATCCAACCCGCGCTTCAGGTGGCCGTGCGCGACCGCGCAGGCATCCATGGCGTGCTCACCGCGGCACGCCTGCCGCCTCCACTGCACATGGGCCCCTCATTCACCCGGTTCGGATTGCTCTCCGCGCGCGAACGGGCGAGTGCCCTGCGCGCGCTGCTGGCCATCGTGGCGCTCGGCCCCACGGGGCGGGCAGGGCTCGATGACGTCACGTTCGGTGACTGGCTGCGTGCGCACGGCCAGGGCGATGCATCCATCGAGCGCTTTTGGGACCTGCTCGTGCTGCCCACCTGCAACGACCGCAGCGACCGCGTGTCCGCGGCCCTGGCCACCTTTGTGCTCACCGAGGGGCTCATGCGCACCCGCGGCGGGTCGGCCATCGGCTGGTCGCTGGTGGGCCTGTCGCATCTCATCGATGTACCCACCCGCCAGCACCTCACGCGTGCGGGGGGAGAGGTGATGACTGGCCAGGCGGTCATCCATGCGCACGGCACGGGTGTGACCCTCGACGACGGCACGGAGATTGACGCCGACGCGGTGGTCGTCGCCCTTCCCCCTGGCCGCGCTCGCGCGGTGGCACCCGATGCCCTTCCCGTTGACCCGGCCCTTGGCGAGTCGCCAATTGTCAACGTGCACCTCTGGTATGACCGCCCGGTCATGCCTCAGCCCGTGCTGGCCGTGGTGGATAGCCCGGTGCAATGGATGTTCGACCGCACGGCCATTACTGGCGAGGGTGCCCCGGGGCAGCACCTGGCCCTGTCCATCTCGGGTGCCCACGATGAGATGGGTGTGCCGCGTGCCGTGCTGGCCGAGCAGATGGACCGCGAGATCCGCGTGCTGCTGCCGGCAGCCCGCAATGCGGTGCTCAGCGACTGGGCGGTCATCAAAGATGCCCGCGCCACCTTCGCCCCCTCGCCTGGACAGGCCTCGCGCCGTCCCGGTGCCATCACCCCCGTCCAGGGACTCGTGCTCGCCGGCAACTGGACCGCCACCGGCTGGCCCGCCACCATGGAGGGAGCCGTGCGCAGCGGGCTCACCGCCGTGAACGCCCTGCACACCACCATGGCATGGGCATGACCCGGCGACGCGGGCTGATCGCCGGCGTGCGGGCCCTCGCCGCCCGGCGCCATGGCCCGGTGGTGGAGGCCGCCATCGGAGTGGGGGCCCTCCTCGCCTACAACCTGGCCAAGGCCCGCACGGGCGGCAGTATCGACGAGGGCATCCGCAATGCGCGGCGCATCGTGGAGCTCGAGAAACGGCTCGGCGTGTTCGTAGAGCCAGCCATGCAACGCCTCGTCCTTCGCGGTACCTGGTCGCGCCGCATCTGGGGCACCGCGTACCTCTCCAGCCAGTTGGTGGTGCTTCCCCTCACCCTGCGCCTGGCCTACCGACGTCTTCCCCATGCGTACCCGGCCATCCGCACGCTGGCCATCATCGCCTGGTCGGGGGGCGTCGCCTGGTACGCGCGTCAGCCCGTGGCACCGCCGCGAATGGTGCCGGGCATCGGTATCGAAGACTCCGTGTCGGATGGGGTCATCCCCATGGATCACCCCATCGTGCGCCTCGTGTACCACCCGGTTGCAGCCATGCCGTCGCTGCACGTGGGGATGGCGCCGGTCGTTGCGTGGACCATCTGGTCGGCCACGACCCGGCCCTCGCTTCGCGCCGCCGCCGTGGCATATCCTCTTGCGGTCGCCACCACCGTCGTCGTTACGGGGAATCACTTCCTCGCCGACATCGCCGGTGGGCTCGCCATCGTTGCCCCTGCGGCCGCCGCGGCGAGGTGGATCAGCCGTGCACCGGGTATCCCGGGCACACCCGAGGACGCATGACCAACACCCGTACATCACCCAGTGGCGCGCTCCAGCGCGTTCCGCAATGACCGATCCCCGGCCACCGCGTGAGGACAGCCGCCCGGCTCATCGCCGTGGTGAGGGGTCGTCGTCGCGTTCCGCATCGCGATCGCGCCCCGCCCGCAGGTCTCCTGGCCGCCGCGCGAAGGTCGTGGTCATCGGCGTGGCAGTCGTGGCGCTCGTCGGCATCATCCTGCTCATCGCCGGTGGCGGAGGGGGCGTGGCGCCGCAGGTCGTGGTGGCAGGCGTGGACATGGGTCAGGACGAGGCGCAGGTGACCACCGCGCTCACGGCACGGGGGAAGGCGCTCACCCAACGTCTCGTCAACCTCGATGTCGATGGTGGTGTGCTGGGCGTCATGCGCCCGTCCGACCTCGGCGCCACCGCCAACATTGCTGCCGCAAAGACGATGGCGGCGGACCAATCGCCCGGGCGCCTGACCCGCGGGTTCCGCGCCGTCACGGGTGCCGCCCCCATCACCTCCCCCCTGCCGGTGACGTACCGCAAGGGCGCCGTTGACGCCTGGGTTGCCGACATCGCCGCGCAGGTGGACCGGCCCGAGAAGAACGCGCGCGTGCAGGTGCAGGGCGTGCAGTTCACCGTCACGCCTCAGGCCGACGGACGCGCGCTCGACCGCTCACGCCTCAAGCAGATGGTGTCCGGCGACCTCTCAACGCTGCCATCCCGCCTGCAATTGCCGGTTCGCACGACCCGGCCCACGCTCACGACCGATGCCGCACAGGCGCAGGTCCGCCAGGCGCAGCAGGTACTGCAGCGCGGCACCCAGGTATCGGTGGATGGCATTCAGGCCTCGCTCGACCGCGCCGGGGTGGCAGCCGCATTTCACTTCGGCCCCAAGGGGCTCTCGCTGTCGGGTGCCGACCTGCGGAGGCCGCTCATCGCCGCGTACCCCTCCACCTCCGTTATCCCGGCACCGGCACGCTTCGAGGTACGCGGCACACAGGTCGTCGTGGTGCCCTCCAAGGACGGCCGCCTGGTGGATGGCAAGCTGGTGGCCAATGGCCTGATGGGAGAGGACCGGCCGGTGGAATCCACCTACGTGGACGACAACCCCGTGTTCACCACCGAAAAGGCGCAGTCGCTCGGCATCAAGGAAGAGGTGGGCTCGTTCATGACCCCGTACTCCCCCGGCGAGCCACGGGTCACCAACATCCGACGGGCCTCGCAGATCCTGAACGGCACGATCATTCCGCCGAATGGGCGCCTGTCGCTCAACGAGACACTGGGCGAGCGCACCGTCGAGCGGGGCTTTGTTGCTGCCCCCATGCTGGCCGACGGCCTGCACGTGGACTCCATCGGCGGCGGCGTGTCACAGGTCGCCACCACGCTGTTCAACGCCGCCTTCTTCGCCGGCTTCGAGTTGAACCAGCACACCGCCCACCAGCTCTACATCGACCGCTATCCGCTGGGTCGCGAGGCCACCATCTCGTGGCCCATTCCCGATCTGGTCATCACCAACGACTGGGACGCCTCGGCGCTCGTGCGGGTGTCCAATTCCACCGACAGCATCACGGTCACCATCTACTCCACGTCGTTTGACCGCAAGGTGGAGGAGAGCACCGGCGACCCGTACGACTTCACAAAGCCCAAGACCCGCTACGTGGCAACCGAGGGCGTCCCCGTCGGACAGCAACAGGAGATCACGTCGGGCGACCGGGGCTACTCGGTGGACATCCTCCGCAAGGTATTCAAGGGGTCGGAGCTGCTCAGCGACGACACCTTCACCACGGTGTATCTCGCCCCACCCAAGGTGATCGCCGTGGCACCGGGTACGCCTGGGGCGGAGACGCCCTCGGCACCCTCCGGCTGATCCGGTTCAGCCGGCGACGGGCCGTCGGCTGGTCTCGTGGGTCCCATCGTCGTCGGAGAGCCCGAGGGCCCGGTTGATGGCCTCGAGCGGCGTAACCCCCGCATCCACCGCATTGATGCTCGCTGGCGGAGCCTGGGGGGTGGACGATTCTTCAACTCTCGTCCGGTGATCCTCCACCTCCCGGGCCCACGGCTCCTGCAGCACCGGCCAGTGGGCCAGCACCTCCCGGTGGCGCACGTCGCGCCCAGCCGTACCCCCCGCAGCCCGTGGGCCGGATGCGTGCTTCGGGATCACGGCGTCTCCACCAGCCGATACCCCGCCAGGTGTGGCTGAATGCGTGCGGCGATGCCATGCGGATCGGCCACACCGCTGAAGCAGACCGTGCCCTTCCACGTCGGGTGGCCGGTCCAGATGATGTCTTCGGCCTGCATCAACTCCACGTGGGCCTCCATGACCGCATCATGCCCCACCCCGGCGGCGGGTGGGCCGCGCGTACACTAGCCACCGTTATCCCGATTCCCCTGCGCCAGGAGCATCACATGAGCGAGTTCGGCCCGGCAATCAGCAACCTTCAGGCCGATGGTGCGCAGTACCCGCCGCCCGCCGCCTTTGCGGCCGCTGCGCGCATCAACGACCGCAGCGTGGTTGCGCAGGCCGATGCCGACCCCATCGCCTGGTGGGAAGACCAGGCGCGGCGCCTTACATGGGACACCCCCTGGACCAGGGCCCTGGACGACGACGACGCGCCGTTCTACCGATGGTTTACGGGCGGCACGCTCAACATCGCCGCCAACTGCCTCGATCGCCATCTCGCCGAGCGCGGCGACAAGGTGGCCATCCACTGGGAGGGCGAGCCGGGCGACACCATCACCCTCACCTACCGCGATCTGCACGCCCGGGTGTGCCGTTTCGCAAACGCCCTGACAGACCTCGGCGTGGGCGTGGGCGGTCGCGTGGCCATCTACATGGGCATGGTCCCCGAGCTGCCCATCGCCATGCTGGCCTGCGCACGCCTCGGTGCCGCACATACCGTGGTGTTCGGTGGGTTCTCAGCAGAGGCCCTCGGCGAGCGCATGGTCGATTTCGGGGCCACCGTGCTCATCACCCAGGATGAGGGGTGGCGCGGGGGCAAGACGATCCCACTCAAAGCCAACGCGGATGGCGCGCTCGAGCGGGCCCCGGGCGTGCTCCACTCCGTGGTGGTGCGCAGGACCGGTGGCGACACCAAATGGACGCCGGGGCGCGATCTGTGGTTCCACGACCTCGAGGCGGCGGCATCGCCCGAGCACGTGGCCCAGCCGATGGATGCCGAGCAGATGCTGTTTGCGCTCTACACCTCGGGAAGCACCGGAAAGCCGAAGGGAATCGTCCACACAAGCGGCGGATACCTCACGGGTGTGGCATCCACGCACGCGAATGTGTTCGACCTGCGCGACGACGACGTGTACTGGTGCGCGGCCGACATCGGCTGGATCACCGGCCATTCGTACATCGTGTACGGGCCCCTCGCCAACGGCGCCACAAGCGTCATGTACGAGGGCGCACCCGGGTACCCCGGCCAGGACCGCCTGTGGGACATCGCCAGTCGGTACGGGGTCACAATCCTGTACCTGGCCCCCACCGCCATCCGCATGTTTATGAAGTGGGGCGATCAGGCGCCGGCCGGGCATGACCTCTCGCACATCCGACTGCTCGGCAGTGTGGGTGAGCCCATCAATCCCGAGGCGTGGGAGTGGTACCGCACGCACATCGGCGGAGGCGCTGCGCCCATCGTGGATACCTGGTGGCAGACCGAGACCGGCAGCATCATGATCAGCCCGCTGCCCGGGCTTGACGCCCTCAAGCCGGGATCGGCAGGCAAGACGCTTCCGGGACTCCGCGCCGAGATTCTGGGCGAGGATGGCAACCCCGTCCCCGCTGGCGAGGGTGGCTATCTGGTGCTCGCCCACCCATGGCCGTCAATGCTGAGAACCATCCTGGGCGATGACGAGCGGTACATCTCCACCTATTGGGCCCGCTTCCCCGGCAAGTATCTGGCGGGAGACGGGTGCCGCCAGGATGCCGACGGGGACCTGTGGCTGCTCGGTCGCATCGACGACGTCATGAATGTGTCGGGGCACCGCCTCTCCACCATCGAGATCGAGAGCGCGCTGGTGGAGCATCCGGCGGTCGCCGAGGCCGCGGTTATCGGTCGGTCCGACCCGCTCACCGGCGAGGCCGTCGCGGCATTCGTGACGCTTCGCGACGGGTTCGAGGGGAACGACGCCCTCATCGCCGAGCTTCGTGATCACGTGGCCCTGCGCATCGGTGCCATTGCCAAGCCCAAGTCCATCGTGCTCACCCCCGACCTGCCCAAGACGCGGTCGGGAAAGATCATGCGGCGACTGCTCCGGGATGTCTCCGAACAGCGCAACCTGGGTGATGTCAGCACCCTCGCCAACGAAGAGGTCGTCGCCGCAATCTCAGAGACGGCCGAGACGATGCGCGCCAGCGAGGACTGACCCGGGCGCTATCCCAGCGCCGGGGGGATTCCCCGGTCAGCGGCCTCAAGGCGGTCGATGGCGTGCATGCGTGCCGCCTCCACCGCCTGGCGGGGCGGGGTCATGCGATGGGCCTCCCGGTACCAGGCGAGCATGCCCTCCATGGCCAGCGCCAACGCGAGGCGCCCATGGGCATCCTCCTGCCGGGCGTCCCACGCACCGGCCACCAACGCTGCCAGCCCCAGGACCTGCGGCGACTTGGGAGGCGACTTCAGCACCGTGACCGGGCCGACGGCCGATCGGGTGAGCACCCCCCGCACGCGCGTGCCCCCACGTGCGGATGGCCAATCGGTAAAGCGCACCTCCATCGGTGCCGCGCCCCGGCCAGATGCCCGCAGGATGCCCTCGGGAATCGACCCGTCGGCACTGTCGGCAATGGCCGATGCCAGACGCTTGACGGCTGCCCCGAATGCCGGACCGTGGTCCTCGTGCATGCGGTGCACCGTCCACGCCATGAGGCCGAGCGTGAGGTCAAGGCGGTCAGCCGCCACTCCACGGCCGGATCCCTCGCCCCGCGGGACAAATCGCACCGCGGCCAGGCCCGGTGACGGGAGCGCGACCTCGAGTCGCGCGTATTCCCTGCTCAAGATCACAAAGTGGCTTTCTAATGGGAGATACGTCCGAGCGCATTGCTACCTTCGAAATTACTCCGCAGCATGCGCTGCAGCCTCCGTCCGGAGGGCCCTGAAGCAAGGAGACCCATGACCAAGGCCGACTTCGTCAAGCGCGTCGCACGTACCGCTGACCTCACGAATGATCAGGCGACCCGTGCCGTGCAGGCCGTTCTCGATGAGATCGAGCTCGCTCTCAAGTCCGGAGACGAGGTTCAGTTCTCCGGTTTCGGCAAGTTCTCGGTTTCGCACCGTGCAGCACGTGAAGGTGTTGATCCACGTAATCCCGGCAGCAAGATCCAGATCTCGGCTCGCACTGTGCCGCGTTTCTCGGCTGGCGCGCAGCTCAAGCGCTCGGTCGCCGGCTGAATATGTGACCTTCTCACACCTGCCGTCCGAAGTGGACGGCAGGTGTGAGAGTCATATCGCTCCTCGCGCCTACTTCTTGGTGGCGAAGTCGAGCGTGATGTATGCGCCCTCGGGGAGTGACTCCACCGAGTTGAGCGTGAACGAGTAGATCGACCCGCCGGTGGTGAACGTCCCGTCGCTCAGGTCGTAGGCGCCCTTGTCAGTCGCCGTATCCGGCGTGATGGTGGGCTCGCCGAGGTTTGTGCCCGTGAGGGCCACCTCGTACGCCTGGTTGCTTACGCCACCGCCGATCGGGATCTTCACCGAGCACGCCTCCTCGGCGCCCACGCAGTCCACCTGCTTCACGGTACCGCTGGTGGTGGATGTGGTGTCCGTCGTGGCAGTGGTGTCGGCGGCCGCAGTTGACGCAGCGGCGGCCGTGTCGGCCGTCGATGTGGCGGGGTCTGATGACCCACCGCAGCCGGTGAACACGAGGGTGGTGGCCGCGGCACCGGCCGCGGCAAGGGTAAGAAGACGGCGTGCCGTCATATTCGACCTCCAGGTCATGGAACGGTTGGGGTGGGGCTACTTCGCTTTGAAGACGAGCGTCAACATCGTGCCCTTGGGAATCGAGCCCACGGCGTTGAGCGTGAACGTGTACATCGAGCCGCCCATCGTGTACTTGGCCTTGCTCATGGTGTACGCGCCCTTGTCCACCTTGGGAGCGGACTTCGAGGCCAGGTGCAGATTGGTATCGGTGAGCTTCACGGTGATTGCCTTGTTACTGGCCCCGCCCGCAAGCGACACCTTGGCCGTGCACTGACTGGCACCGCCCTTGCAGGAGACGGTCTGGGAGCCGGCGCCAAGGGCACCAGCCGACCCGATGAGCGCGGTTGCTGCAACGCCAGCGGCAACTGCAGTGAGAAGACGACGTGAGGCCATTTCATGACTCCTGATTGCGAAAGAGGGGTTTGCCGCGCCAACGCTAGACGCGAGCGCGGCCGTCCACGTGACTGCCGGGTGAACGCTTCGTCCACCACGCACTGAATGCCGGAGGCGGGACTCGAACCCGCACGCCCCGAAGGGCCGGGGATTTTAAGTCCCCCGCGTCTACCAGTTCCGCCACTCCGGCCCGACTCTCGAGGTGGCTAGCGCCCGAACGTGGCGGCGCCGGGCGTGCGATCCACTGAGGACTCGCGGGTGTCCTCGACCATCCGCGCCCAGTCCTCGGGGAGTAATGGCCACTTGTCGAGCACCTGCTGAAACCTGATGAACCTGGTGTTCTCGCCCTTCGAGAACATCATGCGCTGGGTGTCGCGCGGGTCCGCCACGCTGGCCGGGCGCCCACCGGGTCCGCCAGCGGGCGCGACCGTCTCACCTTTCACATCCCGGGCCTCGGTGCTCATAGGCGTGAGTCTATGCGGTACGGGCCACGGGAACGAGGCGGGGATCTGCCGCGATGCCATCCAGCAGGTCACGCTCCGACACGATCACCTCAGCCACGCCGAGGGCCGACATGGCTCCCAGCAGGATCGCCATGCCATTGACGATGACATCGGCGCGGTCCGGGTGCATCCCGGGCATCCGTCTGCGCGCGGGCAGATCGAGCGCAGATGCAGTGCCGAGTGCCGCTTCGATATCGCTGCGAGAGAGGCGCATCCGGTGGATTCGCTGCGGATCGTAGAACCCGGCACACAGGGCGGCGGCCTGGGTCACCGTCCCGGCCAGTCCAACAACCGGCCCCTCAGATGCGAAGCCCGCGGTGGCCGTCGCCACCAGTCGCTCAGCGGTGTCGTGCGCCTCGTCAATCGACTTGTCGATATCGCGCACCACACCCAACGGCAGGCTCACCAGATTCCGTGGGCCACTGGCATCCCCCTCCACCACCTCGGTACTGGCACCGCCGATGTCGATCACGCGGCAGGGACCGGCATCTGGGGGCAACGCCATACGGGCGCCCGTAAAGGCCAGCGTGGCCTCCTGCTCGCCCGTCACGATGGTGAGCGCGCTCCCGAGGTGCCTCCGGAATACATCCTCAATGGCGCCGTGGTTCGGGGCCTCGCGCACCGCGGCTGTGCCGACCGCCACCACGGGCGGGGACCCCGCCGCGGCGATGCGCGCGGCGTAGTCGACAAGACAGGCGTCGAGGCGTGCGAGCGCGTCAGCGCACACCGATCCATCGGGGAGGGCCCCACGGCGCAGGCCGGTCACCGTGCCCACGCGCTCCCCCACCGCGCCGTCGGCGGTCAGCCGCTCGAGCAGAAGCAGACGGACCGAATTGGAGCCGACGTCCAGGACGGCGGCCCGCACGGTCATCGCGCGCGAAACTTGACGAGTGCGCGAATGCCCGCAAGCCACCCAACGGGACCTCGGAGCGCGGCAACTGCGATGGATGCGTGGTGGCCGATCGCCTGGAGCTCGGCCACCGACACCCGGAGCTCCTCGATCTCACGTGACAGTTCGTCGGCACCGGCCTGAGCGCGGGCCACACCGGCGTCGATATCGCGCATGCCGGCGCTGATGCCCTCGGCCAGCGGGGTGATTTGCCGTGATGCCGACTTCACCCGGCGGCGCAGAATGAGCCCGCGCACCACCGCAAAGGCCAGCCCCACCACAATGAGTGCGCCCATTGCGATGGCCGAGCCGCCGACAACCCAACCCACGGCCTACGCCCCCTGCGCCACGACGGCGCATGCAATGGTGGTGGCAGAAGAGATCACGGATCGGGAGACTACCGCCATGCACCCATCCACCCACACCTCGTCGGCCGAGATCCACTGGGTTGACGTGTTCGCCACCAGACCGCTCACAGGCAACCCGCTCGCCGTCATTCTGTGTGAGGCGCCGTGGGATGACACGCGCATGCAGGCAATGGCAGCAGAACTGGGTCTCTCCGAGACCGTGTTCGCGCAGCGCGCAGCGGAGCCCGCGTTGCGCATCTTCACTCCCACCACGGAGATCCCCATGGCGGGGCACCCGCTCGTGGGAGCGGCCTGGGTGCTGCACCATCAGGCATGGATCGCCGACCGCGCGGTGCTGCGTGCCCCCGGTGGCCACGTGGCGGTCGCCATCCGCGGGAGCGACACCTTCGTGGTGCCTCCCGCGCCGCGGCACGTTGCCGACGTTGATGCAGCCGAAATCGCAGCGGCACTGGGCACGACGGGTACGGGTACGACGCCCGTCTGGCACGCGGGCCTTCCGCAGGCCATGCTCGCCGTGGACGACCCGCGGGCACTCCACCCCGATCACGATGCCCTGATGGCGCTCGGAATCCGTGATGGCTGGGCCGGTGTCAGCGCGTACCGCGTCGTCGATTCGTCCCCGGGCCGCATCACCGCTGAGGTACGCCACTTCGCTGCCCCCATCGGCATCCCCGAGGACCCGGTCACCGGAAGCGCAGCGGGGGCCCTCGGGGCTGTGCTCGCATGTGGCGGCCGTGGCGACAACGGCCTGCTGCATCTGGAGGTACGGCAGGGGCACTCGATGGGGCGCCCCGGGGAGGTGCGCGTGATCGTCGGGATCACCGACGGCGCGCCGGTCACGCTTGAGGTGGGAGGGACGGTGGTCCCCATCATGTCCGGCGTGATCGGGAGCACCATCGCGGCGGGGTAGGGTGAGCGGGATGACCGGCCCGCCGATTCTCGACCGCCGCCTCGTGTTCGTTCTGGGCAAGGGCGGCGCGGGAAAGACCACCGTCGCCAGCGCACTGGCGCTGGGACTTGCCGATGCCGGCCAGCGCACACTGCTCATTGAGGTGGCATCGGAGCGGCGCACCGAAGTGCTGTTTGGCATCGCACCGGCGGTCGGCGGCGTGCCGCAGGAGGTACGGCCCGGCCTCGCGACGCTGTCCATCGACTCTGAGAAGGCCACCGAGGAGTATCTGGCCCGGCAACTGCGCATGCGCCCACTCGTGGAACTGATGGTGCGCAGCCGTGCCTTCCATCAGGTGGCCCAGGCAGCACCGGGCCTGTCGGAATTGGTGACGGTGGGCAAGATCTGGGACCTGGCCACCGCCGTAAAGGGTGACGCCCCGGTGTGGGATCGCATCGTCGTTGATGCTCCGGCCACCGGTCATGGCATCGCCCTGCTCGAGGTGGCCGGGCGTATCCGCGAACTCGCCGGGTCCGGACCCATCCGGGATCAGGCCGAGAAGATCGAGCAGGTCATCCACCACTCCGCCGCCACGGGAGTGCTGGTGGTGGCCATTCCGGAGGACCTCGCGGTGAGCGAGGCCGTGGAGGCCGTTGCGGCGCTTCGCGAACGCGATCTGCCGGTGGCCGCGGCCGTAATGAACGCCGTCCGGGCATCGGTATTCATGGATGCCGATGAGGCGCCGCTCACCGCCGTGGCGGCGGGTACGGGCGGGGCCGCCGCGCGCGCCGCGGCCACCGCCGGGCTGGCCGATCTCATGGCCGCCCGTCACGATCAGGCCGAGATTGCCGCGCTGGCCATTGGTACCAACGTGCCCGTGGTATCGCTGCCCGATGTGCCCGACCTGCGGCCGGGTTCGGGTGGCCTCGAGCGGCTGGCCGCCGCCCTCATGACCGACCCGGCCATCGGAGGTGGCGCATGAGCACCGACCTCCTTCGATTGGTGGAGGGCCGCCGCATCGTGGTGGTTGCCGGGGCGGGCGGAGTGGGCAAGACCACCGTGTCGGCGGCGCTGGCACTCGGGCTCGCTGCCCGTGGCGCGCGGGTTGCGGTGGTCACCATTGACCCTGCCCGGCGTCTGGCCGCGGCCCTCGGAATTGACGCGCTGGGCGACATGCCACACCGGGTGGATGCCGCGCGGGTGGAGGAATCTGGCCTGGCGATGCTCGGCACGATGGATGCCCTCCAGCTCGACCCGCGCGCCACGTTCGATCGGTTGGTTGCCCGCGAGGCGCCGGACGAGGCCGCTCGCGAGCGGATCCTCGCCAATCGCATCTACCGGCACCTGTCGAGCACCGCGGCCGGTGCGCAGGAGTTCATGGCAGTGGAGCGCCTGCACGAGCTTCATGACTCGGGTGACTACGACGTGGTGGTGCTTGACACTCCGCCGGCGCAGAACGCCCTGGACTTCCTTGACGCACCCGAGCGCATGACCCGTTTTGTGGAGGGTCGTGGGTTGCGGCTGCTGCTGGGCCCCCGGGAAGGGGCCGGCCGGATGGGCTGGCGCGCGCTGCAGGCCGGGGGATCAATGATGATGTCGGTACTTGAGCGCCTGACCGGAGCCGAGCTGATCGGCGAGATCAGAGAGTTCCTGCTGTCGTTCGATGGCATGTACCAGGGCTTCGGCGATCGCGCTGCGGCGGTAAACCAACTGCTGTCGTCAGACGACGCCCGCTTCGTGGTGGTGACCGGACCACGGCCCGAACCATCCGCCGAGGCCCATGCGCTGTGGGACCGCCTCACCACCGATCACTACCCCCTGGGTGCGCTGGTGGTGAACCGGGTGCACCCGGTACCGGGTGGGGCCGATGATGCCCCCGAGGGGCTCGAGGAGTTGCTGCAGAGCGCCGGGGCCCCCGATGCGGCTGGTCTCGCCCGGCGGGCGACGACAGTGCTGGAGGCCGCCCGGGCACGCGCCCGGGCCGACCGCCACGAGATTGACGCCCTCACCATCGCATTGCATCATCCGCACGTGGTGACGGTGCCGGCGCTTGAGTCCGATCCGGTCGAGGTGGCGGGCATCGCCCGCATCACCAGGGCCCTCGGGGCCGCCTGAAAACGCGCGGGGCCCCGCCTGATGGCGGGGCCCCGATCACATCACCTGACTCTGAGACCTCTACGCGTCGAGGCAGACCACGTACACAATGAAGTTCGCCGAGTTGGTGGAGCTGTTCTCGAGCGAGGCGTTCCACCCAACCGGTACCTGATTGGAGATGGTGGGGGCCTGTCCATTGGCCAGTGCCGGACGGCTGTAGAGCACGGTTGCGTTGTAGCCCGTGTAGGTGGCATCGGGCACGCCGCCGAAGCCGCCGCCGGTCACGTCATCACCGGAGTCGCACTTGGGAAATGCCGATCCGGAGGTGCCGATGGGCACGGTCACCTGCTGGTAGCGCAGGTACGTGGTGATGGCACCCGGTGCAAGCGTGGTCTTCAGCACGCTGTTGCTGGCGAGGGTGCGATTGTTGATCGCCTGGTTGGCGATCTTCACGTTCTTCACCGACTTGTTGACCAGATCAGTGCCACTGATCTGCGTGGCGGCGTACGCGCCACCGCCGGCGAGTGCCACGACGAGCGCGGTCGATGCCACCACCATTGCGGCGCTGGGACGACGGAAACGGGAGTTGATCTTCATTACTGGGCGACCTCCTGGTCACGAACCGCAGGGATGCATCTGATGCGATTTGGCCATCCGCTCCCCGGCTCCTGCCTCAGCGCGCCAGCACCACCGTTCCTTCGCGTCCGGTGCCCACCATCACACCACCGACTGCCGCAGCTGTCGCCACTCCCCGGATGGCGGCGACCCGATCGCCCGATGTCAGGTCGTGCACCACCACGCGCTCGCCAAGCGAACGCGTTCCGGTGACCAGCAGCCCATCCCCCACCTGCAAGGAGCGCCCGCCGCCCGGTGGCACGTCAATTGTGGGGCGCTCGGCCCGCGCCACGGTGAAGTGCAGCACCACCCGGGGTCCCGCGCCGGCGATGGCCACCCCTCCCGGCACGGTCGCGACTGCGGTGATGGGTTCGCCCAGCGGGCTCTGCGCGCGAGCCTCCTCCTCGCCACCGCGCACCAGCACGAGGTCGAGTCCGGCCGCCACCGCGAGGTCGCCGTGATCGAGCCACGCAGCCGCGGTGGCGCCCACAATGCCCGCGGTCCAGCCACGGGTGCGCCCGCCATCCACCCGGGTGACCACGGTGGACCGGGGCAGTGCCGCACGGTCGCCCACCGCCACCAGGGCACCATCGCCGGAGCAGGCCAGATGCACCCGTCCCGCACCACGGGCACGCACGCCCACATGCGGCGATCCGGCGGGATCATCAATCACGAGCACCCCGCGATGCGGGGCGAGCGCGAGCCGGGTGGCGCCCACGGCAACCAATGACCTCACGTCGGCAACGAGGATCTCGCGCTCATCCGAAAGATCCGGAAGACGCGCCACCACAACCCGGCCCGGGAGGGCGATGGCGACCCACTCACCGTCGGGTGACACCGCCACGGCCGACCCCGGCCAGGCACGCGATGCCACCACCGAGAACATGCCCTCCACCTCGAGGCCGCCAGGAGTGTGCGCCACCTCAGCCCCCTGCGAGGAAGGCCGTATAGACCGCCTCGTTGCGGGCGGCCGTCTCACCCCACGAGTACCGAGCGGCTGTCTCATGTGCACGGGCCACCAGACCATCGCGCAGGGCCGGGTCCTTCATCACGCGTGCCAGCGCATTGGCCAGGTCTGCGGGATCACCAACCGGCACCATCAGGCAGTCCCGGCCATCCTCCATGAACTCCGAGAACACAGGCAGGTCGCTCACGACCACCGGAAGTCCGGCGGCTGCGGCCTCAAGCAGCACCAGCCCAAAGCCCTCCCGCGTGGACGGAAACGCCAACACATCTGATGCCCGGTAGAGCACCGGCATGTCGTCGTCGGCCACCACGCCAATACGTGCAACATGCGCCCCGGTCGGAGCCTCGGGGCCCTCATGGACCACAAGCCCGAGGCGGGAGGCGTCATCCCGCCAGGCAACCTCATGCGCATCGGATGCATAGATGCCATCTCCCCCGGCGATCACCAGCAGCGCGCCCTCCGGCAACCGTGCCCGAGACCTCGCGAACGCCTCCAACAACATGCGGCTGCCCTTTCGCGGCTGCACCCCGCCCACGGCCAGCACCACCGGGCGATCGCCCCATCCCATGCGCGCCCCGGCCGCGGCGCGGTCGAGACCGGGAGATGCGAAGCGGGCCGCGTCCACTCCATTGGGCACAACCGGCGCCTCCACCCCGAACTCGTGCGCGAGGCGATCGGCCCAGAACGCCGACACAGCAATGGAGCGATCAACATCCTGAATCGACGCCCGCTGACACTCCTCAAGAAAGCGATCCTCAAACACCTCGGTGTGGTGCACCGTGCGGACCACGTGGGGGATCTCGCCCTCGGCCCGCAGGGCGAGCAGCGCCCGGGCCGCCAGCATGTCCTGTGCGTGGTTGATGTCCACCGCCGGTGCACCCCGTAATGCTGCCGCCAGCACGGCGGAGCAGCGTTCCACGCGGGCTGCGGGCGCTTCGCCCGGAACCCACGCGACCGCCACCTGATGGATGGACACCGACGGAGCGACGGCGATGCCGGCTCCTTCAAGCGTGAGTGCCCAGATCTCAACCTCGTGGCCACGCGCCGCGAGCGACTCCACCAGGCACCGCGCATGCATTGCACCCCCCCGCGGCATTGCGGAGTAGGTGACGAGCCGGACCCTCACCGCCCCGGTCGCACAAGCGCAGCCGCGAGCCGTGCCGCCTGCCCGCTGGTCGGCGCCAGTCGCACGCCGAGCGCCTCCAGCTTTGCCTCCTGATCCGACAGCACCTGGGGGTCGGCCTCGGTACCCACCACGTGGGCCACCACCTGCAACGACGGCCGCGCCTGTAGCGCCCGGGACAGTGCCGGTGCAAGCGCTCCCACCGGGTCGGGATGCGCGGCGTACCCCAGCACGACATCGAGCAGCACAACGGCCACCGTCTGGTCGGCCACGGTGTCGACGAGCAGGCGTGCCCGGTGCTCGGGGTCCTCAATGGGATGCGGTGCACCGTGCTCGCGCGCAGCCGTGGCCACGTCGAGACACGCATGGCCGCGCACCACCTCGTCGCCCTCGAGGGGCACGGCGTCGCCGGCGGGTGCGTTGCTCACCACCCGGCCGAGCCGCCCCGCGAGAATGGCTGATGCCTCAGCACACAGCCCGGGACCCGAGAAGATGCCGCGCACGTGCCCGGCGCTCACCCATCCTGTGGGCTCGGTGGCAGGAATGACCGGGCGGGCACCGGCGAGGCGCGCAGCACCGAGCGCAGCGCCATCAATTGCCGGATGCACCTCAACGCCATCAGGGGACGCCACGCCGTCGGCCCCCATCAGGCATACCGACGCAGGCTTGCCGGTGGCCGCCAGAGCGGGAAGCAGACGGCGCGCAACCTCGGGCGACCAGGCATCAGCCACCAGCAGGATGACCTCGGTGGCCGTATCGGTGGCCAGGCGCGCAAGGGCGTCGAGTGCTGTCGCGGCGCCCACCTGATCGGTGAGGTCGCGGCGGCCGGTGACGAGGCAGGTGCTCACCCCCACGCCAAACCGGTCGAGCAGCACCGTGGCCTCCTGTGCACACGTGCCCGATGTGGCGATGACCCCCACGCGGCCGGCGCTCACTGCGTTGGCAAACCCGATGCCGATGCCATCGATGATTGCGGTCTCACACCCGGGGCCCATGAGGAGGTGGCCGGCGTCGTGCGCCCGGCGCTTCAGCACCACCTCGTCGTCAATCGACACGCCGTCGCTCACCAGCATCACATCGGCACCTGCCCCGATGGCCCGATGGGCCTCGAGTGCGGCATACCCGCTTGGCACACCGATGACCACCAGACCGGCTGTGGCCTCGCCCGTCGGTGCAGCAGCGACCAACGTCTCGATGGGCGTGTCGGTGGGGTCGTGCTCTGGGAACTGGATGACGTCACTCACGGCGTCCCCACGCTACCGGGCAGCGGGGACGGCGGCGTCACCGGTGGCCGTCAGGCGGTCTCGGCCACCATCTCGGGCTGGGCACCGGTGGCAAGGGCGGCGAGACGCGTGCGCAGCACCCGGGACTCGTCGCGGGCACGCCTGAGCGCGGCCTCGGTCGAGACCAGCGCGGCACGGAGATCGGTCAGATCGTCGTCGGCCTCAGCCACGCGCCGGGCCAACACCGCGAGGGGACGATCCATCGGGCCGGACGGACGCGGCACCGATACCTGTGCATCCGATGCCAGCAGGCCCACGCGCAGCAGCTCGGCCACATCCACAACCCGTACCCCGCCCCGACGGCCCACGGTCAGCGTGCCGCGTTCGGCGCGTCGCTCAAGGGCCTTCTTGGTGGTGCCACACACCTCGGCGGCGTCGGAGAGGGTGAGTGATCGCGCAGTCGTCATGCCCGCCGTTTCGCCGCGCACGCCGCCCTCCCTGCACGCCGACGTTGCGCCATCGGTCCGAACGCCCGTGCGTGCGACCGCTTGCAGGTCCGGCTGGAGGGGTGGGCGACGCGCCCGGTCATGCATGCGATAGTTGCCACCGCATGTATGACCTCGGCACCCTCGCCCTCCTCTTCGCGTTCCTCGGCGGCATCGGCGGGGGATTCGTCAACTCGGTTGCCGGCGGTGGCACGCTCGTGACCTTCCCGGTGCTCACGGCCATCGGCATCCCGCCGCTCGATGCCAACATCACCAACGCCGTTGCGCTGTCCCCAGGGTATGCAGGCGGAGTCGTCGCGCAGCGCGATGACTTCGGGGGCCGCCGTGACCTCGCGCGTGCCCTGGCCATCACCGCCATCTGCGGAGGTATCACGGGTGGGGTGCTGCTGCTGCTGAGCGGCGAGCATCTCTTCACCATCCTGGTGCCCTGGCTCATCCTCTTCGCCACGGCGCTCCTGGCATTCCAGGGGCCGCTCCGCAGGCTTACCGCGGGCACGCGCGGAGTGAGCGGCGAGGCGCGCACCGCGGTCATCCTCATCCCGATCTTTGCGGCCACCGTGTACGGCGGCTACTTCGGGGCCGGCCTCGGCATCGTCACCATTGCCATCCTCAACCTTCTGCTGAGCGACACGCTCAACCGGCTGAATGCCCTGAAGTTGCTCATGTCGCTTTCGGCCAACGGCGCGGCGGCGCTGCTCTTTGCATTCAGCGGCCATGTGTACTGGGCAGCAGGTGTGCTGATGGGCATGGGTGCATGGGGCGGCGGGTGGTTGGGTGGCAAGACCGTGCAACACATCCCCGAGCGCCCGTTCCGCTGGGGGATCATCGCCCTCGGGCTCGCCATGACCATCGTGTTCTTCCTCCGGATCTAGCCCGGCCGCGGCGACCTCCGGGGCCGCGCCTACGATCCGCCCATGCCCGCGCTCGTCATCGCCACCATCGGGGCGCCCCGCGAGGACGCCGCGCTCCGCGCCCAGGGGTTTGAACCCCTCACCGTGGAATGGGACCCGCCGGCACGGGGCGACCTGGGCGTCGTCTCCCTGCTCACACGGGCATATGCAGATGACGAGATGGAAGACGCCAACCGCGAGGCGCTTGGCCGCCTCGACGCCGCCCGTCCGCATCTTGTGGGCGCCGGGCTGGCTGGCGAATTGGTGCCGGGGCTTGAGGACCGGACCATCTTGCATCCCGGGCCGCCGGTGGAGTGGGAGCACGTGGGGCCTCCCCTTCGCCGCTCACTCATCGCCGCGGTGTTGCTGGAGGGTTGGGCACCCGACGCCGACGAGGCCACGGCAATCCTGGAGCGGGGTGCCATCGCGCTCTCGCCGGCCCATGCGTTTGGCGTGGCCATTCCCATGTGCGCGGTGCTCTCACCATCGATGGCCGCATGGGCTGTGAGCGATGAGGAAACGGGCATCGATGCCTGGGCTCCATTCATGGACCCGCACACCGACGCCCTGTGGACCGGCGACCACTCGGTGGCAGCCATCCGCCGGCAGCGCCTGATGGCCGACCGGGTGGCACCGGGCATCGCCGCCGCACTCGGGCAAACAGGCCCGATTGATCTTGCGGCGCTTGCCGACGAGGCCGAGGCCATGGGCGACGACGGGGTGGTGGAGCATCGCGCCGCGACCATGCTGCTCATGTGGGCGCTCCTTGACGGGCTCGCAACCCGTGCGCTCGATGCCGTCCCGCCCATTACGGCGCTCGTGTCGGGCAACGACCGTTTCGCGCTGCCGCTGATGGCCGCCGGCGCGCACGCGGCGCTGCAGTCCACCCTCGGCGTTCCACGATCCAGCCTGGTGGCGGCCATCACCAGCAACGGCACCGACATCGGTGTGATGCTGTCCGGTCTTCCGGGCGCGTGGTTTACCGCCCCGGCACCCATCCCCGATCGGGCCGAATTCGTTGACGGCGCATCCCCGGTGGATGCAGCACCTTGGGTAGGTGATCAGGGGCTGCTTGAGCTGGTCGGCATTGATGCCCGCCTGTGCCTTGATCTGGACGAAGCCCCGTCGGTGGCCACAGCCATCGTGAGCCGCACCCATGCCGGATGGATCGGCGAGGGCGCCGCACGCACGCCAATGGCACCCATCCGCGACGCACTCATGACGCTCCTGCCCGTGCCGGGCACCTCGGGCTGACACACTCCCGGGTCGTGACGACGACCAACCCCGCACCCGAACCCAACCGCCGCATGCGCCCCGCAGCCCTGGTGGCCGTGCTGGTGGTGGGACTCGCGCTCGCCGCCATTGTCATCGGCTTCGGTGGCGCACTCGGCGGCACCACGGTCGACGGAGCGGCAATTGACAAGGCCCAGCCCATCGTGGCTGGCGTGGTCGCCGCCCCGGGGCAGGAACTGACCGGCGGCGCCTCGTCGCTCCCGCCGCTCGCACTGGTGCTTCAGGAGCCCGCACCCGCTGCCATTGCCAAGCTCACCCCCGATCAGCAGGCCGCCCGGTACGCGGCCATCGCCGGGGCCGGAGACGCCGCCATGCAGGTGAAGTTGGGCGCCGCCCAACAGCGGGCGGGAAATCAGGACGCTGCAGAGCAGGCATTTCGAAGGGCGCTGGCGGCGGAGCCGGCGTCGCTTGAGGCCAGGATCGGGCTCGCGCTGGTCGCCGGGGCACGGAGTGACGCAGGCCTGAAGAAGGCTGGCGTGGAGCTCGCCGATCTTGCCGCCAGCAACCCGGAGAGCCAACTTGTGTGGTTTAACCGCGGCTGGGTGGATGCATACCTGCGCGATGGGGCCGGGGCAATTGCCGCATGGCGCCGTGTCGTTGCGATTGGCCCCACCACGCCGCTGGGCCGCACGGCTGCGTCATTGCTGGCCGGAATCGCAAAGGCGAAGAAGGCCTCCGGAAACGGCTGACCGGTCACGATCCGGTAAGAAATCTCCGTTGTCCGCTGACTTTGGCGAGCAGGATGTTTACAGTGACCCGCGAACGCCTTAACCGGTCCATAAGGGACGGTTGAGACAGTGCCGATCAGTTATGGGTCCGGCATCGACCGGACAGCGTTGGATCCCCCGCCTTCACGGTGGGGTGAGCACGAATCGGCAACGGAAGTACGCACATCGGCGACCACGCCACCACGTGGGACGTCGGGACGATGGGCCCGCGACATGCGGGCCGAGGGGAGACGGGACGAGAATGACGCTCAAGGAGATCGTGGCCAACGAGGAGATGCAGGTAATCCTCGCCCGGGGGCAGGAGCAGGGCTTCCTCGGAATCGAGGAGGTTGCGGCTGCGCTTGAGGGCATCGACCTGGTGCAGGAAGACGCAGAGGGTCTGTACGCGCACATTGACGAGCTCGGCATCGAGTTGCTCGAGGAGCCCGAGGCTCAGGAGCGTCGCGCCCAGCTGGCCGAAGAGGCCGAGCGCCCGCGCCGGGTTGCCGCCAAGGCCGAGTCAACGACCGACCTCCTGCAGCTCTTCCTCCGCGACATCGGTCGCATCCCGCTGCTCAACGCCAAGCAGGAAGTTGAGCTCGCCAAGCTCATCGAGATGGGCGACCTTCAGGCCAAGCAGAAGATGGTGGAGAGCAACCTCCGCCTCGTGGTCTCCATTGCGAAGAACTACCGCAACCAGGGTCTGGCGTTCCTCGACCTGATCCAGGAGGGCACGCTCGGCTTGGTTCGTGCCGCCGAGAAGTTCGACTACCGCAAGGGCTACAAGTTCTCGACCTACGCCACGTGGTGGATCCGTCAGGCGGTGGCCCGTGCCATCGCCGACAAGGGCCGCACCATCCGCATGCCCGTGCACGTGGTGGAGAAGCTCAACAAGATCAACCGCACGGAGCGCAAGCTGCTGGCCGAGCTGGGGCGTGACCCGGGCAACGCCGAGATCGGTGCCTCCATCGGCCTCACCGAGGCAGAGGTCGAGTCGATCCGCCGCAGCGCCCAGACCCCGGTCTCGCTTGAGAAGCCGGTGGGCGATGAGGAGGAGTCTGAGTTCGGCCAGTTCATCGCCGACGAGAAGGCCATCTCACCCGAGGCGGCTGCCAACGAGACGCTGCGCAACGAAGCACTGCAGGACGTGCTCAACTCGCTGTCGTACCGCGAGCGCCGTGTGCTTGAGCTGCGCTACGGGCTCGGCGGCGAGCAGCCCCGCACGCTCGACGAGGTGGGCCGCACGTTCAACGTCACGCGCGAGCGCATCCGCCAGATCGAGAACCAGGCCCTGCAGAAGCTCGCAGGCATGGTGGACATCAGGGGCCTCGCAGAGGTCGCATAGCAAGACACCGAAGCAAGCAGAGAACGAACCGAAGGGCCCGCAACAAGCGGGCCCTTCGCGTTTGAGGCGACATCTACTGCCCCAGACCCCGGGGTCAGTCCCCGGGTGGGGTCAGTCCCCGGGTGGGGTCAGTCCCCGGGTGGGGTCAGTCGCCGTGCCGGAAGTGTCACAGGCCCCGGGGGCAGTCGCGGCACGGGGAAAGCCCCTGTAGACGGTCAGTCTCTGTGTCGAAAGCGTCACCACGCGCGAGGGGGTCAGACCCCGGAGGGGGTCAGTCACCGTGACGGGAGTGCCACGGGGGGTGCGGTCGGCGTGCTGGGAGTGTCACGCCGGTAAACTGCTTTGCCATGGGATGGGATGACGAAGACGAAGACGACTGGCCGGAGCGGGATACCAACCCGGACGTCATCGCGAAGAAGCGTGAAAACGCCAAGGTTGTGGCCACCGGTGCGAACCGGGCGGTGCGCATCGTCTATGCGTTCCTGGCGCTCCTCCTGATTCTCGTCATCGTCCTGGCCATTGCCCTCACCTAATGGGCGCGCGGTCGGGATCGTGTCCGACCTGTGGCGGTATCCGGTCAAGTCGTTTCAGGGGCAGCGGGACCGACGGGCATTTCTGAGCCCCTTCGGGTTTCTCGGCGACCGCCGGTGCGTGGTGATGGACTCCGACGACGGGCAGCCCCTGCGAGCGATGCAGGTTCCCCTGCTGCTGACCTACCGGGCAACATTCATCGACTCCGAGCGCGGCGAGGAGGTTGCCGTCGTCACGCCCGAGGGGCGGCATGTGCGCTGGGACGACCCGTCTCTGGCCCAGGAGATTGGCGATCAGCTTGATCTGGACGTACGCCTGGTGCGGGCGCCGATGGGCATGCACGACATCCTCCCCGTCCAGATCGTGACCGAGGCGTCCATCCGGCAGGTGGCCGAATGGGTGGACGGCGATCTCGACCGACGGCGCTTTCGGCCAGGCCTCGTTATCGAGACCGATGACGGCGTGGCATTCGCCGAGGCACAGTGGCCGGGGCACCGGCTCGCCCTGGGAGACGACGCGGTTATTGAGGTGGTGGTGGCCACCAAGCAGACCCGCGTGGTCTCGTACGACCCCGACACGATGGAGCGCACGCACGAGGTGCATCAGGTCATCGCGCAGCGCCGCGAGAACCTCTTTGGGGTGTACTGCCGCGTGGTGCGCGGCGGGTGGGTATCCGTGGGGGACCGGGTCGCCATCGACCCGATCCCCGCGCAGCCGTCTACCTGACGCCCACTCCCACGTTCACGATCTCACGCTCCGGCGGCGCAAGGTCGCCAGGGCTCAGCGCCGGCTCGTACCCCTCGCCCAGCAGTGGACTGGAGAGGAGGAAGTCGGCGGTGGCCCGATTGCACGCGATGGGCGAGTTGCACACCACGGCGATGCGCAGCAATGCCTTCACGTCAACATCGTGGGGCTGAGGCTCCAGTGGATCCCAGAAGAAGATGACGATGTCGAGCCGACCCTCTGCCAGCGCGGCACCCACCTGCTGATCACCACCCAGGGGTCCTGAGAGAAACCGGTGCACGTTCAGACCAAGGTCATCGGCGATCAGCCCCCCGGTCGTCCCGGTTGCGTGCAGGTCGTGGTGGCGCAGCACCGAGTAGTTGACGCGTGCCCAGTCGAGCATGTCGCGCTTCCTGTTGTCGTGCGCGATCATCACGATTCGCTTGCGCTCAGTCATGGCCATCCGGGGGTCTCCTCCCGTCGCAGGTGCGGTGGGGCGGCGCTCATTCGCCGCGAGGCCACCCTAGGTCGGCTGCAGCGGGTGTCCAGTGGGTGTGTCACCCCTGCCCCGGGCATCACGAAACCAGTACATGTCCGCCAGCCGGGCACCTGCCGCGATCGATGCCGGGCCGGGCCGGTGCTACATTGCCGAAACCGCCGCGGGGTGGAGCAGTCTGGTAGCTCGTCGGGCTCATAACCCGAAGGTCGCAGGTTCGAATCCTGCCCCCGCTATTTCCGAAGGGCCCGTGCACACGTGTGCCGGGCCCTTCGTCGTTTCGCGGTTCCTCCGCGCCCGAACGGGTTGCCCAAGCCGCAACGCGATGACTACCGTTCCCCCACCAACCCCTCCAAGGACTTCCCACATGACGCCGTCCGTCCGGATGATCGCAGCACTTGCCGTTCCCGTACTCGCTGGCTCTGCGCTCGCACTGACCGCATCGGCCAGTGGGCAGGACGTGACCGCCACCGGCTCCACCCTCAACAGTGGGCCCTCGACTGTTGACGTGCCCATCACGTGGCACCACGGTTTGCTGGCGCGCCCCGGCACCAATGACCGCCTGCACGTGCGGGTGAGCGGGACCACCCCCGCAGGCAAGCGCGTCCGCTTTGCCCACGCGCACCTTCGCCACGGTGCCCGTGATGGCGGCAGCATCCGGCTGACCGTCCCCAAGGGCAAGCGGCGCGACTTCGCCCGGGCAACGCACATCGTGGTGTCCACCACCCAGCACTACGACTCACCGTCGGATGCCAATCGCACGCCCGACCACGCCGTGGTAACCCTGCTTCAGAACCTGCGCGGCGGGTCCACGACCAACGCCCTGAGCGGCGCGCATCTTCGTGGCTGCACCAATCTGGTCATCGCCCGCGGGACCAACGCCACCAACTGCGACCTGAGCGGAGTGCACCTCAACGGTATGGACCTGCGCCGCGTGCGCATGGGTGGCGCCAGCCTCGAGGGGGCTGACCTCTCGCACGCCAACATCGCCAGCACCACTCTCGCCGGTGCCGACCTGCGCGGAACGCTCCTTACCGGCACGGCATACGCACCGACAGAACAGAACTCGATCGCACTGCCCACGGGCGGAAGCCAGATCATCGCCGCGATCGACAGCGCCACCACGAGCGTTGACGTTGTGATGTACGACTTCGGCGGCCCCAACGTGGTTGGCCAGATCGGCAAGGAGGGTGCGCTGCTTCGCGCTGCCGAGCGCGGCGTCAACGTGCGGGTCATCCTCAACTCCGCCGGCACCAACTCGCTGTGCGCCAAGTTGCCCGACCCCACCGGCGCCTGCGCCTGGCAGACGTCGAAGGACTTCGCATACGCCATGGAGTATCAGCTGCAGCAGGCAGCGGCCATCGCCCATGCAAATGGCAAGACAAACACCGTGCGGGTGCAGTTCTCGTCTGAGAACTTCAACATCACTCACCAGAAGACGGTGCTGATTGATGCCTTTGACGCGAGTGGCAATCTGCTGCCGGCGCCGACCAAGACCGCCCCATGGCCTGCCACGACCCAGGCCATTGTGAGCAGCGGCAACCTGCAGGCGTTCCCATCCTTCTGGGGACAGCGCATCGTGTCCTGGTGCCCGAAGATGGTGCAAAACACTGAGCAGTGCGCTACATGGTGGCGCGGCGAGTCCAACAAATCCGGCCCCATCACCTACGCCTACTTGCAGTCCGCGGTAATCAACGAGGATTACCTGACCAACCCGCTGGGCTCGTGCGTAAATGCCGCCAAGACCGTTCCCGGCGCCGAAGCAGACTGCGGCAGCGAGTGGAGCCCACGCGATTTCGCCATCCAGGTGACCACACCGGACATCATCGGGCGCATCGCCGCTGTGTACGCGTCCGACGCGCGCTGCGACGGTCCCACCGTGGACAACGTGTTCCCCGCCGCACCCACCACCGGGGCAGGGGTCATCGCGCCTTCCGGAATGATGGGATCGGGACAGTCGTCCGGTGCGTACCTGTGGCCCGAGACATGGTCGAACGGTTCGCTGATGCAGACCACCAACGCAACAACCGGTGCGACGTTGTGGGCATATCCCGACCCGACGGCTGGCGGCTACTTCCAGTCCGGTTGGCCCACTATGAACATCCGCGGCAATGTCCGTGACCGCCAGATGGTGCTCATCCAATCGGCCAAGAAAACGCTTCAGGTCTACAACGAAGAGATGGGTGACGCGGGCATCGTCCAGGCGCTGATCAATGCAGCCACCTCCGGCGTGCAAGTGCAGATCGTCATGGCCAACGGTTTCATGAAGACGGCACAGGGCCAGATCGTCCCGGACAGGTCCACAACGAAGTGGGCGAGCTATTTTGACGCCCTGGCGAAGACGCCGAATGTGATAATCCGTGTGCTTGATGGCACTGACGCCTTCAGGCCCGACGACCTGTACATCCACGCCAAGGCAATCGTCGCCGACGGCACCGATGGCTGGGTCGGGTCGATCAACGCAAGCGGTCCGTCCATGAACGACAACCGTGAGCTGGGCCTCGGATTCAGCGTGCGACAAGATATCTCCGATGCCGCGATCCCGTCGGTGCTCAGCACCAGCACGATGGCCAACGTCGTCACGGCATTCGCGACCGACTTCGCGAGCGGCGTCAACTGGACTCAGGCCCAAGCCCCCAAGCTCCCACCGCCGGACACGCTGACCCCCGTGCCGTCCGCCCCCACGGTGAGCCCCTTCGGTACGCAAGAGGCATGCATCCCGGCGAGTGCCGTGGTTGCCTCAGGGCTCCCTGAGCGCACGGGCCCGGCGCCGGCGCCCATTCAGTCGCCCGTCACGGCCGGGTAACCCGGAGCGGGACGCAGTACCCGAGGGCCCGCTCCGGCGGGCCCTCGTCGTTCCGGGCATCGTCCGGCGGTGATGATGCATCGATCCTCCCCCGGTCCGTCGATCTTCGCTCAGGCCGCTGGTGGACCCTCG
>JBMOGE010000010.1:0-36423 GCA_049318525.1 Miltoncostaeaceae bacterium
GCCCCGCGTCGGCAGCTTCTCCGCGGATCTCGCGCGCTCCGAGCGACGGCACCAGGGGCTTTACCTCGACCTCGCCTCGGCCGAGGCCGGGGCGGGGTCCGCCGCCGCGGCACGCCTTGCGGACCGGGTGGCGGCGCTTGCCGGCAGGGCCGCTGAGGAGTCTGGCGTGCTCAGTGCTGGGGGAGCGGACGCTGCCCGCGCTGCCATCGCTGATGGGCGGGCGCTCGCCACCGCCGAACGCTGGGTGGAGGCGCAAGGGGGCGATCCGGCTGCGCTCACTGAGCCCGATTTGATCCTTACCTGCCTGCTGCAGCGCGAGGTCATGGCGCCGCACGCGGGATCTGTGGATCACGTGGACGCAGCGGGCATCGGGACGGCTGTCCGCTGGCTGGGTGGCGGTCGGCTCGATCCCGATCAGGTGCTCGATCACGCCGTTGGTGTGCAGATGCTGGTGGGCCCCGGCGAATCGGTTGAGGCAGGGCAGACCCTCGCGATCATCCATGCATCCGACGACTGGCTCGCCGGCCGGGCGCAGGAGTTGCTGGGCGACGCGTGGGTGATCACGGGGGTCTGATGCCCGAACTGCCCGAGGTCGAGACGATCCGGCGCCAGTTGGCAGAGCGCATTGTGGGCCGCACGATCCGCGGCGCGCGCGTGAGCGATCCCCGTCTGGTTGACCCATGGGAGCCCGATGCGTTCGCGGCACGCCTGAAGGGGCGACGGATCGATCGCATTGACCGCGTGGGGAAGTACCTGTTCATCGAGCTCGATGGGGGCGAGGCGCTCACCCTGCACCTGAGGATGACCGGGCAGTTGCTGTGGAGCGACGACGTGCCCGACCCGCCGCTTCCCTACACACGCGCCGTCATCGGCATCGACAGCGGCGGCTCCGTGACGTTCGCCGATTCGCGGCGCTTCGGCACCGCCTGGTTTCTGCCGCGCGAGGGCAGAGCCCGCATCTGGGCCGGGCGTACCGGGCCCGATGCCATGTCGGCAGCATTTACGGCACGCGGGCTGGCGAAACGTCTGGCCGGGCGCACCGCATGCGTCAAGGCGCTCATCCTTGATCAGCGGATCGTCGCCGGGGTCGGGAACATCTATGCCGACGAGGCATTGTTTATGGCCCGAATCAATCCCGCCGAGCCCGGGGGGAATCTCACGATCGCCCAGGTGGCGTCACTGCACCGTGCGATCCGTGACCGCCTGCGAATGGGCATCAGCGTCGGGGGAGCATCGTTTGATCGCTACCGTGACGTCAACGGGGAGCGCGGGGGCATGCAGGATCTCTTCCGCGTACACCGTCGCCGCGGGGAGCCGTGCCCGCGATGCCATACGACGATCGAGAAGGGCGTGGTGGCGCAGCGGGGTACCTACTGGTGCCCGAAGTGCCAGCCACTGCTTGAGGGGGACTGATGCTCACCGATGTTCCGGGAATTCGCGTGGGGCACTGGACCGATGCCGATGCAGGCACCGGTTGCACAGCCATCATCCTTCCTCAGGGCACCGTCGGCGGAGTTGACGTGCGCGGTGGAGGACCGGCATCGCGCGAGACCGACCTGCTGCAGCCGGTGGCGACAGTCCCCCTGGTGTCGGCCATCCTTCTTACCGGTGGCAGCGCGTTCGGATTGGACGCCGCCAGCGGGGTGATGCACTGGTGCGAGGAGCAGGGGCTGGGTGTTGACACGGGTATCGCGACGGTGCCCATTGTCAGTGCTGCCGCCCTGTTTGATCTCGGCATCACCGGCAATGCCCGCCGCCCTGGTGCAGCGGAGGGCCGTCTGGCTGCCGAGGCCGCGAACGACGGACCGCATGCCGTGGGCAGCGTTGGAGCCGGCACCGGGGCGACCGTCGGCAAGTGCCACGGCAGGGACCACTGGTGCAAGGGTGGAATCGGCACCGCGAGCGTGCGCCTGCGAAGTGGTGCAACGGTTTCGGCGCTCGTGGCCGTGAATGCATTTGGTGATGTGCTGGATGAGAACGGGCAGGTGCTCGCGGGGGCATGGGAGAACGGGCGCTTTGTTGATGCCCGCAGGGCGCTCATCGAGGACGAGCCACGCCACCATCGCCTGTCTGAGATGTCGAACACCACGCTGGCGGTTATCGCCACCGACGCGCGACTGGACAAGGCGCAGTGCACTCAAGTGGCACGGCAGGCCCATGCCGGTCTGGCCAGGGCGATCGCTCCCTACGGCACGGCGCTCGACGGCGACATCGCGTTTGCGGTGGCGACCGGCGCGACCGAGGCGAATCCCATCATCGTGGGAAACGCCGCAGCCGAGATGGCAAGTGCCGCGGTGCGTGATGCGGTGCGGCAGGCCACCTCGGTGCGAGGGGTGCCCACTGCGGCGGACCTCACGAAGGGCTGACACCCCGGCGGCGGTCCCAGAAGGCATGGCCCACCCAGCGCTCCTCGGTTGACCAGTAGTAGCTCCGAAGTCCCAGATGCTCGTCGCGCAGCATGAAGTAGTCGCGCTCCCATTCGGGAAGGGCATCTGAATCGCCAGTGGCGCACCGCCCGATGGCGGCACCGAGGCGCGAGCCCATGAGGATTGCGGTGACGAGCCCTTGCGACGAAAGGGGATCCCAGGAGATTGCGGCGTCGCCTGCCAACGCCCAGCCCTCGCCCCACAGTCGATCGCGATGGCCGGTGCCCGCGGCGTGGACGGTCGGGGGCGTGGCTGAGGGGAACTCACCGAGCCGCGAGATATGCCGTGACGCCCGAAGCCTGGTGTGCCACCACTGCGTGCGCGCATCGCCCTGGGGGACGAGGTCGCTGTCGGTCACGAGGGCCATCACGACACGGCCATCAGGGAGCGGGGTGGAGTACCACCAGCCATCGGGGACGGTCTCGATGGTGGTCATGGCCAGCGTGGACTGGCTGCGCTGCGCGAGAGCCACCAGCGCGACCTGCTGGTCATAGACGTGCTTCGCCCCTGCGAGGTTGCGCAATGGGCCTCCGCCACGCCCTGTGGCATCCACGACCCATTCGCTGTGCAGGCTCCGGTCGTTGGCGGCGACCTCCCACTGATCGCCATCGCGCGTCACGGCCCTGACGTGGTCGGTGATCACCTCGACCCCCCGGGCAGCAGCAGTCCGTGCGAGGCGAGCATCGAACGCGGCGCGGTCCAGATGCCATCCATCGCCATCGGGGTGGGCGATGAAGTCTGTGGTGGTGAGATCGTCGGACCCCCAGGCCGCCCGCACCCCGTACGCGGGGTTGTGTACCGCGTCGTCGAGAACCTGATCCCCGAAGAGCGAGGTGACAAGATCGCCGGCACCCGGCGGCAGGGTCTCGCCCGCCCATGTGCGCCGCATGCCTGGTGCGCCGATCAGAGAGGCGCGATGGCCGCGTTCCGCGAGGGCGATGGCCACTGCACAGCCCGCTGGTCCGGCCCCGATAATGATGGCCGTCGTCGGCATGCACGCAGGCTGCCACATAGGGCGGGGCAGGTGAGGGCGTGGCAGGCTGTCTCCATGGACGGCCTCCTGTCCCGTGGCGACTTCCTCCGTCGCACTGCCATCATCGCCGCCGCGGCATCGGTGCCCGGGGTGTTTGCGGGGCGTGCGCAGGCACGGGTGGCGTCGGTGGATCCCGCACGCATCGCCCGGGTGGCCATTCACCCGGCCATCGGCATCGCCCGGGTGGGCAACAGCAGCGACGCGTTTTTCTTTGGCCCAGAAGTGCCGGGGCAGACACCCGAGGGCCCGTTCAAGGACGCCCGCGGCGCCATGGCGAAGCAGGCGGCGAGATTCCGCGTGTACGCATACGACGCCGACGGGCAGGTGCTCGGCGAGATCACCTCCAGTGATGCGGACATCACGTGGAGCATCACTGTGGGCAATGGCAAGGCCAACTGGTACGGCACCGACGTTGCCTTTGACGTGCCGGGGGCCACGGCGACGTCGTTGCGCAATCCCGGGGTCGTGGATCGGGCGTCCATCTACCCACTTGCGACGACGCGCGAGGTGCATGGAGCGGGTGCGGCCCCCCGTCGGCTCACAGGAGGCACATTCGCCGACGACCCCATCGACTTCGGCGAGGTGCTGACCGACGGCAGTGGGCGGTTGGTGGTGCTTCCCGGGGCGGGGCGGGCATATTCGGCTCCGGGCGCGCCGCCCTTGGCCGGGTATGCCGATAACGCCGGGTGGATTGACGACACGTGTGACGGACCGGTCCGCGCCACTGTGGTTATTGGCGGCCGGCGGCTTCAGGCCACGCCGGCCCGCGTCATCTGTGGGAGCCCCAACTACGCGCCGGGCATCGCGAGCGGCATCACCACGCTGTATGACGCCGCCCTCTCGGGGCTGTACAGCGCAGGTCGCCGGCCCAAGGGCCGCACGGACTTCATGGCCGACGTGCTGCCGATCTTCCTGCGGATGACTGACATGCAGTGGGTGAACGCCGGGTATCTCGCGCGCTACGGGTTCGGCTCACAGCGCGATTGGGCACGGCCGGATATTCAGCGTCGGCTGGCTGATGCGTCGCTCGCCAATCGGGGCTTCAGGCAGTCCGTGCTTCGCCTATTCCGTAACCCGGCGTACACCGAGGTGCAGCCCGACCTCGAGCCGCAGATGTATGGCGACACCGTCATGCTGCCGCCCAACCTGACGAGTGCGCGCCAGTGGTATGCCCTGACACGACTGCAGTACGCGCACCTCCGCTCCTGGGCCGCGGGGGCCTTTGACGCCGGCACGGGCGTCGCATCGTCCTCACTTTCTGCGATGCCAGCTGGGGATCAGCCGCGGTCCCTCGACCGCGCCGCGCTTGATGCCTGCCTGGGCGGGGCGTTCCATCCGGGCGTGGAGTTTCCGTGGATTGCCCGCGTGCACTGGATCTGGACCGACGATCTCCGGCTCCGCGATGCGACCACACGCCCCGACTTCACCGACTACGGCCCTGAGTTGACACCGCAGATTGCGATGTCACGGTCTGGTCCGCTGTCCCGACTCGGTCCGGGTGGGTACGTGCAGTGGATGGGCACCCCGTGGCACGCCGACTCATCGAGTTGCCGCTATGGCTACCAACGGGTGTCTCCGCAGCTTCCGGGTTTCTGGCCTGCGCGCATTCCGAACGCCGTGCTCACTGCAGCCGACTACCAAATTGTGGTCGATCAGCGCCGGTCGCTCCGTGAGCGACGTCAGGCCTTTCGCCGTCGTTCCGAGTGGGAGCGCTTCATCGCACATCCAACCGGCCCGCCGACTCTGGCCATGATGGTGGACGAGTGGTCGAAGCTCGGGGTGGTGCGCGAGCGCCCGGGACCTGCGGACGGGGCGTTCCCGGCGGTGCTCAAGGTGGAGTCGGACGTCGGCTTCGCACGAGAGCCCGACACCGTCTGGCCCGCGTGGGTGACCGTGCCACAGGCACCCGCATTCCCGTTGATCACAGCCAACTCCGACGACAACTCCATCAGGTCGATGGACTCCCGCGGGCGCGTGACGGTGATGCCCGTCAATGGGACCATCGCGCGGCCCGAGGGGATGGGTCGGGACCGCTTCGGCAACCTCTACGTGGCGGCGATGGATGACGGCACCGTGCAGCGGGTGGGCACCGACATGTCGGTGACCACCTACGCGTCCGGCATCCCGACCCCCGTCGGCATTGTGTTCACCTTCGGGGGCGTGCTGTTTGTAAGCAGTTACACAATCCAGGGCGGTATCTACCGTGTGACGTCCTCTGGCGCGGCGGGATGGCTGGTGGAGCCGGGGGGTGGTATCGGCCAGCCCACGCTTATGGCGATGATGCCCGACCAGAGCGCACTGCTCGTCAGTTGCGCCGCGACGGGATCCGTTGCGAAGGTGGATCCGGCGACGGGTCAGGTGATTGACCCTGCATTCCTCACCGGCCTGAATCGGCCGCGGGGTATTGCCTTTGACCAGCACTGGAACATCTACGTGGCAAATCAGGGCGACAACACCATCAACCGCTATACGACGGATGGACGGCCACTTCCATTCGCGCTGACGGGGCAGGCACTCACCACGCCGTTTGGCCTCGCCTTTGACGCGAACGGCGTGCTCTACGTCACCCCGGCACAGGCCGCGGTGGTTCAGAGCGTCACGATTCAGGGGAACACCGGGAGGGTCGCGACCTTTGCGACTGGCCAGGCCAATCCCGGCGGGCTTGTCTTCAACGGGGGGCAGGTGCCGCCCCCGGCGTAGGTGCCGAACGGCGCGTTAGGTCAGCAGGTCGTTCAGCTCGCCGGCGCGGTCGAGCGCTTCGAGTTCATCCCATCCACCGATGTTGCGTCCGTCGATGATGATCTGGGGAAATGTGTAGCCCCCGGTCTCGGCCACCAGACGGTCACGCCCGGCGTGGTCGGTGCGGGGGATCATGATCTCCTCGAACTCAATGCCCTTCTGCGTGAAAAACGCCTTGGCGCGCAGACAGTAGGGGCAGGGCTCGGTTGAGTACACAGTCACCTTGGGCATGGCGGGCAGGGTACCGCCCCCGATCGGGGTGCGACACTTGATCGGTGGCGTTGATCGAGACCGAGGCGGTGGTGCTCCGCACACTGAAATACGGCGAGTCGGACGCCATCCTCACCCTGCTCACGCCCGGAATGGGTCGCATCTCGGCCATCGCAAAGGGCGCACGAAAGCCCACCTCGAAGCAGGGCGGCCGGCTCCAGCCTGGCGTGCGTCTCAATTTGAGCGCCGCTGAGGGCCGGGGCGATCTGCTCACACTCCGGTCGGCGCAGGTGGTGGATGCGGGTGCGGGTCTCTGGATGGACGGCTACCGCCTTCGGGCTGCCGGCTCGGTGCTGGAGATCGCCATGCGCGTGGTGCCCGAGCAGGTGGACGCCGAGGCCCCGTACAACCTCGTGACGCGGGCGCTTGCGTTGATCGCACGCACCACCGCGCGCGACACACCACCCCGGCTCGACCCGTACGTGCTGGGTGTGCAGGCGAAGTTGCTCGCGGTCTCGGGCCTGGTGCCGCAACTGGGCTCATGTGCCGCGTGCGGCGGACCTCCTCCACTCGTGGGATTCTCGGCGGCTGCGGGCGGCGGGGTATGTCCATCGTGCGTGGTCGGGTCGGGGGCCGAGACGCTCGACCCGGCAGCCGCCGACGCCCTTGTCGCGCTGCTGGCGCGCCCGCTGGCGGAGGCCCCCGACGCAGTCTCGGCCGCCGCCGCCCCGGGCGTGGAGCGCATCGCTGCCCTGATGCTGCGGGAGCACCTCGGGGTGACCCTCCGGTCAGGAACGCCCCTCTAACTGCAGAGGCCAGCACCATCGTGAGCGCCCGAGGAGAAAGGGCGAATCAGCCCCCCGCCAGTGCCAAGCACGTGCCAACCCAACGCGTGCACTTTTGTAGCAGCGACTGACCCCCACCGGGGTCAGTCCCCACCCCTGTGGCTGGCCTGATGCAAAGCGTGCACCTTTGTAGCGGCGACTGACCCCCGCAGAAGCTGCACCTCACCGAGAGACCGACCTCCCGCCGGGGCATATGCAGCGCGTGCACATTTGTGACGGCGACTGACCCCCACCGGGGTCTGACCCCGGTGTTGGGGCTGACCTGGTGCAAAGCGCGCACTTTTGTAGCGGCGACTGACCCCCACCGGGGTCTGACCCCGGGGTTGGGCGTTGGGTTGCTTTCGGCGTGGCTGGTGCGGCGCTACCAGCCCACCGAGATGACTGCCACGGCGATCAGGATCACTCCCTCGTGGCCGGAGTCGTCCCTCAGGCCGTTTGGCTGCCGATGGCCGCCCTCCACCGTCGTCACCGTCACCTGCCCGTATGGGAACCTCGCCCGCACGGCGTCGATGTCCACTCGATCGGCCCCCGGCACCGCGATGGCGGCCTCCACCCGCATGTTCGCCCGGTCATTGCCAGGAAGAAGCTCACGCAGCCGGGGAAACAGCACGCGGCGGATTGCGTCCTCTACCGCACGAGTGGCGGCCTTGGTGGCGTCGTCGCCGGTCAGGTCAACTCCGATACCGGTCTCGATGATGAGCGGGAAGACTCCATCGGTCATTGTGATGCCTCCGGAAGCAGCGTGGTGTCCACGGCCGCGGACCCTGACACCTCGGTGGTCACGAGGCCCTTCGCCTTCATCCACTTCGCGAGGGCGTCCCACGCCGCAACGTTCATCCCAAGCGGCTTTCCGCGGGCCACGAGCAGCGGCAGGGTGGCTGCCAGCTGGGCGGTAAGCGGCCCCTTCGCGATATCGGGGTTGGCGGTGATGAGCGCAGCCTTCGCGGCGGACGGGTCGGCCTGCGCCGCTGTAGTGCCCTTTGCGATGGCGGCCAATGCCCGGCGGATCGCCTCTGGGCGGTCGCGAATTGTGTCTTCGCCGGCTGCCAGTACCAGCTCGTCGTAGGTGGGCACCCCATAATCCTCAAGCCTGAACACCTTCACCGGCACCCCCTTGGCGCGTAGATCGGGTACCTCGATGTTCCAGTATCCACCGATGATGGCGTCCACCTTGCCCGCAGCGAGCGCGGGGGAGAGGCTGTAGCCCACCACCTTGGTCTGCACCTTGGCCGGGTCTCCGCCCGCGCTGCGCACCACGGTATCCAGCAGCGCGGTGTCGCTCGGCACCCCCGCGATGCCCACCGTCTTGCCCTCGAGGTCCTTTGGCGTGGTGATGCCGCGATCGGTGCGGGCGATGATCGAGTTCAGCGGCACCGGAACCACGGCGCCCACCGCCTTTACGGGTACACCCTTGGCCCGGGCGATCAGCAGTTCGGGTGCATAGGTGATGACGAGGTCCTTCTTGCCCACCGCCGCCTGCATCAGATTGGTGGTGGGATCGCCGGGCACCGATGTCTCAATCTGCACGCCCTCGCCCGCCGCGATGGGGTCGGCGATGGCGGTTGCGATTCCGGCATGGTCGGCGTTGGAATACCAGTCGAGCGCCAGCGACACCTGATCGGTGCGCGTACCGGTTGACGTGGCCCCAGTGGAGTCGCCACCGCAGCCCATAAGGGCAACCGGGATGGCGAGTGCACTGAGAGCGAGAGCGATAGAGCGTGTGAATCGGGGCACGGCGATTCCTTCGTACGGGCTCAGCGGGAACCGGGGCGGGTGCCCCGGCGCAAGTAGGGCAGGGCGGCCCACTCGGCGGTGGCCACGATGAGGAACATGGCGATGCCGATGAGAGCGAGGATGACCACGGCTGCGAATGTGACCGGGGTCTCAAACTGACCGGCCGAGAGGCGGGTGAGGGCGCCAAGGCCGCGGTCGGATGCCACCAGCTCGCCCACGACGGCACCGGTGACGGCGAACACGGCGGCCAGTTTGAGGCCCGTGAACAGTCGCGGCAGCGCAGCGGGCACGCGCACGTGCCACCAGGTCCATCCCGGCGATGCACCGAGCGTGCGAACGGCGCGGATGAGCTCAGGATCTGTGGAGCGCAGCCCATCGACCCCGGCGACAATGACCGGGAAGATGCTGATGAGTGCGGCCAGGGTGACCATGGCACCGAAGTCGGGCATCCACAGCACGAGCAGAGGTGCCAGTGCCACCAGCGGGATCGTCTGGGACACGATGATCCACGGGTAGAGCATGAGCCCAGCGATTCGGCTACGCGCAATAAGCGCCGCCAGCAGGCAGCCCACCACCGTGGCGAGCGCGAAGCCCACGATGGTGATGAGGATGGTCCACTGCGCGTGGTACCAAAGGCGCTCGTGTACGTCCCAGCCGGTGCGGGCGATTGTGGCCGGCGAGGGCAGTATCCACTCGCGTGGCTGCACGATCCACGCGCTGATCTGCCACACGAGCACCAGCAACAGTGGCAGGGCGACCGCGGCGGCCACCTGACCCCATCGAACGCGGCGGCGTCGCGGCGCGAGAGGCACTGGTGCGACCGGCTCGACCTGGGCGGCGGTGATCATGCGGCAACCCCCGCGGCGCGCAGCGACATGAGGATGTCGTGCGCCGCATTCGGCCCGGCATCGGCCACGCGCACGCGGCTGACGATGCTCATTGGCCCGGGTGACGCCACCAGCACGGTGTCGGCAATTGCCACGGCCTCGGCGATGTCGTGCGTCACCAGAACGATGGTGGGGGCCACCTGCTCGCGCACGGCCATCAGCACGCGGTGCATCTCGCTTCGGGTCAGCGCGTCGAGCGCGCCGAAGGGCTCATCCAGCAGCCATATGTCGCTCTCGGCGAGCAGCGTCCGGGCCAGTGCGCCCCGTTGGCGCATTCCTCCCGAGAGCGCGTGCGGGTAATGATCGCCGAAGCCCGCCAGACCCACGCGTGCCACCTCGCGGTCGGCAAGAGCCCGCGCGTCGCTGCGAGGTACGCCGCGTAGCTCTGCGGCGGCAGCCACGTTGTCGCGCAGCGTGCGCCAGGGCATGAGGGCATCTCGCTGGGGCATGAGTACCGGTCGCCCGCTGGAGGCGGTCACGACCGACCCGGAGTCGGGGGCGATCAAACCTGCGATCACATCCAGCAGGGTGCTCTTGCCGCATCCCGAGGGGCCGATGATGGCCGTGACCTCTCCCGCGCAGGCCACGAGGTCAACACCTGCAAGCACGGCGAGCGGTGGATCCTCGCCAAGCGCAAGATGCACGTCATCAACGCGAATGGCGATCTCGGTGTCGTACCCGTGGGGCACGCTGCACTCCCTTCGCTGGCATTACCCAGGCAGGTTCAGAGGGTCGAGGCCGTATGCCTCCTCTCAGCCGTGGTAGCGGCTCCCCTGTATGCGCGTCAGGCTATCAGCGCATCTCCACCAACTCGATGCGGTACCCGTCTGGGTCGGCGAGAAAGCAGATGACCGACCCCCCGGGGCGCGACGCGTACGGCGGTCGCTCCGGCGAGATGCCCTTGGCGGCCAGCTGCGCCAGCTCCACGTCGATATCGTCAACCGAGAGGGCGATGTGGCCGTACGCCTCACCCAGCTCGTATGGCTCAGTGCGCCCGTCGTTCAGCGTGAGCTCAAGCCGGTCCCCATCGCCGGGCAGGGCCATAAAGATGATGGTGGCGGTGTCGCCCCCCACGCGCGAACGGCCTGTCTCTGAAAACCCCAGCGCCTCGTAGAAGGCGAGCGACCGCTGCTCGTCAAGGATTCGCAGCATGGTGTGAATAAGGGCGCGTGGCACAAGAACTCCCAGGTTGGGGTGCGTTATGCCGAGGGTACCCGGGGATGGAGAGGCGGGGAGATCTCAACCATCGGCCCGGTCTCCAATATCCGCGCCGCGCCTTTCTCCATCGGTACAGGGAGGGCACGGGGTTACCATCGTCGTGTGGCCTACTCCTCGTACACCATCTCCGACGCGCACCTTCCCGCCGGCGACCAGCCTCATGCCATTGCGGCGATCGAGGAGGGGTTTGCGGCGGGTGAGCGCTACCAGACGCTTCTCGGGGTGACCGGATCCGGCAAGACCTTCACGATGGCCAATCTCATCGCCAATTCCGGTCGGCCGGCGCTGATCATTGCCCACAACAAGACTCTGGCCGCACAGCTGTGCAATGAGTTCCGCGAGTACCTGCCGGGGGCGGCGGTGGAGTACTTCGTCTCGTACTACGACTACTACCAGCCCGAGGCGTACATCGCATCGAGCGATACGTACATCGAGAAGGACGCCTCGATCAACGACGAGATCGACCGCCTGCGGCATGCGGCCACGGCGGCGCTCTTGGCCAGGCGCGACGTGGTCATTGTGGCCTCGGTGTCGTGCATCTACGGAATGGGATCGCCCGATCGGTACCGCGAGCGCCTTGTGTTGCTGGAGCGTGGCGCACAGATGCCACGGGATGACCTCTTCAGGCGCCTCATCGAGGTGCAGTACGAGCGCAACGACATGGTGCTTGAGCGCGGGCGGTTTCGGGTACGCGGCGACGTATTTGAGATTCAGCCGGTCAATGCCGAGACCGCCTACCGGGTGTCGATGTTCGGCGACGAGATCGAGCAGATCACGCACTTCCACCCGATTACCGGCGAGGTGTTTGGCGACATGGAGTACGCCGCCATCTACCCGGCCACGCACTACGTCACGCCCACCGACGTAATTGAGCGCTCTCTTGGCGAGATCCGCAGCGAGCTCGAGGAGCGGTGCGCGCTGTTTGACGCCCAGGGCAAACTGGTGGAGAGCCACCGCCTGCGCCAGCGCACCCAGTACGACATGGAGATGCTCCGCGAGATGGGCTTCTGCTCAGGCGTCGAGAACTACTCGCGAATCCTCGACGGCCGGAAACCCGGCGAGGCGCCCCATGCCCTGCTCGACTTCTTCCCTCCGGACTTCCTCACCTTCATCGACGAGTCGCACAACACGGTGCCTCAGTTGCGGGGTATGTACGAGGGCGACCGATCGCGAAAGATGAACCTGATTGAGCACGGGTTCCGGCTGCCGTCGGCGGCCGACAACCGTCCGCTGCGCCTCGAGGAGTTTCTCGAGCGGGTCGGGCAGATCGTCTTTGTGTCGGCGACCCCCGGCAAGTTTGAGAACGAGAACTCATCGCGGATCGTTGAGCAGATCATCCGCCCCACCGGGCTCGTGGATCCCGAAGTCGAGGTGCGTCCCACCGAGAATCAGGTGGACGACCTGATGATGGAGATCAGAAAGCGGGTGGAGGCCGACGAGCGGGTCATCGTCACCACGCTCACCAAGCGCATGGCAGAGGACCTCACCGACTACCTGACCGACGCCGGAATCCGCGCCCGGTACCTGCACAGCGACATCGATGCGATCGAGCGCATCCGGGTTGTGCGCGATCTGCGCCTGGGCGAGTTCGACGCACTGGTCGGGGTCAACCTGCTGCGCGAGGGGCTCGACCTGCCCGAGGTCACGCTCGTGGCCATCCTCGACGCCGACAAGGAGGGCTTTCTCCGCGGGCAGACGGCGCTCATTCAGACCATCGGCCGTGCTGCGCGAAACGTGAATGGCCGGGTGATCATGTACGCCGATCGCGAGACCGAGTCGATGCGCGTGGCCATCGGCGAGACCGCCCGCCGCCGAGAGATCCAGCGCGCGCACAACACGGAGCACGGCATCACTCCGGCCACAATCACCAAGGGCGTCTCCGACATCGTGGAGTTCCTTGGTCTGAGCAGCGGGGGCGGACGCAAGCGCCGGCGCAAGGAGAAGGCGGTGCCCGAGGGCTCCACGCCAGCCGAGATCCGTCGCGTGATGGTGCAGGTGGAGCAGGAGATGATGGAAGCTGCGGAGGACCTGCGATTTGAACAGGCCGCAGATATGCGTGATCGTCTGGCCGATCTGCGCGAGGCCCTTGGGGAGGGGTGATGGCCGACCACGATCACCGTGCGCCCGACGATCCCACCGAGATCACTCCCGCCGCACCGGATCTTGACGAGGACGACATCTTCGCCGCCATCCTGGGGCTGCCCGGCACCGGGGCCTTTTGGGGCAGCGTGCCCGCGTCGGCGTCGGCGGGGCAGCAACCGGAATGGAGCGAGGAGGCTGATCGCCGACGCCGACGCGAGGAGATCCTCAGGAAGTGGGTCCCCCAGCAGGGCGAGTGACAAACGGATTGAGAACCATTCTCAATAAGGATATGCTCAGTCCATGAAAATACAGACGAACAGACGAGCCCTGCGTGGTGCCGGCGCGGCGATGCTGGCGGCAGCGATCGCTGCACTCGTACTGACCGTGGCGGGCTGCGGGTCTGACGGCCCGGATGCGGGGAGTGGCGGTGCGGTGATCGCCGTGACCACGCCCATTCTGGGCGCGGTGGTGAAGGACGCCGTGGGCGATGCCGCGACGGTTGAGGTCATCATGCCCAATGGGGCCGACCCGCATGAGTGGCGCCCGTCAGCGAAGGACGTTGCCCGACTCGAGGGTGCGGACCTCATCGTGCAGAACGGTCTTGGCCTCGAAAGCGGGCTTACGAGGGCCATTGCGCAGGCGCGCGAGGGTGGGGTGCCGGTGTTCACCGCCACAGATCACGTGGACGTGCGCACGGTGAAGGCGGGAGAGGGTGCTGACCCGACCGACGCCGATCAGGCGCCCGGTGCGAAGGATCCCCACTTCTGGACGGACCCCACGCAGATGCGCGCCGTTGTCGAGGCGCTGCCCGCGGCCGTGAAATCGGCAACCGGTACGGATATCGCCACCCCTTCTGCGGCCACCGCGGCACGCCTCACGTCGCTTGACGACAGGGCGCGCGCACAGCTGGACGCGGTGCCGACGAGTGCCCGTGGAATCGTCACCGGGCACGAATCACTCGGCTATCTCGCTCGTCGGTACAACTACCGCGTCGTCGGCGCCATCACTCCGTCGCTCTCGTCGCAGGGGCAGCTTTCGGCCGCGCACCTCGCCGCTCTGGAGGCGGCAATGAAGGCGGCCGGAGTGCGGGTGGTCTTCACCGAGCAGGGAACCTCGCCCCAGGTGGCCAGCGCCATCGCAGATTCCACGGGCGCCACGGTCGTGGAGCTCGCCACCGAGGCGCTGCCTGCCGATGGTTCGTACGTGACCTACATCGATGGCATCTCGCGCCGCATCGCGTCGGCACTGGCCAACACGGGTGGCAGGTAGCACCGGTGGGCGTCCTCACCGATCCGTTCGTGCAGAACGCGTTCATGCAACGTGCCCTGCTCGCGGGAATCCTGGTGGCCATCGCCACCGGGGTGGTGGGCACGCTGATGGTGCTTCGCGGGATGGCTTTCTTGGGCGATGCGCTGGCACATGGCGTGCTGCCGGGCATCGCAGCCGCGCTGCTCATCGGCATTCCGTCATTTGTGGGCGCACTGGCGGGTGCCGCAGTGATGATTGGCGGAGTCGCTGCGGTACAGCGGCGCACGCGCCTGAGCAGCGACGTGGCAATCGGTCTGCTGTTTGTCGGCATGCTCGCGCTGGGCGTGGTGATCGTGTCGAGATCATCCGAGTTCGCGGGCAGCCTCACCGAGATCCTGTTTGGCGAGGTGCTTGGGGTGAGCTGGACCTCCATCCTGTGGCAGGCCATCGTGGCCGTGGTGGTGGTGTGCCTCGCCTGGACGCTGCGGCGGCCATTTCTGCTCATGGCGATGGATCCTGATCAGGCCAGAGTGGCCGGCTATCCGGTGCGGCTGCTCGAGGCCGTACTGCTGGGAATGATTGCGCTCACGGTCGTTGTGTCGTTTCGCGTGGTGGGCACGTTGCTGGTGTTCGGCATGCTGCTGGCGCCTGCTGGCACGGCGGCGCTGTTGGTGCGCAGAGTGGGCGCCATGATGATCGTGAGCGCGGTGATCGGCTCGGTGAGCGTGTACGTGGGCCTTCTGCTGTCGTGGCATTTCGACCTGGCAGCGGGGGCCACCGTGGTTCTGGTGGCGGTGGGCATCTTCTTCATCGCCTTGGTGGTGCAGGGCTTTCTGCCATCGCGCCGGCTGCATCCGGAGCACGCATGACCACCCCCGCCATCAGCGCGCACAACCTCACCATCGGGTACGGCGGCAACCCCGTGGTGTCCGGCATCACCCTGACCCTCGCCCCGGGACAGTGGCTCGCCGTGGTGGGCACCAATGGATCGGGCAAGAGCACCCTCCTCAAGAGCATTGCCGGACTCATCCCCACGCTGGAGGGGCGCCTGGAGGTGCTCGACGGTGTGCCGGGGGGCGGCAGCACGGGCGTGGCGTATCTCTCACAGTCTCATGAGCAGGGGTTTCTGCTGCCCATCCGGGCGAAGGACGTTGTACGCATGGGGCGGTGGCCGGTACGTGGGCTGATGCGTCGGCTTCGCCGTGAGGACGAGGGGTACGTGGATGACGCCATGACCGCGATGGGCATTGAAGACCTGGCTGAGAGGCCCCTCGGTGCCCTGTCGGGCGGTCAGTGCCAGCGCGTGCACCTCGCGCAGGCGGCGTGTCGCCGTGCGGACCTGCTTCTGCTTGACGAGCCGACGTCGGGTCTGGATGCCGCAAGCCGCGAGCGGTATCTCACTCTCATGGATTCCGAGCGTGCCCGGGGTGCGGCGATTGTGAGCGCCACGCACGACGTCCGCGAGGCCGCCCGCGCCGACCTGGTGCTGCTGGTGGCCGAGCGGGTGGTTGCCTGTGGGCCTCCGGGCGAAGTGCTCACGGCCACGTCACTCGCCGACACATTTGGCGTGATCATCAGCGACGCCACCGGCCCCGTGGTGATCGATCCTCATCACGAGCACGGCCATCACCACGGGCCGGGGCTGCCCCGCGTGCGTGGGCACGCCCCTGGACACGACCACGATCACCATCACGGTCACGACCACGATCATGGGCACCACCACTGAACATGGCGGGTTCGGCCAGTCGCTGATCGCTGGCGGGGGATGTGCCAGATACGCCAGCCAGTGCAAGGGTGCGGTCGCCATCGCCATCGCTACGGTGCTGTGTATGGCCCCGAGTGCCCCCAAGACCCCTGCAGACCCCACGAAGAAACGTCGACGGCCGCTGGGGCAGCGCATCGCGTTGATCAGCCTGGCCGTCGTCGTTGCTTTTGTGGTTCCGATGGTGGTTGCGACCACTATCTCGGGACCCAATGCCGCCATTGCGACGCTGATGGGGGTGATCGCAGGGTTCGCCGGCAGCATGCGTTCGGGCTGGTCCCGCACGATCCGCGTCATCCCCTTGATGGGCGTACTTGGGACGTCGGCCGCTTTTGCGGGCTACGGCTGGGGATGGGTGGTCGTCATGGGGGCAGTGGGCCTGATTGCCGGATGCGGCTTTCCGTATGGGTACCTTCCTGCCCTCGTGTACGCCGGGTTCGTCCCGACGATGGTGCACAGCGCCACCAGCGCACGGAACGCGATCCTGATCGGCTGCTTCGCCATCGCGGGCGGCGTTATCGGCGTGACGTTCGCCCATCGGCTGGGCGCCACTCGGACGACTCCGGCGCCTCGGCGTCGGCCCGGTGGCCCGGTGCTGCCCGCAATCGTCGGCGTGTGTCTGTTGGGTGGCGGCGCAGCCATCGCCATCGCCACCTCCCTGCCGCACGGCTACTGGATCCCGCTCACGCTCATCGCCGTAATTCCCCCGTTGGCGATGGGCGACACCGGTCGAGGCCGTCAGCGCCTCACGGGCACCGTGGGCGCACTGCTCATCGTGATCCCGGTGTCACTCATCCCGTTACCCACGTGGACCTTTTATGCTCTGGGCTTCCTGCTGTTCATCCCAGCGTTTGCGGTGTACCGGCGCAGCTACGCGTACTACGCGTTCTTCGAGTCGGCAGCCGTGGTGATGTTGGTGTCTGCGGGCCACAACGTGCTGGAGACCGGAGAGGCCCGGGCGGCGGCTGCGGCAATCGCGATCGCCATGCTGGTGGTCACCGTTGCTGTGGTCACATGGATCCTCAGGCATCTGCCTGAAACGTCCGCACCAGCGCCCGTGATCGAGGCGTAGCCACCGCGGGGGCCTCTGGGGCAGTCGGGCCCCAGAGAGAGCTACTTCGCCCGGCGGGTCTTCGTTCCGGCAGCGCACGCCGCGCATCGCCCGTGCAGGGTGATGTCGTGTGCATCCACCTGAAATGCCAGCCGGTCGGCCATCTCGTGGAGTGCCCGCTCAACGCCGTCGTCCTCAATGGCAACGACCGCTCCGCAGTCGCGGCACACCGCATGGTGGTGATGGTCCCCATCCGGGTGTGCGGGTTCGTACCGGGCAACCGCCCCCCCGAGGTCAACCTTGTGCACCAGATGCAGGTCGGTGAGGGTGTCGAGCGCCCGGTACACGCTTGCCATGCCGGGGGTGGCGCCGGGCGCCGCCACCAGGGCGTCGCGTATCTCCTGGGCGCTCAGACAGCAGTCCTGCTTCGCCAGTAGTTCGACCACGGCACGTCGCGCTCCACCTGCCCGCAGTCCGGCGTCGCCAATGGCCTGTTCGGCATGGCGCGCCCAGGCGGCGCGTTCGCGGGCGGTGGTCACGGGTGCATGATCGCAGGCCGCATAGGGGTGGCGTCGGGTTACGATGGGCGCAGTGAGTTCGCGAACCAAAAATGGCGCCGGCGCCATCCGCGTCGTTGGTGCCCGCGAGCACAACCTCAAAGACGTCAGCATTGAGATCCCCCGGGATCAGCTGACCGTCATCACCGGCCTGTCCGGCAGCGGCAAGTCGAGCCTTGCGTTCGACACCCTGTATGCGGAGGGGCAGCGCCGCTACGTGGAGAGCCTCTCCTCATACGCCCGGCAGTTCCTGGGCCAGATGGACAAGCCCGACGTTGATGACATCGAGGGCCTGTCTCCGGCCATCTCCATCGACCAGAAGACCACCAGCCGTAACCCGCGGTCCACCGTGGCGACGGTCACCGAGATCTACGACTACCTGCGAGTGCTCTACGCCCGCATCGGTATCCCGCACTGCCCCGAGTGCGGCGTGCAGATTGCCGGCCAGAGCGTGGAGCAGATCGCCGATCGCGTGCTCACCCTCGACGAGGGCACACGGTTCATGGTGCTGGCGCCGGTGGTGCGTGAGCGTAAGGGCGAGCAGAAGGACGTGATCGACCACATCCGCGACGAGGGCTTTGCGCGCGTGTGCGTAGATGGCCAGGTTGTGGCTGTTGACGAGGTGCCGCCGCTCGAGAAGAACAAGCGTCATACGGTTGAGGTGGTGGTCGACCGGCTGGTGATGCGGCCCGATCTTCGACGCCGCCTTACCGAGAGCCTCGATACCGCCGCACGTCTTGCCGATGGCCTTGTGCGGTTGCAGGAGGTCGACGGCGAGGAGCGCAGTTGGACCTACAGCGAGAAGCTCGCGTGCCCTGAGCACGGTGCGTCACTGCCCGAGCTCGCCCCGCGCATCTTCTCGTTCAACTCGCCGCAGGGAGCCTGCGACGAGTGCACGGGACTCGGGTTTATGGCCGAGGTGGATCCGGAACTGGTCATTGATCCGGAGAAGTCGCTGGCCGGCGGGGCCATCCTGCCGTGGGCTGATCGCACCACCGACTTCTACGACCTGCTGCTCCGGTCGGCGTGCGCGCATTGGGACATCCCGATGAACGTGCCTTGGAAGGATCTTCCCGACGAGGCCCGCGACGTGCTGCTGAATGGCCCGTCCGGCAAGCCGGAGCGATTTGACCTGGGCAAGCGCAGCCGCCGGGGGTACTCCAGCACCGCCCGGTTTGAGGGGGTCATTCCCCAGATGCGCCGTCGCTACGGCTCGAGTCAGTCGAACCTCATCCGCGACCGCATCGAGCAGTACATGTCACCCATTGCGTGCGGATCGTGCGGAGGCGCGCGGCTCAAGCCCACGAGCCTCGCCGTGACCATCGGCGGTACCTCCATCCATGCGCTCACCGAGTACTCCATCGAGGGCGCACTGGAATTTCTTCAGTCGGTGCAACTCAGTGCCACCGAGGCCTTTATCGCAGAGCGGGCGGTCACCGAGATCTCCTCCCGCCTCAAGTTCCTTGTGGATGTGGGCGTGGGATACCTCACGCTTGCGCGCGGTGCCGGCACGCTGTCCGGCGGCGAGGCCCAGCGCATCCGCCTGGCCACGCAGATCGGCGCCGGGCTGGTGGGCGTGCTCTACATCCTTGATGAGCCCTCAATCGGCCTGCACCAGCGCGATAACCGCAAGCTCATCACCACGCTCGAGCGCCTGCGCGACATCGGCAACACGGTGCTGGTGGTGGAGCACGACGAGGAGATGATGCGCTCGTCGGACTTCCTCATTGACATGGGCCCGGGGGCGGGCGAGCACGGTGGGCGCGTGGTGGCGGCTGGCACGGCCGCCGACGTGGAGGCGGAGCCTGAGTCGGTGACCGGCGCGTACCTCTCAGGCGCGCGCGCAATTCCGTACCCGTCCACACGCCGCGAGCCGCAGGGCTGGCTCACCGTTGATGGTGCCCGCGAGAACAACCTCAAGAACATCGATGCCGCCATTCCGGTTGGCGTGCTCACCTGCGTGACGGGCGTCTCAGGGTCGGGCAAGAGCACCCTGGTAAACGAGATCATCCTCAAGGCGATGGCCGGGCGGCTCAACCGCAAGCCGCTCCGCCCAGGCCGCCACACACGCATTGAGGGGCTTGAGCAGTTCGACAAGGTCATCGCCATCGACCAGTCACCCATCGGCCGCACACCCCGATCGAACCCGGCCACATACACCGGGGTGTTCGATCATGTGCGTCAACTCTTCTCTATGACCGCCGACTCCCGCGCCCGCGGCTGGGCCCCGGGCCGGTTCTCGTTCAATGTGAAGGGCGGGCGCTGCGAGGCCTGCAAGGGCGACGGCACCATCACCATCGAGATGCACTTCCTGCCCGACGTGTACGTGCCGTGCGAGGTGTGTGGGGGCAAGCGCTACAACCGCGAGACCCTTGACGTGTACTACAAGGGCAAGACCATCCACGACGTGCTGGACATGAGTGTTGAGGAGGCCGTGGAGTTCTTCGCCCCCGTCGAGCGGCTGCGCCGCCGTTTGCAGACGCTGCACGACGTCGGGCTCGATTACATCCGCCTGGGGCAGCCGGCCACCACGCTGTCGGGTGGCGAGGCCCAGCGTGTGAAGTTGGCCACCGAACTCGCCAAGGTCGCCACGGGCCGCACCATGTACGTGCTCGACGAGCCCACCACGGGTTTGCACTTCGCCGACATCGAGAAGCTGCTCGAGGTGCTGCAGCGGCTTGTGGACTCAGGCAACACGGTGCTGGTGATCGAGCACAACCTCGACGTGATCCGTGCAGCCGACTGGATTGTGGACCTGGGGCCTGAGGGCGGGGACGCAGGCGGGCAGATCATCGCCACCGGCACTCCTGAGCAGGTGGCCGCGGTGGCGCAGTCGCACACGGGGGAGTTCCTCAAGGGTGTGTTGGTGCCCAAGACCCCGCCCAAGCGGCGGCGCAAGGCGAAGGCAACGGCCTAACTGCCGCTCGGAACCTCTGTACGCACGGAAATCAGTTCCCGGTGCCGGCTGACTCGTCAAATGTGTGGAGTGCGTCGGTGAGGGCGGCCTTGGCCGATGCGAGCCCGGCGCGGTTGTTGCTGTCGGCCGCCTGAGCCGCGGCGTCGGTGAAGTCTCGGTACGCCTGCGACAGTGCCGGCGCGGCCTGATCGATGGCGTCCTGAGTGTTGGTCTGCGCGCCGTCCTCTGCGACCACATCGTGTACCTGCTGACTGGCCCGGTCGAATGCCTCGGCCTGCCTGGTGATCGCGTTTGTGAGGGCCGTAGCGTCGGCCGTTCCCTCAAGATCGGCCATGGTCTGCCGGATCGCAGTCGCCATCGCGGTGATGGCGTTGTCGAGCTGTGGGTTGCCGGTGGTGCCGGAAGTACGGGTGGCGGGAGCGGTGCTGGTGACGACGGTGTCAGTCTGGATGGTGACCACGCCATCACCGGGCGACGTGGTGGCCGACGGGGTCGCCGTGGTGGTCGTACCGCTACCCGATCCACCGCAGCCGACAAGTACCGACGCGCCGAGCACGGCGGTGGCGATGAGGGCAAGTGCACGTACGCGGGGTGGAGTCATACGGGTGTTTCTATCATCGCCGTATGACAGACGATGAGATGGGCCGCCTGATGGCGCTCTTGGCCGTGCCGAGCATCAGTGCGATGCCGCAGCACGCCGACGATATGAAGACCGCCGCGGCCATGGTGGCCGAGGAGGTTCGGCTGGCCGGCGGGATGGCCGAGGTGATTGTGACATCCGGGCATCCGCTCGTGGTTGGCGAGGTGCCACCCAGCAACGGCGACCCTGATGCGCCCGTGGTGCTCATTTACGGGCACTACGACGTGCAGCCCCCCGGCAACCCGTCGCTGTGGAGCAGCCCGCCCTTTGAGCCCACCATCAGAGGCGACAACCTGTACTGCCGTGGTGCGAGCGATGACAAGGGGAACCTCTTCATGCTGCTGGTGGCCCTTCAGCGCCTGAGCGCCGCAGGGCGGCTACGGGTGCGCGCGCGTGTGCTGGTGGATGGGGAGGAGGAGAGCGGGGGCCACTCTGCAGCCGACTGGGTGGCACAGGATCCCCGGCCGCCGCGTGCCGCAGTGATCTTCGACTCACCGATGGTGGGGCCCGGGCGGCCGGCGGTATGCACCGGACTCCGAGGTCTCGCGTACTACCGGGTGCGCGTCCGTGGGGCTGCGGCAGACCTGCACTCGGGAATGCACGGGGGAGCGGCACTCAATGCGGCCCACGCGCTGATGACCGTGCTGTCGGCCGTCACTCCGGTGGATGGTCGCGTGCCGTCAGCGCTCTCAGAGGGCGTGCTGGCACCCACTGGCGCTGAGGTGGAGGCCTGGCGGACGCTTCCGGATGGCGCCGGGATCCTTGCCGAAGCGGGTGGTCGTCCTGCAGATTCTGAGGCAGCACACGAGTACCACCTGCGCACCACCATGCTGCCTGCCGTTGATGTACACGGCATTCGCACGGGTAATCCCGACGTGGTGGCCACGGCGATTCCGGCGACAGCAGAGGCCACGCTGTCCATGCGTGTTCCGCCTGGGGCATCGGCTGATCATCTGGCGACCGTGCTCGAAGGGATGCTGCGTGCGGCGGCGCCTGCGGGGTGCGATCTGGAGATCGAGGGGCTTGGTGTGGCTGGGGCCAGCCGGATTGACCCCGACGACCCGGTGATCAGGGCGGCCATGGCGGGAATCGAGGCCGGGACGGGAATGCCGGTGACGCCCGTGGGGATCGGCGGCAGCATCCCCGTGGTGGCGGCAATGGCGGCCCGGGGGACGTCGGTGGTACTCAGCGGGTTCGCGCTGCCTGACGACGGCTACCACTCTCCCGATGAGCATCTGCGGGTGTCGCATCTGGGGCTCGGGGTGAAGGCGGCAGAGGGGATTCTCGACGCACTGGCTGATCTCCGCTGAGCCGCCAATGGGTGACCATCGCCCCTCGTGGACGGTGTAACCCGGGACCGGGCTCCGTGCGTTGGTAGCCTCGCCCGGCGATTGATTCGAAACAGGGAGATGGAATGGCGAAGCTGTGGGGTGGAGAGACCGATAAGGCGGTCGACAACTTCCCGATCTCGGGCGAGCCGGTACCGGCTCCGGTGATTCACTGGCTGGGGCGCATCAAGGCGGGTGCTGCCCGCGCCAACGGCGAGCTGGGGCTGCTTCAGGACGGCATTGCCACCGCGATCGCAGAGGCCGGAATGGCTGTGGCGCGCGGCGAGTTTGACGACCAGTTTCCGGTGGACGTGTTCCAGACCGGTTCGGGGACGTCAACCAACATGAACACCAACGAGGTCATCGCCAATGTGGCGAGCCGCGAGATCGAGGGCGTGCACGCCAACGACCACGTGAACATGGGGCAGAGCTCCAACGACGTGTTTCCGTCTGCGGTTCACCTCGCAGCCCTCGACGAGATCACGCACAAGCTGCTCCCTGCCCTTGCGGCCCTTGAGAAGTCATTCTCGGACAAGGCTGAGGAGTTCAAGGACCTCGTCAAGGCCGGACGCACGCACCTGATGGATGCCGTGCCCGTGACCCTCGGCCAGGAGTTTGGCGGGTATGCCGCACAGATCCGCCTTGGCCGTGCGCGCATCAGCGACACGCTGCCGCGCCTCGGGATGATTCCGCTCGGTGGCACCGCCACCGGAACGGGCCTCAATACCCACGAGAAGTTCGCCGAGATGGTGCGCGCGATCATGTCGTCGGAGACCGGCCTGCCCATCTCGGGCCCCGCAGACCCCTTTGAGGCACAGGCGAACCGTGATGGCCTGGTTGAGGCATCTGCTGCGCTCAAGATGCTCGCGGTCTCGCTCATCAAGATCGCCAACGACCTGGCCTGGATGGGATCGGGTCCTCGCTGCGGCCTTGGCGAGATCTTCCTGCCCGAGCTCCAGAAGGGCTCATCGATCATGCCCGGCAAGGTGAACCCGGTCATCCCTGAGGTCGTCATGCAGGTGGGCGCCCAGGTGATTGGCAACGACACCGCCATCACTATCGGCGGCACGCAGGGCAACTTCGAGTTGAACGTGCGCATCCCACTGATGGCACGCAACCTGCTGCAGTCGATCTCGCTGCTCACCAACACGGTGACGGCATTCAGCGAGAAGTGCGTCGAGGGCATCACCCCGAACTTCGAGGGCCTTAACAAGCACGCGGAGGGCACGCTGGCCGCCGCCACCGCCCTCAACCCGTACATCGGGTACGACCTCGCCGCCGAGATCGTGAAGGACGCAACGAAGACCGGTCGCTCCCTGCGCGAGGTCGCGAGGGAGAAGGGCGTGGACGAGGAGACGCTCGAAAAGGCGCTCGACCTGAAGAAGATCGCCCAGGGCGGTCTCCTCTAACGACGTCCGGCGGGGCAGTTTGGGGGCGATGGGGAGGGGCCGCTGATCGGCTCCCCACCGCCCCCGGCCGACCTGTGCACTTTTGTCACGGCGACTGACCCCCACCGGGGTCTGACCCCAAGTCGGCCGTCACCGCTGCGCCCCCAGGCGCCGCCCTGCCCGAAAACCAAGTCAAGTGCAGGCGCTTCACACTCCTGCGCGCTTGTGTGTGCCTTCTGTCGCGGCGACTGACCCCCACCGGGGTCTGACCCCGTTTAAAGGAGAGCGCCTTCCTGTGCACTTTTGTCACGGCGACTGACCCCCACCGGGGTCTGACCCCACTTCGGTTAGGTGCCTCGCACCTCTCGCGACCATTCCTCGCCTGCGGCGATGATCAACTCGCGCAGATTCACCTTCGGTGTCACGAAGGGGGGTGGATTGGGCAATAGGCCCATGAGGTCGGTGCTCACCAACACCTGGCCGTCGCAATCAGTGCCGGCGGCGATGCCAATGGTGGGGGCGCCCACGACGGGGGAGATGCGCGTTGACACGGCGGGGTCGACGGCCTCGATGACGATCGCGAAGCAGCCTGCCCGGTCGAGTGCCACTGCGTCGGCGAGAAGCTGGTCCGACTCCGCCTGGGTGCGACCCTGTTTGCGGTAGCCGCCCTCTGCTGTCTGGGGGAGGAGGCCGACATGTCCCATCACGGGGATGCCCGCCGCGATGATTGCCTCCACCTGCGGGATCAGAGCACCCTCCAACTTGACCGACTGCGCCCCGGCTGCGATGAGGGCCCGGCTGCTCTCAACGGCCTGCTGGGGGGTGCCGTAGGTGTCGGCGGGCAGATCACCCGTGATGTGGGTGCGAGTGGCCCCATTGGCCACTGCGCGTACGTGGTGCTCCATCATTTCCAGCGTCACCGAGCGGGTGGATTCGTACCCCAGCTCCACCTCACCCAGACTGTCCCCCACCAGAATGATGTCGAGCCCCACACCATCGAGTGCCAGCGCCATCGGGTAGTCGTACGCCGTCAGCACTGCGAGGCGCCGACGGCCCTTGGCCGACCTCAGGTCGGCCGCAGAGAGGGGGGTTACTCGACCTCCCACATGATCGGGACCATGTCCTCGACCATCTCGGTGACCCGGTTCTGGGAGTTCACATGCACCACCGTGGGCTCATAGTGCTCGCCCAATTCCGACTCATCAAACTCGGCGTACGTGAGGATGATGACCAGGTCGCCGGGGTGGGCCAGCCGGGCAGCGGCCCCATTGAGGCACACGTCGCCCCGCCCGCGCGGGCCATTGATGGCATAGGTCTCAAAGCGGACACCGGTGTTGATGTTGAGCACCGACACCTTCTCGTACTCGCGGATGTCCGCGAGGTCGAGCAGGTCGCGGTCCACGGTGATGCTCCCCACGTAGTTCAGGTTGGCATCGGTCACGGTCGCGCGGTGGATCTTGCTCTTCAACATCATGCGTGCTCGGGGCACTGCGGTCCTCCGTGTGGTGGGAACGGGCAACTGCCGGTTGTCGATCAATCGCGCCGGGCCGACGCGGGCTGCAACGCACAGGAGGGATGGACCCTCCAGGCGTGAGATGGGAAGAAAGGTGTTGGGGTCGACCACCGCGGCGTACTCGGGCTCGCAGCGTGGCTCTGCGCGCATGGCGGCCATCGCGGCTTCCTCAAGTCGCGCACCGTCGCACTCGCCCTCTTCGGCAAGTGACGCGGCATCCGCAAGGGCCCGCGACAGCACTACGGCGGCGGCCCGGTCGTCGGGGTCCAGATAGGCATTGCGACTGCTCATCGCCAGGCCATCGGCCTCGCGGATGATCGGCGCCACGATCATGTCGATGTCGTCCAGATGCAGGTCGCGCATCATGCGGCGGATCACGGCCACCTGCTGAGCGTCCTTCTGGCCAAAGATCACCCGGTCGGGCCGAACGGCCGTGAGCAACTTGGCCACCACGGTCGCGACACCAGCAAAGTGGTGGGGGCGGATGGCCCCCTCAAGCACCTCGGCCGGGCCGCCGACCTCAACCGTCATCGCGAAGCCATCCGGATAGACCTCGTCAACGGGTGGCGCCCACACCAGATCCGCGCCGGCCGATGCGGCCAGTTCGAGGTCCCGGTCCTCGTCCCGCGGGTACGCCGCGAGGTCCTCGGTGGGGCCGAACTGCGTGGGATTCACGAACAGCGACACCACCACGGCGTCCCCTGCTTCGTGCCCAATGCGCATGAGCGACAGGTGACCCTCGTGAAATGCACCCATTGTGGGCACCAAAGTGATGCGACGGCCGTCGGCACGCAGCGCTGCGATGGCAGCGCGCAGGTGCGCAATGGTGCGGACCACTGTGGGTCGCGGGGCCTGCGGCGTGGTGTGGGCTGAGGTCGCGGTCATCGTCAGAATGGCGACTGGCTGACCATCGTGGGGAAGCGCGCAGGGCGACGCGCCCACCGGTTTTGGGTGGGCCACGCCGAACCGGACTCGCTCCAGTCCCCCACGGGGGTACCAGGCTTCTCGCCGTGCTCGGATGCGGCAATCTAGACCGCCACGTACCCATGTAACAAGGGCGTGACGTGAACCCGTTGGGGCGTCCGGTGCCGCACGTAGCCTCAGACGGTGATGAGCGATGCCGCCGTCCGTGCGCAGGCCCTCGAGCGACTGGGTGATTCGCTGCGTTCCTGCACGCATTGTGCCCTCGCAGAGGGGCGCACAACCGTGGTGGTGGGAGCCGGTGATCCCAATGCCGACCTCATGTTCGTGGGCGAGGCACCGGGGGCAAATGAGGACCGCACAGGCGTCCCATTCGTGGGTCAGGCCGGCAAGTTGCTCGACACCCTGCTGGACGGCATCGGCCTCGCACGCGATCAGGTCTTCATCGCCAACGTCCTTAAGTGCCGACCCCCCGGCAACCGCGACCCGCTTCCGGCCGAGATCGAGGCGTGTCAGGGGTATCTGGCGGAGCAGGTATCGCTTATCCGACCCCGGCTCGTGTGCACGCTGGGAAACTTTGCCACCAAGCTCATCTCGGGCCGGCCAGACGGCATCAGCACGGTGCACGGTCAGGTGCAGCAGGTGGAGTTCGGCGGCGTGGGCATCACCCTGTTTCCGGTGTTCCACCCGGCTGCCGCGCTGTACACACGCACGATGCTCGGCACCCTGCAGGACGACTTCGATCGCATACCCCCGCTCATCGGCCTGAAGGGGCACGCCCGCGCCGGGTCTGCTCCCGACGAGACCGGGCCAGCCGGCGACGCACCGGCCACATCCCAGATGGACCTCTTTTGACCACCGTGGCCGAGATCACCACCCACACTGCCGAGCAGACCGAGGCCATTGGCGCGGGCATTGCCTCGTTGCTGGTGGCTGGGGACATCGTGCTTCTGCGCGGCGACCTCGGTGCGGGAAAGACCACCCTCGTGCGCGGTGCGGCGCGCGCCCTTGGAGTGGAGGGGCCCATCACCAGCCCCACGTTCACCATCGCCAACGCGTACGTCGGGCGCATACCAGTGGCCCATCTCGATGCCTGGCGCCTGAGCGACCCGGATGACGAGGAGATCGGACTGGCCCTCGAGGCCATCGGTGATGACGGGGTGGCGTTCATTGAATGGCCCGATTCCATCGCCGCTGGGCTTCCGGAGCCCAGGGTCTGTGTGGACATCGGGCATGGCGGGGGCGACGCGCGGCTGCTTCGCTTGACGGGCCGCGATCCGGGCACCGACCACTCACTCGGGGAACTTGTTGATCACCTTCGCGCTTGATACCGCGACTCCCACCCCGTCGCTCGCGCTCGTGGGCGACGATGGCGTGGTCGCCGAGTTGTGGCTGGGCCGGGTGCCGGGGGGCGGGCGCCGGGTGCTGGAAGCGGCGCACCACCTTCTGGGCGCATGCGGTGTTGTGCCCGGCGATCTTGATCAGATCGTCGTCGGGGTTGGCCCCGGCGGCTTTACGGGCATCCGTATCGGTATCGCCACCGCACTGGGTCTGGGGCAGGCGCTCGGTATCCCGGTTCACGGGGCGTCGAGTCTGGAGGCACTCGCGCTGGGGGCTTCGGTGGCCTGCAGGGAAGGCGAGTTGATCGCCCCCGTGATTGATGCGCGACGACGGGAGGTCTTCGCAGGCGCGTATGCGCCCGACGCCGAGAGCGGTCTGCGTCAGGTCATCGCACCGGCTGCATGGGATCCAGCGGCGTTCAGCCTCGCACTCGCGCAGGCGGGCCCCGCATTGCTCGCGGGCGACGGCGCCCTGCTCGTGCCGGCCGGGCCAGCTGCCCGCATGGCCCCCGACGGCACGGTGCAGCGGGTGAGCGCGGCGCAGCTGGTTGCCAGAGTCGCCCAGGTGGGCCCGCTGCCAGTTCTGCCGTTGTACCTGCGTCTGCCCGACGCGGAGGAGAAGCGCCTGGAGCGCCTCGCGGCGGAGGCACCGGCGTGACCCGGGCGCCGGGGGGAGCCACGAAGGTGCGTGTGCGGCTCGCGCACGGCGGCGACCTCGACGCCATCGTGCTCCTTGAGTTGAGCAGCGACCCGGTCGCCTGGAGCCGCCCAATGCTCGCGGCCGAACTGGAGCGCTCGGAGGGCGTGCTGCTGGTGGCCACCGAGCGGAAAGAGGTCATCGGATACATCTGCTGCGCTGGCCAGGGCGACTCGTGGCATGTGCTGAATCTGGTGGTCGACCGGGGATGCCGAAACCGCGGGGTGGGCGCGCAACTGCTGGATGCCGCCATCGCGGTGCTGCACGGCAACCCGTACCGCCGTTACACACTTGAGGTTCGCGTCTCCAACGAGCCCGCCATCCGCTTGTATCGCAGTCGTGGGTTCACCGATTCCGGCGTACGGCCGCGGTACTACTCAAATAATCAGGAGGATGCGCTGATCATGTGGCTCGAGGAGGGGGAGACAGCGGCATGACCGGCCTCGTGCTCGCCATCGAGACCTCGTGCGACGAGACGGCCGCCGCCGTGGTGGATGGCCGCCGCATTCTCTCCAGCATCGTGGCGTCGCAGGCCGAGCTCCACAGCGTGTACGGCGGTGTGGTCCCTGAAGTCGCCGCCCGCCACCACCTCACGACGGTCAATGCGGTTGTGGATGAGGCCCTGAGTGAGGCGGGGGTCTCCCTCAACGACATCGCGCGCATCGCGGTTACCCGCAGGCCCGGGCTTATCGGGGCCCTCCTGGTGGGAGTGGCCACGGCCAAGGCACTGGCGTACGCCACGGGCAAGGATCTTGTGATGGTCGATCACCTTCACGGCCATATCGCGGCTGTGTGGCTTGAACCGCTCGCGCTCGATGCCCCGTTCGTTGCACTCACGGCATCCGGCGGCCACACACGCATCGATCTCGTGGAGGACTACGCGGCGCCGCAACTGCTCGGGCAGACGCTCGACGACGCCGCCGGGGAGGCCATCGACAAGGGCGCTCGTCTTCTTGGTATCCCATATCCCGGAGGGCCCGGTCTCGAGCAACTCGCCCGCGAGGGCGACTCATCGGCGTTCGACTTCCCGGTCGGGCTCCGGGGCCGGGGGCCAGGGCTCGACTTCTCGTACGCAGGGGTAAAGACCGCGCTCCTCTACGTCGTGCGCGACCTTGGTGAGGAGGGCACCGCTGCCCGGCGTGCCGATCTCGCGGCGTCGTACCAGGAGGCCATCGTGCGCCCGCTGGCCGACCGCCTTCTGCGTGCCGCCGAAATCCATGGCATGCCGGCTGTCTCCATTGGCGGTGGCGTCGCAGCCAATGGCCGCCTTCGCCAGCTGGTGGAGGAGGGCGCAGCAGCGCGCGGCCTCAGGGTTGCCATCCCCGACCGCTCCCTTTGCACCGACAACGCCGCCATGATCGGTGCGGCCGCGGCGTTCACCCCTGCCATCCCGTGGCCTCATTACGTTGGTGAAGACGCCATTGCCACAGCGCCTCCGGGGGGTATCGCCGCATGAGCCGTTCATCCCGACGTAGCCACCATCTGGCACGACGGCTCGGCATCACGCTGGCGGTGGCCGCTGTGATCGCCACCCCCGCGGTACTCGTGGCCCAGATCGGGGCGGGCTCCGGCAGCGATTCCGAGCAGGCACTCCTCGCGGCAACGGCGTGGCACGACTGGGTCGACGGTCAGCGCGCACCGCAGGTGGTGCCGCCGGGCGACACCGAGTCGGCGATCATCGTGCTTGATGGCGACTCGATCACCGATACCCCGGAGACCGGTCGCGCCGCCGCACTCACCCGCATTCAGGCCGATCAGCTCGCGGTCGAGGCGTCGGTGCAGGGCATGGGCGGGCTCGTCACCCAGCGGTACCGCACGCTCATCAACGGACTGGCGGTGCGGGTTCCCACCGCGCACCTCGCAGGGCTCGGGGAGATTCCGGGTATCGCGGCGGTGGTGCCTGTGCAGTATCTGGCGCCTGCTGCCGCCACCACGTCGGATGCCGTGCCCACAGGCGATGGAGGGCAGGAGACACCGCCCCTTGCCCCGTCTGGCGGGGCGCCTGCCCACGTGGCGCTCATCGATAGCGGTGTGGACGCGTCTCATCCGTGGCTGGGTGGAGGCATTGGCCCCAATCGGCCCATCGTGGGCGGGTTCGACCTCGTGCAGGTCGACTCCGACCCGTCGCCCGATCCGGCCGACCCCGCCGCTGAGGCCCACGGCACACAGATCGCCTCCATCATTCTGCGCTCCCCTGCGCTGGCGGGGCTGGCCCCTCAGCAGGTGCCGCGCCTTCTCGCCTACCGCGTGACGGCACGGGAGAAGGTGGATGGGCAGGTGCGCACGCTTGCCCGCTCTGATCGGGTGCTTGCTGCCCTCGAGATGGCCGCCGACCCGAACCGCGACGGCATGCCCGATGATCACGCCGATGTCATTGCACTGGGGTTGGCCCGCGGCTTCGGTGGTGGGGGAATTGACCCGGTGGCCCGTGCGCTGTCGGCTGCCAACCTTGCCGGCGCCGTGGTTGTGGCGCCAGCGGGCAACGACGGCCCCACCGGCCTCTTCCCGGGTTCGGTGGGCGACCCCGCCTCACCCCCGGGCGTGCTTACCGTTGGAGGCGTCGCCGGGGCAGGGGGGCCACGTACCGCCGATCTCAGCGCGTCGGTGGGCCCCGCGGGAGCCATGCTCGGAACGCTGCCGCTGATGGGCGCCGACCCCGGGTCGCCCGTGCTGGAAGGTGCCACCCTTGTGCCTGCCAGCGGCGAGTCCGGCGTGGGCACTGGGCTCGACACACGCGATTTTGCAGGCCCCGATGGCCGCAGCACCATCGCCGGTGCCGTTGCCATGGTTACGCGAAGCGGTGCCCCCATCCAGGAGGTTGCGCGCCGCGCCGCTGCCGCGGGTGCCATCGCACTGGTGGTGTGGGATGAGTCCGGTACCGGCGCGTTCCCGGGCATCAGTGGCGGGTCGGCCGCCCCGATTCCCATCGTCGGGCTCGGCCGCCAGCAAGGCGCTGCGCTTATCGACCTGCTCCGGAAGAACCCGTCGATGACGGTGTCCATTTCGCCCAATGCGGTGGCCGACGCAACCCCGGCTGTCGCATCGTTCTCATCACGCGGCCCGTCGGCCTCTGGTCGCTTGAAGCCCGATCTGGTTGCTCCTGCGGTGGGTGTCGAGGCGGCCTTCCCCGGCACCGATTCGGGGGGCATACCGCTTCAGGCGCCGCTCAGTGGTACGTCGGCCGCAGCAGGATCAGTTGCCGGCGAGGCCTTGCGGCTGCGCATTGATCACCCGGGCTGGACGCCGGCCGATATACGCAGCGCTCTTGTGCAGTCAACCGGGCAGGTGCCGGGTGCGGGCGCAGTCGATCAGGGCGCGGGGCAGGCACCCGACGCGGCGTCGCTGCCATCCCGGGCGCTTCCAGGCGTGTCTATCGACCCGCCCATCATCAGCGGACCGCGTTCGCGCAGCGATGACACCCAGATGGGCTTCACCGTGCACGACCTCACGGGCACTGGCGGCACCTACCGCGTACTTCAGCAGGGTGATGACGGCGCATACGTGCCGATCGGCGGGGCATTCGATCTGGCGCCAGGCGGGCGTCACCGGGGCACCGTCACGATTCCCCGCGGGCCTGAGAGCGGCGACGGGGTCTTCCGGGCGCGGATCCTCGTGGTGCCCGACGGGGGCCAGGTGGCCGCGGGTTCGGCGTTGGTGTGGTCGGCACCGGTGGCGCCATCGCCCAAGGCCGCACTTGGCGTGCCAACCATCGATACGGGTGGTGCGGGCATCGGCCAGGTGACAGTGCGCGTTGGTATGCGCGATGTGCGTGCTGATGGCCTCGCGGCGGTCACCCTGCACGACGTCAGCCTGTCGCTGCGGCCAGTGGGCGGCGGCGACTCCATCCGCATGACCGGTGCCGAGCCCACGGGCGACTGGCCGGCCTCCACCTACCGCCTGGCCCTCTCGCAGCGCGATGCCCGGGGTACTGATGTGCCGCCTGGGCGCTATCGCCTTGTGGTTACCGCGGGGGGTACGGGCGGGGCGGACCTTCGCACCGTATCGGCGCCATTCCGGGTTCGATAGCGGCACCGCGTGTCACGGGCGCTTGCGACGGCAAGTGCTGACGGGCTAGTTTGTAACGTCCTGATACAAGCGGTGAACGGATTCACGTGGCAGAACAACTCACACTCGGGGTCGCAGCGCGGCTCTCCAGGTACCTGCAGGTGCTCACACAGGCCAAGCGGATGGGGAAGACCTCCATCTCCAGCCAGGCCATCTCCGAGTACACCAACGTGAACCCCACGCAGATCCGCCGCGACCTCTCCGGCTTCGGCAAGTTTGGCAAGCGGGGCGTGGGCTATGACATCGACACGCTCATCGCGCAGATCCGCAAGATCCTGCGCACGTCGGGCCAGCACAACATCGCGCTGTTCGGGTCGGGCAACCTCGGCCAGGCGATTGCCGGGTCGGGTGCATTTGCCGATCACGGCTTTCGGGTATCGGCCATGTTCGACGTCGACCCCGACAAGGTGGGCCTGCGCATCGGCGACCTCACAGTGCGCAATTACAGCGAGCTGCCCCTCGTCATTGAGAACGAGGGAATTGAGGTGGGCGTGCTGGCCATTCCCGCCGCGGCCGCGCAGCAGGTGGCCGACGACCTGGTGTCATCGGGCGTCAAGATCATCTTCAACTACTCCGATGCACTTCTGTCGGTGCCGAGCGACGTGACGGTGCACACCTCAAGCCCCGCCGTTGAGCTGCTGTACGCGCTGTACTTCTACCTGAGCTGAGGCAGGCGGCTCAGGCCTCTGGTGGTACGGCCACCGGAATGCCGTCGTCTCCCACATGCACCATGGTGAAGCGGCCGGTGGTGCACAGCTCGCGTGACCCATCAGCTGGGTTCTCGCGGTACACCTCAACTGCCACCACCATGCTGGTGCGCCCCACCGACTCCACGCGCGCGATCAGCTCAACGAAGTCGCCCGAGAAGATGGCGGTACGGAACTCGATCTCATCAACCTTGCGGGTGACGCATGTGCCGCGCGCCCGCCGCGTGGCCGCTTGATAGGCCGCACGGTCCATCCACGCCATGAGGGTGCCCCCGAAGAGGGATCCCATGTGGTTGGTATCGCCGGGAAAGACAATCTGGAGGGAGCGGGCTTCAGACATGTCGTCAGCCTATCCCGTGACCCACGCGCGGCGTCGGCTCCCGCAGGTCAGCCCCGGCCGTCTGCGTTCCCGCTGGCGTGCGCACCCGGCTGACCGACCTCCGTTGACGACGTGCGCGCCGCGGTGCCCTTGGATCGCAGTCGCGCGAGCGGCCGGATCTGCTTCTGCAGGGACGCGAGCGCCTTTGCCATTCGCAGGTTGGATCGCTCAAGGCTGGCGATGCGGGCATTGGCGGCGGCAAGAATGGAACGCACGGGGTCCTTCCGGGGACGAGGGGCGGTATGCATTGCGGACCGACACTGGAGTCCAGCAGTTACGGGCGGGCGGCCCCCCGGGTATCCACTTCCCGTCGCGCACCCGCCTCGTCCTCCGCGCCGGGTCCGGGTGCCGGTGGCGTGCTGCTGGGGCCATAGACCGAGTGCCAGATGATGCGATCGAGTGTGTCCTGGGGCACCCGGTCAATGCTCTGCAAGTTGAGGGAGTTGGAGAGCTTCGCGTCGGGGCTCGCGGAGTCGTTGCGCGCCAGTAGATCCACCTTGGCTGGGATGGTGGTGAACGGCGCGGAATTGGTGGGTGTGCCCGAAAACACGTCGTACATGGGAGTCGCCCGCGCATCGTTCAGCGTCAGCGGCTTCATGCCGATAATGATCTCGATGGTGCGTACCACCGACACCAGGTCGTACCGCGTGTGAATTACCACGTTGCGCCGGGCGTAGGGGCTGATGACAAATGCGGGAATGCGGTGGGCATTGATGTGGTCGGCCCCATCCTGGGAGTCGTCCTCAACCACGAAGATGGCCGACGATGACCAGACGCGTGAGTGCGAAACCATGTCGATGATCTGCCCAATGGCCAGATCGCTGTCAGCCACCATCGCGGTTGGGGTTGGGAAACCCGTCTGCGTTCCGCGGGTGTGGTCGTTGGTGAGCGAGAGGTAGCTGAGGGCCGGCACGGTGCCGTGGCGCAGTTGCGCGCGGAAGCGCGCGGCGAAGCAGGACATGTGTGAATACGAGCCCGGCGGAGCACCCTCCGGGAGTACTGAGTCAAAGATCTCGCCCGTCAACGGTCCGCTCGTGGAAAGCAGGGTGCCGATTGAGTTGTCTGATGGGTAACACCCGGTTCCGTCAGGGGTGGTGAGCACGTCGGAGTGGGCGGCCACCGTCGTAACCCCGGTCTGCATCGCGGGGGTGCGGTCCTGGTCATCGATTTCCGGCATCGTCCCGGCGATGCCCTCGCCGTAGTTGAAGTACGAGATGTGCTGGCGCTCGGCCTGATCGAACAGGAATCCATTCCCCGGCCAGCTGACGGCGAACATGCCGAAGTCGGCGGGGCGCATGCGGGCGTCGTAGTTGTGCACCCAGTTGCGGCTCACGTAGTCGGGAACGCCCGCGGATCCGGTCCAGAAGTGCCCTTGGATTGAGGCATCGGAGTTGGCCATGACGTTGTCGAGCAGCGGTGCGCGGCGCAGGATCGCCCGCGTATTGGGGAGGACCTCGGGGCCGAACACCTGAAGTCGTGGCTCACTCCGCCCGCGACCGATTCCCCCGAGCATCTGGTCGTACGACCGGTTCTCCCTGACGATGAAGAAGACATGCTTGATCGGTCCGTTGGCACGCACCGGCGTAACGGACGGCGCACTCGGCGCACCGACTGGCTGCACCTGCGCCAGCGCCGCTGGGGTCATCGCACGGATCTGCGAATCGGATGGGAACGGCATCACACCGGCGCGACCGCGGAGCATTGCCGCGCCGTACGTCACTCCTGAGTCAAAGATGTTGTAGTCGGGTGGCGTCTGCGGATGAAAAGCGAAGAAGATCGGGTCGTCCGCCAGAGTCGGATTGGGGCCAGCGGGGTTGGCCCCCACGTCCATTCCCCGGGCCGCGATCCACACGAGCCGTGAGGGGCGACCACGGCGGGCGGGCGATGCCAGCACCGCCTCCGGCTGGGATGCCGTTGGGATACGACCCACCATTGTCCATTCGCTTCCCGCGGGTGTCGCGGCACCCGGAATGCGGAACACGGCGACGTCATCCGCACCCGATTCCGTCACGAGCAGGCGGTCGCCCCCTGGCGAGAGCGCGACGCCCGTGGGCATGGTTCCAAGGCCAGCGCTCCGCTTGACCGAAAGCAGACGCACCCGGGTTCTGGTGCGGAGGTTGACCACTGCGACCTGATCACGGTTGGACAGGGCGACATAGGCCCGCGCTCCAGCCGCATCGATGGCGATGTCCTGAGGATGCGACAGCATCGGGCCCACGCGGATCGTGTGCATTCTCGTGGCGGTCTTCATGTTCACCACGGCAAGGGTCCCGGTGGCTTCGTTGGAGATCAGCCCCGTGTGGCCATCCGGCATGATGGCGGCGCCAAACGGGTAGTCCCTGTATGCCCCCCCGCTCGTGTGTACGTAGGCGGGGTGCTCGGGGTCATTCACGTTGATCACCGCGGCGGCGTCGGCCAGGTTAAGCGCCACCAGCAACTGACTGCCATCGGGTGAAACGGCCAGGCGCTGTGGCCAGGAGCTCTGCGTTCGGGGAGCCGGCGGCGGGGCCGACTGAAGCGTGGGGGCCCAACTTGGCGGGGGCACGTTTATGACACCGACCTGGTGAGCCTTGCCGCAGGTGGGCGTCCAACGGAAGACCAGGATGTCGTTCCCGGCCGCGCCGGGGGCACCGTCGGTTGTGGGATGCCACAGCGAGTTCGCCAAGCCGGATACATACGCAAGCCTGTGCGTCGAGTCGAGGGCGATCCCGCCCGTGGCACCCGGTAGCCACAGGG
>JBMOGE010000011.1:0-34164 GCA_049318525.1 Miltoncostaeaceae bacterium
ATCCGCATCGGCACCGCATCGTGGACCGACCCTGAGTTCATCAAGGCGGGCTGGTACCCGGACGACGTGAAGAACGACGCCGAGGGGCGGCTGCGGTACTACGCATCGCAATTTCCGATGGTGGAGGTGAATGCGACCTTCTACGCCATTCCGCGCCGGTCGACCGTGGACGGGTGGGCCGAACGCACACCTGATGACTTCCGGTTTCATGTGAAGGCGAACCAGGTGATCAGCGGGCACGCGGCCGATCCCGCACGGCTGCCCGAGCCGCTGCGCGAGCTGGCCTACGAGGCCGACGGCCGGGGGCGAATCCGCAAGCCGTCGCGCGAGTTGCGGGATGCGGTCATTGATGCATTCGTCGAAGTGATCGCACCGCTTGGGTCCAAGATGGGATCGGTGCTGTTGCAACTGCCCCCGCATGTGACATCGGGCCCCGAGCAGCGTGCAGAGATCGGGCGCATCATCGAGCGCCTGTCACCCCTTCGCACCGCCGTGGAGTTCAGGAACGCATCGTGGACGGCACCGGGTGAGCGCGAGGCGGCGGTGGAGATGCTTGGCGAGCGCGATGCGGCATGGGTATGTGTTGATGCCCCGCGGATTGACGTGGCAAGCGCGATGCCGCCCATCGTTGAGGTCACCTCCCCGGGGCTGGCATACCTGCGCCTGCACGGACGCAATGCGGCGACCTGGCAGGGAAGCCGCACCGTGGCCGAGCGCTTCGACTGGCAGTACTCCGACGACGAGTTGGGGGAGTGGATCGATCCGGTAATCGACATGGCCCGCGCGGCACGCGAGGTGGCGGTGGTGTTCAACAACAACCACGGGGACTTCGCGCTGCGCAGTGCCACGCGCTTTGGAGAACTGCTTGACGCCCGTGGGGCTGACCACCCCTGAGCGGCCGCCGCACCGCCATGGCCCGGCCCCGCGGCGAGGTCATCCGGCGACAGTGCGCAGTACCGCGTCCGGCGCAGTCGGGCAAGGTTCTGGGCATGCGCCGCGCCGCCGCCATCATCGCCCTCGCCGTCGTGGCGGGTATCGCCCCTGTCGCATCGGCCTCTCCACTTGAGAAGGCGCTCGATCACCTGTCGGCCCGGCAGGACTCCCTCACAGGCGCCATCGGGCCAGTCGGTGCGGGGCAGGCAGCGGATACCGCGTGGGCGGCAATGGCCGTGGCGGGTGCCGGTGAGGATCCCTCGGCCTGGCACGGTGCTGGTCTGGGGCTTGGGGACGCCGTTGAGGCACTCCCCGGTGACGCCATCGGTGATGTGCTCCGGCTGTCGATGGCCCAGAGGGCCGCGGGCACACTCGATCCGGCAATGGCCGACCGGGTTTCGGCCCAGCGATCGGCGGATGGTTCATTTCCGGGGGGCACCGCGGTGACGGCGTGGGGCGTGATGGCCTTGATTGCTGCTGCCGTGCCGCCCGATGACCCCCGGGTGACGGGCGCGGTGGCAATTCTTCAATCGCTCCAGTTGCCCGACGGCGGGTGGTCTGCCACCGGTGCGCCGCAATCCGACGTCGTGACCACGGCGACTGTGATGCAGGCGCTGCGGGCGGCCCGCGTGGGGGTGCGCGACCCGGGGCTCGTGGCCGCCCGTGCTCGGTTGCTGTCGCTTCGGGATTCTGGTGGCACATTCGCCCGTGCAGCCGTGCCCACCGCCTGGGCCGTGCTGGCCATCAGAGCGCTCGGGGAGCGTCCGGACCGCGGCGTGTGGGCATCAGGAGGGAGCCCGCTGGCAGCGCTGGAGGGGCTGCAACGTGCTGATGGGGGCGTGCGGGTGGCATCAGGCCAGCCCACATCGCTGTTTGCCACCTCGCTGGCGGCACTTGCATGGGGCGGCCGCACCATCCCCACGAGCCCCCGCGGGCGACAGGTGCCGGGTCGCGCCCCCCGCATTGTGGCGCGTTCGCCGGCAGACCACGACGTGGTGCGTGGAGTGCTGTCCATCCGGTACTCCGATGAGAAGGGCGGCACCGGAATCGACCCGGCACGCACCACGATCACCGTGAACGGCGTTGATATGACCCGTCGCGCGCGCATCACTCCGTACACCCTTCAGATCCGCGCATCTGCCCTTCCCATGGGCACTCTGGCCCTGCACGCACGGGTCCGGGACCGCGCGGGTCACTCAACCACCGCCGACTGGAGTGTGGTTGGAGCCGGTTGAGTGGACCCCATCCGCATGCCGTGGCACACTCCGGTTCGCGCATGAACGCGCGGTCTGGACACTTTGGAGGATGCTGGATGATCACCCTCACACCCGTTGCCGGTGACAAGCTCCGCGAGATCCTCGCGACCGAGGCCGATCCCGGCTCCGGGCTGCGCGTGAAGGTGCTTCCCGGCGGCTGCTCAGGCTTTGAGTACTCGATGACGTTCGACCACGCGGCGGATGGCGACGAGGTGGTGGAGCAGCACGGTGTGCACGTGATCGTCGACCGCCTGAGCATGCCGTATCTGCTCGGTGCCGAGTTCGACTACGAGGAGGGGTTCCAGGGCGCGGGTTTCCGCATCAACAACCCCAACTCCACCGGGTCGTGCGGCTGCGGCAAGTCCTTCACCGCCTGACCGCGTGACCACCCCCGTCATCGCCGGCGCGGTCCGGACGCCCATCGGCGCCTTTATGGGAGCGCTGTCGTCGGTTCCCGCGACCGAACTTGGCGCCATCGTGATGCGCGAGAGCATCGTGCGCGCAGGGGTGCCAGCCGACCAGGTGGACGACGTCCTGCTGGGGTGCATCCTGCAAGCCGGCCTCGGGCAGGGCCCTGCACGGCAGGCCGCAGTCGCCGCAGGGATACCCGATTCCGTCCCGGCGACCACCATCAATATGTTGTGCGGATCCGGCCTGCGTGCGGTGGGCATGGCGGCGCAGGCGGTTCGCGCAGGCGATGCCGGCGTGGTGATGGCCGGGGGCATGGAGAACATGAGCCGCGCGCCCCACGTTGCCGATGGCATTCGGCAGGGGCAGCGAATGGGTGACGTGGCGCTCCGCGACACGCTCATCGCCGATGGCCTGTGGTGCGCACTCACCGATCAGCACATGGGTGGCACCGCCGAAGTCGTGGCAGAACGCTTCGGCGTGACCCGTGAGGATCAGGACGCCTTCGCTGCTGAGAGCCAGCGGCTCGCGGGCCTTGCGCTCGAGCGCAAGCACTTTGCCGACGAGATCGTTCCGGTTCCGGTGCCCCAGCGACGCGGCGACCCGGTGCTGGTGGACACCGACGAGCACCCGCGCCCCGGCACCACCGTGGAGACCCTCGCCGCACTGAGGCCCGCATTCAGGGCCGATGGAACGGTGACCGCGGGGAACTCATCTGGAATCAATGATGGCGCCGCGTCGATGCTCGTGTTGTCGGAGACCCGCGCCGCCGAGCTCGGCGTGCAGCCGATGGCCCGCATTCTCGGCTACGCCTGGAACGGGGTGGCGCCCGAGATCATGGGCATGGGCCCCGTGCAGGCCATTCGCACCGCACTGGACCGCGCCGGTGTGGACGACATCCGGGCCATCGAACTGTTTGAGGTGAATGAGGCCTTTGCCGCGCAGGCAGTGGCCGTGCAGCGCGAACTTGGAATCGGCCGTGAGGTGCTCAACGTCAATGGCGGCGCCATTGCGCTGGGGCACCCCGTGGGTGCATCAGGCGCGCGCATTCTGGTGACGCTGCTGCACGAGATGCGCCACCGTGAGGCCCGTCTGGGCTGCGCGGCGCTGTGTGTGGGTGGCGGTATGGGAGTGGCAATGGTGGTTGAAGCGCTCTAGCGTCGCCCCCGGGCGAAGTCCTGGGACCCGGGCACACCGGCGCGCACCCGGGCATCTGCGCCGTGCTCAAGGGGCACCGGCTCACGCGATGGCAGGCGGGCCGCAGCCACACTGCTGGCCAGCACGTTTACCACGCGCTCACGGCGTTCAAGCCGTCCTGTCACCACCAGCAGCGGATCGGCTCGGAGCAGTGAGCGCTCGGCCTCGTAGAGGTCGGGTCGCACGATCACGTTGATGGGTCCCGTTTCGTCCTCGATGAGCAGGAACACGATGCCCTTGGCGGTCATGGGGCGCTGCCGGGCCACCACCATGCCGGCGACGGTCACATCTGTGCCGTGCCGGGTGTTCTTGAGCGCCGCTGCGGTGATGGTGCCCTTCGGCAGCGCCGGGCGGATGAGGGTCATCAGGTGCCAGCCGGTGGAGACACCCGTGGTCTCGTACTCGGCGATGACACGGTCGATGCGGTCGGGGGCGGGGAGCGGCGGTGCGGCAGCCGGATCGAGCGGCAGTGGCAGTTGTTCTGCACCTGCGATACGCCGGGGCCGGGCAAGGGTGGCCACCTGCCACAGCATCTCCCGCTCGGGCACCTCGAAGGCGTCGAGGGTCCCGGCGCGGGCCATCATCGCCATCTGCTCCGGGCGCAGGCCGGTGCGGGCAATGAGATCGGCCAGGCCGGTGAAATGGCCGCGGGCCTCACGTTCGTCAACCACGCGGTGGGCGGGTATCTCGCCAAGGGTGCGCACCATGCCCAGACCAAGTCGCACCGACCCGTCCTCCACCGTGCACCCCACCTGGGAGCGGCGGATGCAGGTACGCAGCGTGCGCACGCCACGCCGGCCGGCGTCGCGCACCAGGCTGGCGGGCGGATAGAACCCCATGGGCTGGGCATTGATGAGCGCGGCCAGGAACTCGGCGGGGTGGTGTCGCCGCAGCCATGCGCTCTGGTACGCCAGCACAGCAAATGCAGCCGAGTGGGCCTTGGGGAATCCGAAGTTGGAGAAGCCCACCAACTTGGTGAACACCGTCTGGATGGTGTGGTCGGGAACACCACGATCGCGTGCCCCCTGCTGGAAGCGCTCCCACATACGCATCATCGCCGTGCGACTGCGTTTGCGGCTCATCGCCCGGCGCAGGTCCTCGGCCTCTCCCGGAGTGAATCCCGCGAGGGCCATCGAGACTTCGAGTACCTGCTCCTGAAATACGACGACGCCGAGGGTCTCACGAAGCGCCGGCTCAAGCAGCGGGTGGTCGTATGGCGGAACGAAGTGGGGATCGCGTCGAAGGGCCCGGCGGTGGGCCACATAGGGGTGCACGGCGCCACCACTCACAGGGCCCGGGCGGATGAGCGCCACCTGCACGGTGAGGTCATCGAGGTTCGCCGGCCGGGTCTGCAGCAGGCTCTGCATCTGGGCACGGCTCTCGATCTGGAACACACCCATGGTGTCGGCATCCTGGATTTCGGCGTACACACCCGGGTCGTCAAAGCCGATGCGCGAGAGGTCGGGTGCCCGCCCATGCGCGGTGGCGATGAGGTCGAGGCACTCCTCCACCGCGCTCAACATCCCCAGGCCGAGCAGGTCGATCTTCACGAACCCGGCGTCGGCACAGGAATCCTTGTCCCACTGGCAGATCTGCCTGCCGGCGAATGCCGCAGGTACCACCGGCACCAGATCGATGAGGGGGGTGGCGCTCACGATCATTCCCCCCGAATGCTGGGCGAGGTGCCGTGGGATCCCCGCTGCCTCCCGTGCCAGCGACGCCAGCGCACGCCAGCGACGTGACTGCAGGCGGTCCTCGCCACCGGGCATGCGACGGATCTCGTCTTCCACCGCTTCGGCTGACGACCAGCCATCCGACAATCGCGCGAGGCGCTCGATGTCGGCGGGGGGCAGCGCGAGTGCCGCCCCCAGTTCGCGAATGGCCATGCGGGCACGGAACGTGGGGAATGCCGCCACAAGCGCCGCATGCTCGTGGCCGTAGCGGCGGATGATCTCCTCGATGAGACGCGCACGGACGTCGCGGGGAAAGTCGAGGTCGATGTCTGGCACCGAACGCAGATCCTTGTTGAGAAACCTGCCGAGGAAGAGTCCGCTTTCGATCGGGTCAATGTGCGAGAGGCCTGTGAGGTAACACACGATCGACCCCACGGACGATCCGCGCCCGCGTCCGGGCGGCAGCATGCGACGTGCGGAGCCTGCGGGCCGCACCTCGAGCGCAACCTCCCGTGCGATCTCCAGGATGTCGCGGTGCAGCAGGAAGAATCCGGAGAGTCCGTGGTGGCGGATGAGCCCAAGTTCCTCATCCAGTCGCTTGAGGGCCTCAGCCCGCCCGGACCCATCGGGGTAGCGATCCCGCAGTGCATGGCCGCAGATGCGCGCCAGTGCCACGTCGGCGGTCTCCCCGGGGTGGCCGGCCACGAAGTCGGGAAACCGGTACCCCAGGTCGCGCGTGAGGTCAAACTCCAGGCGTTCGGCCAGCACCACCGAGTTACGCACTGCCTCGGGGTGGTCGGCCAGTCGCAGCGCCATGTCGTGGGGCGTGCGCAGTACTGACTGCCGGTTGCCACGTCGCATGGCCTCCGATGCATCGAGGGTGAGGCGATGGCGCACGGCCACCAGGGTGTCCTGCAGGAATGCGCGACTGGGATGGTGGGCATGCGCGTCGCCTGTGGCCACCACGGGTGCGCCCACGTGGTCTGCCAGCGCCTCGAGCGCCCGTGCAAGGGTTCTGTCCCCCCGTGTGGCCGCACGCTGGATCTCCACCCACGCATTGCCTGGGCCGAAGGTGGACATGAGCCATCGCAGTGCGTGTTCGGCGTCCGCATGGCGCCCGGCCGCGAGCAGGTGGGGTACGAGCCCGTGCCGGGCACAGCCCGACAGGCACACGAGCCCATCTGCATGTGCCTGGAGCGCGTCAATGGGCAGCACAGGGTCAATCGCCCGTCGATCGGGCCCGGACCTCGTGTTCGCGTGCGAACGCGTGATGAGGCGGCACAGGTTGGCGTACCCCGTGGCGGTCTGGACCAGCAAGGTGAGGTGGAGCACGCCGGGGGTATGGCCGATCCCGATGGCGGGGAGGGCGCATATCGACAGCTCGGCACCCGTGATGGGGCGGAGTCCTGCGGCGGTGGCCGCATGGGCGAACTCCATCGACCCCGACAGGGTGTCGTGATCGGTGATGGCCATGGTGCTGTGCCCCAGCGACGCCGCGGCCTCCGCCATCTCGTCCGGCAGTGACGCGCCGTCGAGGAAGCTGAAGGCTGTGTGGGCATGCAGTTCGACATACGGGGGACTAGGCATGAATGAACCAGCCGCCGCTGCTCTCACGGAAGATGAGGGCATGGCGCCCCGGCTCGACGATCACATCGAAGTACGAGCGATCCACCGGGTCGTCGGTCCACCAGCGGTCCTGCACGCGCCATGAATCGCGCACGGCGACCACCAGCCGCCTGCGGCCGTCGCGCATGAGCGCGTGGGGCGTGCCGTCCGGCGAGGTGAACACCTCAACCGGCCCGGCCCCCGCTAGGCCTCGTAGGGACCGAGTGCCCACGTGCGCTCCGGGAGCCTGCTCCACGGTTCGATCTCCACCAGTCTGAGTACCGGTGCGGCACCGCCTGCGGCCCGTACCTGCGCGAGCGCCGCCCCGGCACGTCGCATGCGCTCTTCGTCGGGTGTGCTCACCAGGGCGAGTTGCCCGGCATCGGGTGGTCCTCCGGCGTCGGCCTCAATGGCCAGTGACGTGACCGGCGCCGTGATGCGCGCCAGATGGGGGAGCGCGGCGATGCCAATGCGCCTGGGGTCGCATGTGGCCTCCCTCAGGGCCACGGCGTGGGTCCATGAGCCGCCATCTTCAAGGCGTGCGCGCATGATGATCGATCGCACGGACCCGCCCTGCGTCCTGGCGTGCTCAGTGATGCGTGCAATGAGAATTCGCAGGGCCGCCTCAAGCGCCGGCAGCGCCCCGATGGACTCGGGAAACGACACCTCCTCACCAACCGGCTGAGGGGGCACGCGGGGGCTGATACGTGGATCATCCTCACCACGGGTCATCTCCCATGCGGCCACTCCGGTGGGTCCGAGCCGGTCGAGAACCGATGCCCGTGGCAGATGCGCCACCTGCCCCATGCTGCGGATGCCGAGCGCTTCGAGGGCAGACCTGCTCTTCTGCGGTAGGGGCAGTCGCCCGGCGGGAAGGGGGGAGAGAAAGTCGGCCACCTCGTCCTGATGAATGATCATCCCTGCCCGCGCGGCCTCGCGTGATGCAAATGGGGTGGGCGCGGCACCTACGCGACCGCCGGCACCCACCGGCAGCGCGGCACGGGCGCGTCGCATGAGCACGGCCATGCCGCCGTACATACGGATGAGCCCGGTGGCAGCAAATGACCACGACTCGCCGTCATCCCCCGGCGCCACGGCAGCGCCAAGATCCTCCAGGCGCAGCGTCACGCGCTCTGCCGCCGATCGGGCGGCATCGGGATCGGGCATCACCAGATCGAGCCCGGGGCAGCGCGCAAGGGCCTCTCCCACACGAAGCCCGGGTCGCACGCCCTGGCCCCATGCCGATGGCGTACATGGCCCGATCACCTGCGGCGCGCCCGGTTCGGGGCCGAGTGCGATTGGGTCATCCCATGGCATCCGCGCCTCAAGCAGCGCGATGCGGAGTGGAAAGAGCGGGATGAGTGCGGTCACAATCATACGAACACATGTTCGCATGATTGTGCCGCATTCATCAAGCCCTGTGCATCAGTTGCTGCTGGTGGTGCTCCCCGCGGACGACGAGTCGCCACCGGCGAGGGCGCCGAAGTCGAGCGCGTCTGCCGGTGCCGTCACCGTAACGGGCTCATTCCACTTGCTGAAGGTGACGACGCCCTTCCCACTGTCCGAGGACTGCTTGACCTGCAGCGGGTATGGCTCGCCGGTCGTGGCCACTGCCAGCGTGCCGCCATCCGTACCGGTCAGCAACACCGCCGGCTGGCCATTGACGTCACCAGTGCCCTTCACCTTGGGGTTGGTGGTGCCGTTGTCGAGCAGCCCATCGAAGAGGCTGTCCATGTCGGCGATGTTGTCGAAGCCCTCGAAGCTGTCCGCTGCCGCCCCGGTGGTGGGAACGGTGAACCACTTGTCGGCGAGCAAGGTGCCCACCGCGGCACCGCCGTCACCGATCTCATCAAACAGCGCCTTGGGGGCGTTGAGGTAGAACTTGCCGTCGACCCTGAGGATCTTGACCGTCACGCCCTTGACTCCGATGGTGCCGCTTGCCACGCCATCACCGAGCGCAAGGTCGATGGTGATGGTGTCGGACCCCTCTGGCACGGAGCCACTGACGGTCACCGACGTGGCCGCCTTGGCTGCGGCCATCGACTTGGTGAGGATCTGGCTGCCCGTGAGCGAGGCGACCCCGTTGTCTGCCGTCGAAGCGCTTGTGGCACTACTGCTGGCCGACGACGAGTCGCCACCGCAGCCGGCAACACCAAGGCCACCTGCCGTCAGGGCGATTGCTGCCAGGGTTGCACCGAGGCGCCGCTTCATCACAGTGTTCATGCGTATTCCTCTCATGAATGCAACGTTTGGAATCCGGTGTACGGACCCCGAGTGTGTTGTCTCTTGCCGAGTCGGACGATTAACCAAGCGCCGAGATGTCGAGAATGTTGGTTGGCGCGGTCACATCAACCGGACCATTCCAATTGGAGAAGTCGATGTGGCCTGAGTCCGAGCCCTTCGCGCCCGCGATGCGCACGGGGTAGGGCTCGCCCACGGTCTGGACGGACAGGGTTCCGGTGCCCTTGGAACTGTCGAGGTTCACAACTGGAGTGCCATTGATATCGCCGGTACCCGTCACCGTCACATCACCTTGTGGCGTCAGGATCTGCTTGATGAGCCCGTTCTTGTCGCCGAACTGCCCCACGGCTGCGAGCTGGTCGTTGCTGGGGTCGGCCGGAATCTTCAGCCACTTGTCGCCCACAACGCTCTGGATCTGGTCGGCGACTGCGCCGCTGGCATTCTCCGACACGACCTTGGCAAGGTCCTTGGGGTCGAGCTTGACATAGGTCGTCCCGTCGACGACGCGGATCTGGATCGTCATACCATTCAGGGTGATGTTGCCAGTCGTCGCAGTGTCCCCCAGCGTCAGCTCAAGGCCCACCTTGTCGCCACTCATGGCGACAGAGCCGGCCACGGTGACCGACGACGCGCTGTTTGCTGCCGCTTGGCTCTTGGTCACGATCTCCTGGCCCGAGAGCTTCTCGACGCCGTTGGATGCCTGTGCGGTCGTGTCGGCAGCGGTTGCCGTGGTGCCGCTCGCTGAGGAATCTGATCCGCAGCCAGCGAGGAGGCCCCCGCCTGTCAGCAGGGCGAGTGCCGTGGCCGATACGGCCAGCGTGCGCTTCAGCGTGTGCTCCATGTGAGTCCTCTTCGTGTCGGTCGGTCGGGCACGGGGGTTTCCCCGGTGGTCATCATGCACATGAGTGCGGTCACAATCATACGAATAGATGTTCGCGTAACGAGACGACGCATATCAAGTGGGGCGCATGATCAGCCCGAGGGGCCGACCTCCTTCATGAGGTCGGCCGGGCTCACCGCGCCGGCCGGAGCGGTGACGTTCACCGGGGCGTTCCAGTCGCTGAAGTCGAAGAGCACCATCCCGTCGCTCCTCACCTGCACGACATAGGGCTCACCCACGGTCTGGATCGCCAGCGTGGCCGTGCCATCGCTGCCACTGGTCTTGACGAACACCACCGGGGTGCCATCCACCTCGCCGGTGCCCTTCACGGTTGCCTTGGCTCCCTTCTGGACCAGGGGCGCCAGCAGGGCATCCTTGTCGCCGAATTCACCCGGGCCCGGCACCTCACCATCCTCGGCGCCCACCGGGGCGACCACCCACCGGCCCCCGAGGAGCTTGCTCGCATCGCCCGGGCCCACGATCGACTCGAAGCCCTCGCGGGTGGTCTTCCAGTACATCTTCCCGCCGGTCTCGCGGAACTCCATCAGGGTGGTTCCGTTGAGCGACATGGTGCCCCGGCCGACGCCTGTTCCCAGCACGAGATCGAGGGACATCTCGGGCCCGTCATCCTCCTTCGACGACCCGGACACGGTCACAGACGACGCGGTCGCCATGGCGGCTGCACTCTTCGTGAGTATCTCGGTGGGCGGGAGCTTCTCGATGCCGTTGGCCGTCGTGGTGTTGTCGTCGCCGGATGATGCGTTGTAACTGCCGCTGCAGCCCGTGAGCACGCCGCCACCCGCGAGCAGCACCAAGGAGACTGCCCATGCCGTGGCCGCGCGCGTCATGGTGTTCCTCCTTTCATCTCCATCATCGTGGTGGCCGCGGTGATGCCTCAGGTCATCCGCTCGATTCCGCACCCAGCTTCGCGAGCTCGCTGATGTCCACCACGTCGGTGGGCGCGGTCACGTTCACCGGCGCATTCCAGTTGGTGAACGTGACCGCGTTCGACCCATTCGCGCCACCACCCTTGACCTGCACGGGGTAGGGCTCGCCCACGGTCTGGATGGCCAGCGTGTACTCGCCCTTGGCGTCCTCGAGGAACACCACCGGGGTGCCGTTCGCATCGCCGGTGCTCTTGACGGTCGCCCCGCCTTCGGGCGCGAGGAGGCCCTCGAGGAGGGATTCCTTCTGGAAAAGCCCACTGAGGGCCGACAGCGTCACCCCGAGTACGCCACCGGCATCGTCGAGCGAACCCGGATCTGCCGGCAGCAACAACCACCTGTCGCCGACGAGGCCGTCGATCTCCTTGCCTGCGGCTTTGCCCTCGGCGCCTCCGCTGCCCAGCAGCGTGGCCCAGCCATCGCGGGACACCTTGAAGTAGGACTTGCCATCCACGGACACGATGCTGAGTTCAACGCCGTTGCTGGTGATAGTGCCCTCGCTGGCGTTCGTTCCCAGCACCAGGTCGAGCGAGGACTCCACTGCCCCCTCGGTGATCGTGCCCTTCACGGTGACCGACGTCGCGGCCTTCGCCGCGGCCTGGCTCTTCGCGAGGATCTCCTCGGCTGGGAGCGCGCCGACGCCGTTGGCTGGCATGTCAGGAGGATTGGCAGCGGTCTGTGCAGCGGTCTCGCTGCTCGATGAGCTCGATCCGCAGCCGGCGAGCACACCGCCGCCAGCCAGCAGCGACAGGGAAAGTGCTCCCGCGGCGATCCTGCGCGTCATCATGCGGTCCATTTCAGCCCCTATCGGTTTCAGCACGCGCGGGTTGTCAGCAGGCCCTAATTGGTGGTTTGTCCTGACGCCGATGCGTCGCCCACCGTCGCGAGCTTGCTGACATCGATCACATCGGTGGGTGCGGTGACGCTCACCGGTGCGTTCCAGTTGCTGAAGGTCATCGTGCTCGAATCGCTCGCGGCCTCAGCCTTGATCTGCACGGGGTAGGGCTCGCCCTCGGTCTGGATGGCCATCACAGCGCCATCGCTCGTGTCCTTGAGGAACACCACCGGAGTGCCATTCACATCGCCGGTGCCCGAGACGGTGAACGTGCGCTCAGCCGAGAAGATGAAGTCCTTGAAGAAGGGGTCCTTCTCGATGAACATGCCGATGGTCGAGAGGGCGAGCCCGACCAGGCCAGCGTCCTTGTCGAGTGAGGCCGCATTTGCCGGAAGCACCAACCACTTGTCGCCGACGAGGGCTGCGATCTCCTTGCCTGCTTCCTCGCCCGGGCCCCCTGCGGCTCCCAGCAGCGTGGCCCAGCCATTGCCCGGCACCTGGAAGTAGTTCTTCCCACCCACGGACTTGATATTCATCGCAGTGCCGTTTGTGGTGATCGTGCCCTCGCCGGAGTCTGCCCCCAGCACCAAGTCGAGCGAAGTATCCTGGCCCTCCTCGCTCATCGTTCCCTTCACGGTGACCGACGTCGCGGCCTTCGCCGCGGCCTGGCTCTTCGCGAGGATCTCCTTGGCCGGGAGCGTCCCGACGCCGTTGGGGGGCTGCGCTGCGGCGTCGGCTGCCGCAGTGGATGCGGCGGTGTCCGTCGTGCCCGAGCCGCAGCCAGCCAGCACCCCGCCGCCGGCGAGGAGGGCGACGGCTGCAGCAGCCGCTGCAGCTTTGCGCTTCATGGTGCGTTCCATTCGGGCTCCTTCATTCTTCATGGTCAAGGGTGGGAGATCGGGATAGGTCCGGGGCCCTTCAGCAGGCCCCGCACCTGACGCCGCGTGCGGGTGTGGTGACTCAGGTTGTGGCGGTGACCGTCTCTCCAGCCCCGGCCTCACGCAATCTCTAAATTCGACGGTATCAGCCGGTGCCACGGCGTTTACCGGGCCATTCCGGTTCACCTGGGTTCCTGTCGGGTTCCGGGACGGGCGATTACGCCCGGGGGTTCCCCCAGTGGTCGTCATGCACGAGGGCCCGCCATGGACGGCGCTTGGCCGCCATTGCGGGCGGGAGCCCCACCGGGAATTCGGTGGGATAGCCGAGCGGGGTGATCACAGGGATCTCCATCTCAGCGGGAATGTCGAGAAGCGCACGGAAGTCGTCCTCGGCATACCAGTGGAAGACCGTGGGCACGGTGCCGAGACCCCGGGCACGTGCGGCCACCATGAGGTTCTCCATCGCAAAGCCCACCGACACCAGGTCGGCGACGCGCTCCCATTCGGCCTGATCATCCGGGAAGGCATGGCGTGGCACCACAAGGCCTGCGATCCACACCGGCACGTGGCGGTAGTTACCGAGCACCTGCTCGGCATAGCCACGCGCCCACTCGGCGTGTTCGTCGGCGCTCACATCCGGGCCAGCGGGGCGGACGGTCTCAAAATACTTGGCGCCACCGCGGATGACGATCTCGGCCACCGCCGCGCGCAGTTCTGCGTCGCGCACCACGATGAAGCTCCACGCCTGTGCCATGCCGCCCGTGGGGGCAAGGAGAGCCAGGCGGAGGATCTCGCTGATGTCCTTCTCATCCACCGGCTGATCGGTGTACGAGCGCACGCTGCGCCTCAGACGGATCGCTTCATTGGCGTCCATGTACGCCTCCAGGGTTACGCGGGGCCACCTGCCCCGACCCGGAGATGATGCCAGCCGCGGGGGGTGATGACCCGCGAACTGTGTCAGGCGGCGGTTTTGGCCTTCTTCTTGGCCTTGGGCCCCGATGCCGGCGCGAGCGCCTTTCGAATGCGCTCGGCCAGACGCTGCTCAAGCGTCGTGCGTGCAGCATCGGCGCCGTCACTCACCTTGCACCAGAGCTTGAGGGGCTTGGCATCAAGCGAAATGGCCGCCACAAGACCGTCTGCGGCCGTATCGGGCAGCCCCACCTGTGATCCGGCGGGAATCTCGAGCGTCACCTTGTCGCCGCCATCCAGCCCGGTCCAGACGGCGCGCTCCAGGAGGTGGCGTGCGATGGATCCGTCGGCATCAACCACGCCCCGGGTGGTGCGTGTCTTCGCCGCACCGCGCCCCACCACGGGGTCGAGCCCCGCGGCCTCCGGATCGGCACGGTCAACCTCGATCTTGGCCTTGGCCTCGTCCACGGTCATCTCGTGATCCGACCCGCGGGCCTTCTTCCAGATGACGTATCCACAGCCGCGATTACGGGGGCTCTTCCACGAATTGCATCCAAAGGTCTTTGGGCGGTCCACGATCATGCCGCCGCACCCGGGAACGGGACACTCCGACACTGGCTCACGTGGAGGCGTGGCGTTGGTCTCACCCCGGGCCACCATGCCCTGGGCCTCCTCCACCGACACCTCGCCCTGCTTGCCGCGTACGCGCTTCCAGATGACGTAGCCGCAGCCGGTTTCGGTCTTGCTCTTCCACGACGTGCAGCCGTAACTGCGGTCGCGGGCAATGATCTCGCCATCGCAGCCGTCGGTGGGGCAGGGGCCAATGACCTCGCGCTCGGGCTCCAGATCCTTGCTCTGGATGCCCTGGGCGATGTACTCCTTGGCCTCGTCGAGCGTGAGCGTGCGAGTACCACTCTGCTTCCACAAGGTGTATCCGCAGCCCGGATCGTCCTTGCCGTGGTAGCTGTCGCATGAGTAACTCTTGCGCTGCTCCACGATGTTGCCGGCGCAATCGGGCGTGGGACACGGGGCGATGACGGTGCGCTCCACGCGCAGGTCCTCACGCCCCTTGTCGGCGAACCAGGCAACCACCTGCTTGGTGAACGCCACGATCTCCTGGTGGAACGCGTCACGCGACTCACTGCCGCGCTGCACCTCGTTGAGCTTCTGCTCCCACCGGCCCGTGAGCTCTGGTGAGGTGAGCAGGTGATCGCCCAGCATGGTGATGAGGCCGATGGCCTTGTCGGTGGCGCGAAGCTGCTTGCCCTCACGCTCCACGTACTCGCGGTCGATCAGGCTCTCGATGATGTTGGCGCGGGTGGCGGGGGTGCCCAGGCCGGCGTCCTTCATCGCCTCGGCGGCCTCGTCGTCGTCCACCAGTTTGCCGGCGGTCTCCATCGACTTGAGGAGGCTGCCTTCGTTGTATCTCGCAGGTGGCTTGGTGGACTTGGCCAGCACCGCGGCGCGGGAGCATGTGAGGTGTTGCCCCACCGCGACTGACGGCAGAGTGCGGTCGTCGGTCTCCTCCTCGCCGTCCTCGTTGGCCACGCGCTCGGCCTGCTTCTCAACGCGGTGCCGGCGCATGGCGTCAACGGCGTACCAGCCCGGGTCAACGATGACGGTGCCGCTGCTGCGAAAGGTGTGGCCCTGCACATCGGTGACGATGGTGGTGCTCTCAAGCTTCGCCGGCGGCAGGAATACCGCCAGGAAGCGACGGGCCACCATGTCGTAGATGCGTCGCGCATCACTCGACAGTTTCGAGAGGTCGTGATCTGCGTCTGTGGGGATGATGGCGTGGTGATCGGTGACCTTGGCATCGTTGATCACGCGCCCGAGTGGCAGTGAGTCGAGCGCCAGCACCGATCGCGCGGCATCGGCGTACTGACGCTCGGCCGAGCCCACGCGCGACACCACCGACTTCAGCTGCCCCACCATGTCGCCGCTGAGGTACCGCGAACTGGTACGCGGATACGTGAGCACCTTGTGCTCGTCGTAACACGACTGTGCCGCGGACAGTGTGCGGGTGGCGCTGAAGCCGAATCGCTGGTTGGCGTCACGCTGCAGGGTGGTGAGGTCGTACAGCAGGTGCGGAGCCTCGGTGCGAGGGCGCGTCTCCACCGATGTGACCACGCCCTGTGCACCGGCAGCAAGGGCGGCGATCTCATCAGCGGCGCTTCCCGGGACGATGCGGTCCTTGTGGGTCTTGCCGTCATCGTCGGTGAACAGCAGGTCGCGGTGCGTGCCTTCGACGTCGTGCCACATGCCGGGAAGGGGGGAGTCGGCACCGGTGAACGTGGCATCCACCTGCCAGTACTCCTGCGGCACGAACGCGCCGATTTCGATGTCGCGGTGCACGATCATCGCCAGCGTTGGGGTCTGCACCCGGCCGAGCGACAGCACGCGGCGGATCGATCCCGCACGTGTGGTGGCCGCGCGGGTGCCGTTCATTCCCACAAGCCAGTCAGCTTCGCTGCGTGCCCGCGCGGCGGCTTCGAGGGGCTGCATCTCAGAGTCCGGACGCAGCGACTCGAAGGCATCCTTGATGGCCGACTTGGTCATCGACGAGAACCAGGCGCGCTCCACGATCTTGCCCTGGGCCTTGGGCGGGGCGCTCTGAAGGATGAGCTTGAAGATGAGCTCGCCCTCACGCCCGGCGTCGCATGCGTTGACGATGATGTCCACGTCGGGGCGCGACATGAGCCGGTGAAGCGATGCCAGTTGCTTGGCCGATCGGCCGTCCCGGGCCTGATACCGGAACTCGTCCGGGATGATCGGCAGGTCCTCGTATGTCCACTTCTTGTACCGGGCGTCGTAGGCATCGGGATCCACCTGCTCAAGCAGATGTCCCACCGCATAGGAGATGACCCAGTGGTCGCTCTCGTAGGCGTCGCCCTTCTGGGTGAAGGTCTCAGGGAGCGCACCAGCCACGTCGCGGGCGACGGAGGGCTTCTCGCAAATAACCAGTTTCTTGCTCACGGGGCGGGCACCATAGCACCGGCGATTTCCCGCACCGGTGTCGTGTACGTGACGATGCCCACCCGATGAGCCGCCGGGACAGGCGTATTTGGCCGCCCGGCGCGCGGGGCACCGACGGGTGCTATCCGAAGAAGGGCAGCGCCAAGCGGTAGTAGTCGTCGGGGACGGTCTTCAGGGTCCCCACGGCATCGGCCAGCGGTACGTCGGTGATCGTGGCCCCGCGGAGCGCTGCCATGCGCCCGAACAGCCTTTCCTCCACCATCTCGGCAGCGTGCGTGCCGAAGCGCGTGGCCAGAATGCGGTCACGGGCGGTCGGGGTGCCACCACGCTGGACGTGCCCCAGCACCGTGACGCGCGTGTCAAATCCGGTGGCCTCGCGGATGATCGCGCCGAGGCGATCACCGACCCCCTGCTGCGCCAGGAGCGCATGGCCGAACTCGTCGCGAGCGCCCTCGACGCCGCCATCGCCAAGGTCCACGCCCTCGCTCACCACCACGATGGACGAGTCGAGTCCGCGCGCATGGCGGGAGCGCAGCGCCTCCAGCACCGCGGGCACGTCCGGGGGATGCTCTGGGATGAGGATGTAATCGGCGCCGCCGGCGAGGCCGCTCTCGAGCGCAATCCATCCGGCGTGGCGCCCCATTACCTCAACGACCATCACGCGGTCGTGCGACTCGGCGGTGGTGTGCAGGCGGTCGAGCGAGCTGCACACGATCTGCACGGCAGTATCGAAGCCGAAGGTGACGTCAGTGCCCGACAGGTCGTTGTCGATGGTCTTCGGTACGCCCACGATGGGCAGCCCGTGCTCGGCATGCAGCCGGCTGGCCGCGCCCAGAGTGTCCTCACCGCCCAGCGCAACCAGCGCATCAATGCCCAGGGCCGCGAAGCCATCGATGGCCGCCTGCATCGTGTCGGCATCGCGGCACGGGTTGGTGCGCGACGTCTTGAGGATGGTGCCGCCGCGGTCGAGGATGCCACTCACGTCGCGGAGCCCCAGTGGGATTACCTCTTGCTCAAGAAGGCCACGCCAGCCGTGGAGAATGCCCACATGCTCATGCCCAAAGCGGCGAATGCCCACCTTCACCACGGCGCGGATGACGGCGTTGAGTCCGGGGCAGTCGCCTCCACCGGTGAGAATTCCTACGCGCATGCCCCGACCGTACCCGTGGGGCATGCGTGTGGGCAAGCGGCCCTAGCCCTTTGCTGCAGGGGCGTCCTCATATGCGTACCCCATGGCCGAGATGTTGAGCACGCTCTTTGGTGACACGAACAGGCCGGACTGCCGCCACGGCCACATGGCCGAATTGAGCCCCTGACCGGGGATGGACGAGCGGAGCGGGGCGTAGCGCTCGCCGTGCGTGGTCTCCCACTTGCTCCACAGGCGATCGATGTTGGCGTGGTGGAGCCAGAACGTCGGGTCATTGGGCGAGGTGCTGAGATCCATCGTGCCGCCACCACCGGCCTTCTTCGGCCCGATTGACCCACCAACCCAGAGGTGCACGGCGTTGTGCAGCCTGCTCGGCTGGGTGTTGCCCTTTATCTTCACGGGAACCATGAAGCCGCTGGTGCACTTCATGCCCGACATACCCCGCCATCCCTCAAGGTTGTTGCGAAAGGACGTCTTCACGTTGGAGGACGGCCCATAGGGGGCAACGTCGTAGTTGGGGATAGCCATTGCCGCATTCACCTGCGCCACCGTCGGCAGGCCAGATTCCTTCGGCCAGCTGGCGAAGCGACGGGAGAGATAGGTGGTCCGCAGCGGATCATTCGCCTTGGGGTCTCGCACGTTGAGGTGCCAGCGTCCGGCGCGGAACGGCCCGGAGACGACCGCCCAGTGGTGCGATTCGCTGCCGTTGGGGCTCATGAAGGCGTTCGAGAAAATCACGTTGCGTGCGGCGGGGTCGGTCCAGTCCCAGTAGGGCAGCGTGATGGTGTCGTCGTGGCTCACAACACGAAGGGCGCTCTCGAACATGAAGATGAGCTGCCGGTGCCATGGGAGGAACGCCGGGCGCATGTGGGCCTGGTCAACCTCGCAGGAAAATGCCTTGCGGTGCCACCACACAAAGTTGTCGTACCACGAGAATCGCGAATCCCATGGCGAGGGCGTGGCCTTGAGCAGCAGGATGGCCTGTACGAGACGGTCCTTCTGATCCTGCGTGAGCGACGTCACGCTCTGGCGCACGCGGTTCACTGCCGGGGCGTCGTATGTGATGGACGGCCCGGTGCGGATGGGCGCCATGGCGGGCATGTCGGCATGGTCGGCCGCAAGGGACGCTGCGGGAAGGGCGGCAGCGGAGAGAGCGACAGCAAGAGTGAGTAGGGCGCGCTTCACGGGGGGCTCCTCGGTGGAAGGGATCTGATCGTACGGCATGGGGCCGATATCATTGTCCTGTCCCGACGCCCCACGATGAGGTTTCGTCATCCGCGATCAGGAATCATCGAGTCGCCGAGGCCTGGTCCACGCACTGCCCGGCGCAGAGGTCGTGTACGACGTCCACGGCAGAGGGCCAGACGTGGTGCTGATCCACGGATGGACGTGCCGCCGCACCGACTTCGACGACGTCGCCGCCGACCTGGCCCGCGACCACCGGGTGCTGGCGCTCGACCTGCCGTGGCATGGTGACTCCACGGCAACCTCCCGGCACTGGAGCATTGACGACCTGGCCGCCGTGGTTGGTGCCGTGGCCGTGAGCGAGGGCATGCATGAGGCCACAATCGTGGGGCACTCAATGGGCGCGGCGGTGGCCGTTGAGACGGTGCTCGCGGGCACGGGGCAGAGGGTCATTTCGCTCGACGGTCTCACATACATGCACATGTACCCGCGCCAATCAGCGCAGGCCGCCGATGCGTTTCTCGACCCCTTCCGGGCAGACTTCGCCGGCGCCATGCGAACGATGTGCGAGCGCGCCGCCGGCCCGGGGTGCGACCCCGCCCTCATCGACCGGGTGACGCGTGCAATGTGCCGCGCCGATGCCGAGGTGGCCATCGCGATGATGGATCAACTGATGCGCTGGGATATGGATGGTGCACTCGCCCGTGCCGATGCACTCGCGCTGAGAGTGACGGTATTCGCCTCCGCCCCCCTGCTCTCCGACACCGCCGTGATGCGCTACGGCGACCGCATGGACATCGTGCCGGTCGACCTCGGTGGTCACTTCTTCCTGCTGCAGCAGCCGGTCAAGACGGCCGGGCTCATCCGCGAAGCAATCGCTGCCTAGCTGCGAACGGCGTCCGGATCAACGGCCGGGGTGATCTCCTCGAAGCGGTTGATCTTCCGAAGACCCGGGAAGAACAGCGCCCACAGCCCCGCGGCGGCGATGGACAGCGCACCGCCCAGCACGATCGACCCGACGGTGCCGATGAACTGCGCCAGCACGCCGCTCTCAAATGCTCCGAGTTCGTTGGATGCACCCACGAATACGCGCTCCACGGCAACCACGCGCCCGCGCAGGTGTGGGGGAGTGAGAAGCGGCGCCAGTGTTGAGCGGATGAACACACTCACCATGTCGCTGGCTGAGAGCAAGAGGAGCACGCCAAACGTGAGCCAGAAAGAGTCGCTGACCCCAAGCAGAATCGTGAATACCCCGAACCCGGCCACCGAGATGAGCAGGATCGGCCCCACGTGGGCACGGATGGGGCGCCCGGACAGCAGAATGCCCACCGCCACCGCACCGATGCCGGGTGCTGCGCGCAGCACGCCATAGCCCACGGCACCCACGTGCAGGATGGTGGTGGCGATAACGGGGAGTAGCGCCATGGCGCCACCGAACAGCACCGCGACCAGGTCGAGGCTGATCGCCCCGAGCAGGGCGGGCGTGGCGAAAATCAGCCTGAGGCCCGCCGTGGCATCGCGCATGGTGGGTGGCCCCGACACCGATTGGCGGTGTGCGGTGCCCACTTCGCGCGACACCCCGAGCAGCAGGATGACGCCGACCACGTCAATGGCTGCCGCGAAAAGGTACGGCACCATGTTGCCCGTGGCCTGCAGCACACCCCCGAGGAAGGGCCCCACGATGAGCGCTCCCTGCCAGGTGGATGACGACAGAGCCATAGTGCGGGGAAGGTCCCGTGCCGCCACCGCCGCGGCGAGCATGGGGGAGAAGGCGGCACTCGCAAATGCCCGGCCAGCACCGAGGCCCGCGGCCATGAAGTACAGGGGGAGCGCTGAGGTGTCGCCCGCACCGGCGTCGAGCGCCAGGGCGATGGACATGAGCACCACAATGGCCATGCCGACGGCGGCGACCTTGCGCCGGTCAAGCCGGTCGGCCATCTGGCCTGCGGGCAGCGCGAAGATGAGCGCTGGGATGAACTCCGCGAGGCCAATGAGCCCAAGCGTGAGCGGGCTGCCGGTGCGCTGGAATGCCTGCCAGCCAAGGGCGGCGGCCACCACACCGAATGTGAGGGTGCTGAGAAGTTGCGAGCCCAGCAGGCGCGACACGTTGCGGTCGCGCAGCAGAGCCCGGGCACCGTCTGGGCCGGGGGTCTGGCTCGTCATCGCTGGCCGGGGGACGGCCCGAGCGTCATCTCATGCCGGAAGCGGGCGATGCGCCATCTCGTCGGCCTCGGCTGCATCCATACCCAGCATGCGCAGCGCAATGGCTGTCGCGTTGTCAACGCGCGCGACGTCGAGCGAGGGGTCGCTGATGCGGCTGGTGATGATGCGGGTCATCCCGCCAGCAACCAGAAGCAGTGTCATCTCCAGATCGTCGCACCGGAATCGCCCCGCCTCAACAGCCGCATGGACGTCGCTGCGGAATCGGTCGCTCACCGCTGGGCCGAGCGGACGGAACTTCGCGGCCTCCGAGACGATGCGGGTCTCGCGTGGGAACTGTTCCGGCATCCGCCCGAAGCACCGGATCCCGATGCTCACCACTTCGGCGGGGTCTCCACTCGCCTGCGCCTGGACGGCAAGGGTGTGCTGCTCGATGGTCTGCAGCGCGGTCAGAACAGCCGCGTCGTACAGGTCCTCCCTCGACGAGAAGTGGTTGTAGAAGGTGCCGACGGCGACATCGGTCTGGTCCGTGATGTTCTGGATCGTCGCGCTGGTCTCCCCGCGGGCGAGGAGATCCCCCGCAGTGGCGATGAGTGCGTTGCGCGTGCGTTCGCGCCGGACAGCGGCACGGGTGGACGGTGGTGTATCGGTCATCGGAGCGTCTTTCGCGAATCGTCCCACAACTGGGCGCAATCTTGGGCCCGACGTGCATGCGAGCGGAGGTGATGCGCAAACGCCCGGGCACATATGGTGAGGAATCATCATATATGATGATTCCTCAATCCATGTGGCCAGAGGGAGCGCAGCGCATTGTCACGTTCATCTATCCGAGCCGGTCGGGTGCCATCGGCAGCGCTCGGTTGCCTCGCATCGATTGCAGCGCTCTCGGGCATGGCTGGCGTCGCTCAGGCCGCGCCCCTTCAGGGTGCGTGGGAAGCCCTGAATGGGCTCTCGGGGGGCACCGTCAAGACCCTTGCCCTCCACGGGCACTACGTCTACGCGGGGGGCAGCTTCACCACTGCCTCCGGTGTCGGGGCGGTGAATGGTGTCGCTCGTTACGACCTCTACACGGGAGTCTGGGCCGCGGTCGGGTCGGGCGTTGACAGCATCACCGGTTCGAACAACGTCCGCTCGCTGGCCGTGACCGCGAACGGAGACCTGTGGGCGGGCGGGGACTTCCATCACATGGGATCGCCAACCGGTCCCGGGGTACTTGCCCGGTGGGATGGCACTGCATGGCAACCTGCGCCCGCATCGCCGGTCGGGGGCGGTTCGGTGCTCCAGTTGGCGTCAGATGGGAGCACCGTGTACGTGGGCGGCACGTTCTCCGGCTACGCGGGGCGCATCACGCCCGCCGGCATGTGGTCATCCCTCGGGGGCGGGCTCAATGCGAGCGCTGAGACCGTGGCGGTTGATGCGCTGACCGGCGATGCGTACTTCGGGGGCGGGTTCACGGCTGCGCTGAACGACGGATCGAGCCCGGCGCCGGGTACCAGATACGTCGCTCGGTGGACCGGGACGCAGTGGGAGGCGGCTCTCACGGGAGTGAACGGGCCGTATGGTCCTTGGGTTGCCGCGCGCGGCGGAACGCCCTACGTGGGCGAGCGACTCGGGGCGGGGGATGTCCTCGCGCCCGGTTCGGGCGCGTGGACCGCACTGGGCTCGGCGCCATTCGGTGGCTCTGCAGTGCGCTCCCTGGGCTTCGCCGGGTCAACACTGGTTGCCGGGGGCGCGGCATTGCCGCACGTGCTCTCCTGGGACGGCTCCTCCTGGAGCGCAATCGGCGATGGGCTCAATCAGCAGGTTGACGTCATGGCATCCGGAGACCACGGCTTCGTGGTCGGCGGACCGTTCTCGGGCATCTGTCTGAACGTCGCTTGCAGCGCAACGACGCCTGCGGCGGGGCTCGCGTTGTTCCGCCTGCCTGTCACGGCGCCTGGCGCGCCAACGGGCGTCACCGCAACGGCCGGCAACGGGCAGGCCACGGTGTCGTGGACCCCGCCAGGCGACGATGGCGGTTCGCCCATTCTCGGCTACACGGTGACCGCCGGCCCCGGTGGGGCCACGTGCACCACGACCGGCGCGACCGCCTGCACGGTCACCGGGCTCACCGATGGCGTGCCGTACACGTTCACGGTGGTGGCCACCAACGCGCAGGGCGGGTCGGGGGCGTCGACCCCGAGCGGGGGAGTGACGCCCGCGGCCAGTGGGGGCGGATTGCCTGTGCCGGAAGCAAACGGGCAGCAGGCAAGTGACGCACCTGGCTCGTCATCCGGCCCGTCGAATGCATTCACGCTGGGCGCGATGAGGACAGGGAGGGCGGCGATCGTCGCCACCGTGCGCGTGCCGGGACCAGGGCGCATCCGGGTGGTTGGTACCCGCGTCGGGGCGACCACTCGCGCGTGTGCCGGTGCCGCGATCGCGCGGCACACTCAGAGCTACGCGGTGGCGTGCCGGCTGACGCCGGCAACACGAGCAGAGCGGGCCACGCACGGCTTCCGGGTTCGCCTGGTCGTGGCGTATCGGCCCGCCGGCGGGACGGTACGGACGGCGGCGCGGGCCGTGACCCTCGCGCGAACAGCAGCACCGACGCCGGTCACCGGCTGAGAGGAAGGGTACGTTGGCGACACTGAGGATCTTCCGATGGGCCGCGGGCGTTGGCGCCCTCGTCGCTGGGCTTGCAGGTCTGGGGCTCGCTTCGGGTTCTGCCACGGGGATTGGCGGGATGAGTCCAGGCAACTGCATCAGCATGACCGCGCTCCTTCAGCCGCCGTGCACGGTCGGTACCTTCGGTTATGGGTTGAAGAGCGATGTGGTGAGTGCCGATGGCACGATGGTGTACGCCGTCAACTACTACGGAATGTCGATCAACACGTTTGATCGCAGTGCCGTGACGGGCGCTGTCTCCGAGTCGACCGGCGTTCCGTTTGACACGCCGACTCGCTCTGCCAGGAACGCTTGGGCGATCGTGCTCTCCCCAGATGGCCAGAACGCGTACACGCTCAGCCACACTGGAAGCGCCGGTGCCGTCGAGTCATTTGATCGCGATCCGTCGACGGGCGCGCTGACGCAGAAGTCCGGTGCGGACAATGGGTGCCTCACCAGTACCGCCTCGGGGATCCCAGGCTGCAGTCGCGTCCCCGCCAATCAGCGCGTCGCGTGGAACCGGGCGCAGTTCCTCGTGGCGTCGCCGGATGGTCGCGACGTGTATGCGGTGGGCGACACAAACACGATCCTTCAGTTCCGCCGGGATGTCGTGACCGGGGTGTTGACGCCAAACGACTGTGTGCGGGATGTGACGGCGGGCGGGCCATGTACCGGCGGCACTATCGATCTTCTCAACTACCCGGCTGGCCTCGCGATGAGCCCGGATGGCTTGCAGTTGTACGCGACGCTCTATTTGGGGCAGGCGGTGATCGGGTTGAGCCGTGACGCCACGACGGGGCGGCTTTCGCAGCCTGCCGGGTCGGGCTGGTGCATCGCCGACGCACCGGCGCCGAGCGGGTGCACGGCGTCGGCGAGCGGGGCGGTGTCGTACCCGTGGTCCGTCGCTGTAAGCACCGATGGCACGTCTGTGCTCGTCGGGGCCCAGAGCGGATACGTCGTCGCATTCGCTCGAGATGGCGTAACCGGCCTGCTGACCGAGCGCAACTGCCTGCAGGACCAGGCCCAGATTCCGAATGCAAATTGCGCAACCGCGTACGGCGTGGGTCAGGCCGACGCCTTGGCGATCTCGCCCCATGGCCTGAACGGATACGTGGCCGGCGGCACCCGACTGGCCGCTGTGTCGATCGATCCGCAGACGGCTGCCATCACGCAACTGCCGGGAACGGCCGGGTGCATCTGGGCAGCCGGAACGGGTCCAGAGTGTGCGGAGTGGGACAACGCCGACTTCGGGACCGCCCTGGCCTTCTCGGCGAATGGCGAAGATCTGTACTCGGCGTCGATGTACACGCTCACCCAACTGCGACGTCCACCTGCCCGGGCGCTGGTGGTGAGCCGTTCGGGCGCGGGTGCCGGCGCGGTGGCGTCCTCGCCGTCGGGCATCGATTGTGGGCTGACCTGTACGGGGACATTTGCCGACGGAACAACGGTGGTACTCACGGCGACGCCGGAAAGCGGCTCGTCGTTCGCGGGGTGGACCGGCGACTGCTCAGGCAGCGCCTCGGCGTGCACCGTGACAATGGACGGGGCCAAGACGGCGACCGCCCGCTTCGATCCGGCCCCGGTCGCGCCTGCACCCGCCGAGGCGAATGAGGCACCGACGACGCCGACTTCGGCGCCGACCGCATTTGCTGTTGAGAGCGCAGCCGCACGGGTCGCTGGGGCATCTGTCCAGGTGACACTGCCGTCGGCCGGCAAGGTCACGGTTGTAGGTACGAGTGCAGGCGTCCGCAGCGCCGTGTGTGCGGGCTCCCGGACGGTTCGCGCGGGTGGTATCTACCGCGTTGGCTGCACACTCACCCGGGCAGGACGAATGGCGGTCTCGCGCCGTTCGATCCGGGTTGGTCTGCGCGTGGCATTCGCGCCGACGGGGGGTACCCGTGCGGTTCAGCGCACCACCGTGGTGATGCCACGCCGTGCGCGTCACATCGTCGTCACTGGCTGACCACGTGGGCAGGGCGATGGCACGACGAAGGGCCGCTCAATGAGCGGCCCTTCGTATTGAGTAGCGCATACGGGATTTGAACCCGTGTTACCGCCGTGAGAGGGCAGCGTCCTAGGCCCCTAGACGAATGCGCCACGTAGGCCTACTGGGTACTTCATGTTCACCGCGAGGACCTCTGAAGAGGACTCACTGGGGGAGGAGGACTCGAACCCCCGCTCCTGGGACCAGAACCCAGTGTCCTACCAACTAGACGATCCCCCACTGCCTCCCGGCCGGGCGAAAAGGTAGCACAGGCCCGCACGATTACTTCGCGTTCATCAGGGCCGCAAGTCCCTTCCCGAGGGCCTTGAGTGCGCGCGGAACATCAAGGGGGTCAAGATCGGCCTGGATGATGTGGGCGTTCCGGTTATCGCGCCGTGCGGCACTGAGCGCGTCGCGCAGTTCCACACCGGTTGCCACCTGGGTTCCCTTGCCGCCCACCACGTCGGCCACCGCCGCGTAGTTCCACACACTGACGTCATTGAAGGGGCCGTCCTTGATGCTGCGCTCGGCACCGTAGCCATGGTTGTCCATGACGATGACGATTGGCTTGAGCCCTTCACGGATACCGGTGGAGAGGTCGAACCCGGTCATCTGGAAGGAGCCATCGCCCACCAGGATGATCGGGCGCCCCTTCCCCCGTGCGAGCCCGGCGCCGATGCCGGCCGGCATGGCGAATCCCATTCCCACGTACAGGCGTGCGATGTGGAACTGGGTCGCGCGCCGCATCTTCACGTCCATCGCCAGATGCGCTGCCACGCCCACGTCGCACGCGACGATGTCGGACGGGATGATGAACTCGTTGAGCGCGCTGGCCACCATGTCGGTGGTCAGGCGCCCAGTCATCTTCACGGGTCGTGCCCACCCATTCGGCAACGTGGCCGGCACGCGCTTCTTCGGCAAGGCGCGGCGCTCGAGCGCGCGGAGCAGGTCGGGGAGCCACACGTCGTTGTAGGTGCGGTGGTGCACTCGAGCGAGTCCGTCATAGGCGTTGCTGGACCGCGCGTCGTCGATCGCGCTCGAGAACCCGCCGGTGGTGATGTCGTTGACGTTCACGCCGAACTGCATCACGAAGTCGGCCGATTCAACGAACGTCCGCAGGGCGGGGATTGTGCCCGCGCCGCTGTACACGCCCAGCGTGAGCGACGTTTCGTCCTCATTCACGCCGCCCTTGCCCATGACGGTTTCGACCACGGGGATATTCATCTTCTTGGCAAGTGCGAGCACGCGGGTACCCAGACGGCGCTTCACCACCTCGTTGCCCACGTTGATGATGGGCCGACGCGCAGCACGGATGGTGGCCACCAGATCGTCGGCGCAGGCGTCGGTGTGCTCGGGGATGCTGGTGGACCGGACGATGGTGTGCGGCGGCGAATACACCTGGTTGGGGACCGCCGAGATGAGGTCGCGCGGCAACTCGATGAACACCGGGCGAAGTTCCTGCATGCAGTGGTCGAGGATCCAGTCGATCTCCGCGTATGCGGTGTCGGCGTTGTCGAGCAGCAGCGAGTGCGAGGTGAGGTGATCCACCATGAGTCGCGGAGCGTCGAGGTTGTCGCTCACCGAGTGGTGAATGCGGCGGCCATCGCGTTCGCCCAAACCAGGTGCGCCGCCGATAACCACCACAGGCACCATCTCGTTATTGGCGCCACCGAGCGCCGCCATCGTGGCCACCATGCCCACGCCGTAGGTCACTGCAACCGCGCCGAGGCCCTTCTCGCGCGCGTACCCATCGGCGGCGTATGTCGCGGCCTCCTCGCGTGTGGAGTTGACCATGTCCATTCCGCGCTCGGTGCCGATCTCGTAGAGACCGAGGATGAAGTCGCCGGGGACACCAAACACATGGTTGACCCCCCGCTTCCTGAGGGCGTCAATCAGATAGGCGCCAATAGACAGACGTTGCGACTTGCGTGGTGGCATCGCGCATCCTTCCGGGGGTCGTTGCGGCGACTCTACGCGACAGGCGCGATCACTGTGAGGCCTGCTCCCAATCGGCATAGAGACCGGCATACAGGCCACCGGCCCGCATCAACTCGTCGTGGGTCCCCTGCTCTGCGATCCGGCCGTCATCCACCACAACGATGCGATCGGCACGCCGGATGGTGGACAGGCGGTGGGCGATGACCACTGCCGTACGGCCCACGAGCAGGCGGTCGAGTGCCTCCTCGATACGGCGCTCGGTGCCGATGTCAATAGATGACGTGGCCTCGTCGAGGATGATGAGCTTGGGGTCGGGCACGAGGGCGCGGGCAAAGCAGATGAGCTGGCGCTGACCGGCGGAGAGGCGTGCCCCCCGCTCCTGTACATCGGTGTCGACCCCGTCGGGCAACGAATCAACGAACTCCAGAGCCCCCACTGTGTCGAGCGCGCGGCGCACCTCGTCGTCAGTGGCGTGGGGGTGGGCAAATCGCACGTTGTCGGCGATGGTGCCGCTGAACAGATGCCCCTCCTGGGGCACGATGCCCATCTCCGACCGCAGCGACTCCTCCCGCACATCGCGCAGGTCGATGCCGTCAACCGACACCACGCCCTCGTCGGGGTCGTACAGGCGCGCGATGAGCTTCGCGAGGGTGGACTTTCCGGCGCCGGTCGCACCCACCAGCGCAACGGTGCTGCCCGCTGCGATATCCAGGCTCACGTCTCTGATCACGAATTCGCGCCCATATCCAAACGACACGTGATCCAGTCGCACCCGCCCGGAGATGTCGGGCAGATCCACCGGGTTGGGCCGGTCGGAGATGCCCGGGTCGGTCTCCAGCACTCCAAAGATCTTTTCCAGCGCGGCCATGGCCGACTGAAACGTGTTGTACAGCTGCGACAACTGCTGGATCGGATCGAAGAACGATGCGAGGTACCCGATAAAGGCCACCATCACACCCACGCTCAAGTCGGCATCCAGCACGCGGTTGCCGCCATACCAGAGGATGAGTGCGGTCCCGAGCGCTGCCAACAGTTCGACGGCCGGGAAGTACACACCCGACACCGTCACCGTGGTCATGTTGGCCTTGCGGTAGTCGGCGTTTGCCTCGCGGAAGCGACGACGGGCCTCCTCCTGGCGTCCATGCGCCTGCACCACGCGCACGCCCGAGAGGGTCTCCTGCAACACGGTGAGCACGGTGGCCACGCGCTCGCGGGTCACCCGGTAGGCGGCAGTGGCCTTCACGCGGAACCACCACGTGCCCACGGCGAGGATGGGGAAGATGAGGAAGGCGGCGATGGCCAGCTTCCAGTCGTACAGGGTGAGGATGATGATGACGCCGATGAGCGACAGGCCGTTGATCACCAGCGATGTGGCGCCCTCCACCACCAGCTGATTGACGGCCTGGATATCGGACGTAAGCCGGCTCACGCTGCGCCCGGTGGGTGTGCGCTCATGGTGGCCCAGTTCCAACCGCATCATGTGGCGAAAGAGCTGCCGGCGCAGATCAAGCAGCACGCGCTCACCCACCCATGACGACAGATACGACTGCCAGTACCCGGCGATCCAGCCCATGAGGCCGATGACCACGAACACGCTTACGATCACGACAAGCGCGGTGACGCTGCCCTTGGAGATGCCGTCATCAATGGCCACCTGCGCAAGCGCCGGGCCCGCGAGCCCCGCTGCGGTCACCACGAGCATGAGGATGATCGTCCAGATCACGCGTTGGCGGTACGGGCGGAAGTACGGCAGCAGGCGGCGCATGTTGCGGCGGGGGCGGCGGTTGACGCGCTGCTCGTCCTCCTCGTCGCGCACAGGGCCCAGCATGCCGCCGGCGTGTCCGTGTCCCACCGGGTGGGAGCCCATCAGGCGTCGCTCGAGACGAGTTCATCGGGCCGGGCGAGGCCCTGATCGTGGATCTCGCGGTACAGCGAACTGCTGGCATACAGCTCTTCGTGGGTGCCGCGCGCCGCGATGCGACCGCCGTCCACCAGCACGATCTCCTCGGCCAGGCTGATGGTGGAGAGGCGGTGGGCGATGATGATCGTGGTGCGCCCGCGCATCACCGATCTGAGCGCCTCCGAGATCTCGCGCTCGGTCGATGCATCCACCGATGCGGTGGCCTCGTCCATTACCAGCACCCGGGGATCCACGAGGAATGCCCGGGCGATTGCCACGCGCTGGCGCTGTCCACCCGACAGGGTGAATCCGCGCTCGCCCACCACCGTGTCGTATCCCTCGGGCAGTGCCCGGATAAATGGGTCGGCCTGGGCGAGGCGTGCCGCCTCAGCCACCTCGGCGTCGGTTGCCTCCGGCCGGCCGAACGCGATGTTGGCCCGCACGGTGTCGGAGAACAGGAACGGCTCCTGTCCAACCATGCCCACCGCGCGGCGCACGTCGTCGAGCGGTGCGTCGCGCACATCCACGCCATCGATCGTCACCCGGCCGTGCTGGGGGTCGTAGAAGCGGGGAATCAGTTGGGTGATGGTGCTCTTGCCCGACCCCGTGGCACCGATGAAGGCCACCACCCGGCCCGCGGGGATGTCGAGGGTCACCCCATGCAGCACGGGGCGATCGGGGTCGTACCCGAAGGTGACTCCTTCGATGCGCACGGCGCCGCCACCATTCGCGGGCAGGGGCACGGGGGGATCGGCCTCCTGGATCTCGGGCTCGGTGTCGAGGATCTCGAACACACGCTGGCCGCTGGCCGATGCGCGCTGGGCGTTGCCGATCAGCATTCCAATGGAGCGGAATGGGAATGTGAGGAGCGCGAGGTACAGGTAGAACTGCACGAACTCACCCAGTGTGAGCTCGCCGTTGATGGTCATGGTGCCGCCCACGGCGATGACCACGGCCACGCCGAGAACGGGCAGGAAACCCATCAGCGACTGGTAGAAGCTCTGCAGGCGGGCGGCATCCATGCTGCGGGAGAACTCGGCGTGGGCCCGCACCGAGAACCGGTCGGCCTGGGCCACCTCCTGCCCAAACGCCTTCACCACTCTGATTCCGGCGATGCTCTCCTCGGCCGTCTGGGTGACGTCGGCCTCCTTCTGCTGCACGTCAACGAGCACCGGATGGGTGCGACGGCTCGACCGGATTGCCACCAAGGCCAGGGCGGGGCCCATGAGCAGCGCCAAAATGGTGAGCGGCACGTTGATGAACATCAGCACCACGGTCACAAAGACCAGCGTGAACAGATGCATGAACAGGAAGATGAGGCCGTAGCCAAGGAAGAAGCGCACGGTCTGCAGGTCGCTGGTGGCCCGCGACATCAATTGGCCCACCGGCATGCGGTCGAAGTACCCGAACGAGAGGCGCTGCAGATGTGCAAACACGAGGCCGCGCAGGTCGAACTCCACCGAGAGGCTCACGCTTCCCGCCATGATGCGGCGCATGAGCGCGAAGATGGTCCGGATGACACCGATCACGATCACGGCGATTACCAGGGGGAGCAGGGCATCTTGCTGCTGGCCGTTCAGGACATCGTCAATAATCCGCCTGGTGATGTACGGCAGCGTGATGGTGCAGCCCATCAACGCGAGCGCGGCAATCGCCGTGACGGCAACCGACCACTTGTATGGCCGGAGAAATGTGAGCAGCCTGACAAGCGTGCGCAGAAACGACCCCGATGGGTGGTGATGTGACGGTGTCCGCGACGACGGCCACGGCTGCCGCGCGGAGATTGGCGGGGCGGCAGAACGCCGCCCTCATGGCCGTGCCCAACTGTAGCGAGGGCCGCCGCGCCGACCTGATCGATCGGCTCGTGGCATCGGCCGCCGTTGCGGGGGTGCGGGTGCTCGACGTCCATGCCGATGCTGACCACAACCGGATAGTCATCACCCTCGCCGGATCGCCGCTGGCGCTGGTTGATTCTGGGGTTGCCCTGGCCACCGCTGCCCGTGACCTCATCGATCTGCGCACTCAGGCGGGCGTGCACCCACGCGTGGGTGCGCTCGACGTGCTGCCCTTCGTGGCCATGCGCGAGGCCGACATGGACGCGGCGGTGGATGCGGCGGTGCTCGCGGCATACCGCATCGGCACCGAGGTGGGCGTGCCCTGCCTGCTGTACGGACGCGCGGCCGGGGAGGGGCGGGAGCGCCCGGCCCGGTTGCGCACTGGCGGGTCGGGCGCGTTGGCGGCTGCGATGGAGCGGGGCGAGGTGGTCGCCGATAGCGGTCCGCAGCAGCCCCATGAGTCGGCGGGCGTCACGTTGGTGGGCGCGCGCGCGCCGCTCGTGGCCTGGAACATGTGGCTTGCCGACGGCGGCCTTGACGACGCACGGTCCATCGCGGCCGCGGTGCGCGAGCGACCCGATGGAACGGGGCTTGCCGGGGTGCGCGCGCTGGGGCTGCTGTGCCCGGAGACGGGTCGCGCGCAGGTATCGATGAACATCGAGGACTACCGGCGTACCCCCATTGCACAGGTCGTGGCACGGGTGCGCAGCGAGGCCGGGGCCCGGGGCCGTACAATCGCCGGGTCAGAGCTCGTGGGGCTGGTTCCCCGCGATGCCCTAGAGGGGAGTACGCCGGCATCGCTGGGGCTCCCGGATTTCCGCCCGGCCCAGGTGGTCGAGGCACACGTGCGGGCGCTCCGCCCGCACGCGATCATGGAGGACTGAGAGATCGCCCCCAAGCGTCGCCGCAGGCCAACCGCCGGTCCACCACCGGTAAAGAATCCCCGTCGTGAGGCCAAGGTGGCCGCCGAGGAGTCGGGTAATCACCCCGCCAAGCGCAAGGATGGGCTGCCCAAGGGCGCCCCGCGGCGGCCGGGACTGAAGAGCGTGTTTATCCGCGGTGGAATCGCCGCGGCCATCTTCTTCATGTTCCTGTACTTCATCAATAAGGACACGCCGGCAATGGCGCTGGTGTGGAGCCTGGCGATCTTCGTGTTCATGATCCCGCTGGGCATGCTGCTGGACCGCCTGAGCTACCGCATGGCCCTGAAGCGCTGGATGAAGTCGCAGGGGCGCGCCTAGTGCCGCCACGCGGGACGCGCGACGTCCTTCCGGCCGAGTCGCGAGTGCGGGCGCTCATCGAACGCACCGGCGCCGACTTGATGGCGGCCAATGGATTTGGACGCATCACCACGCCCACGTTCGAGGAGACCGAGGTGTTCGTGCGCGGTGTGGGAACCGCCACCGACATCGTGCGCAAGGAGATGTACACGTTCGACGACCGCGGTGGACGCAGCCTCACGCTGCGCCCCGAGGGCACAGCTCCCGTGGCCCGTGCGTACGTTGAGAACGGCATGCACAAGCTGCCGCAGCCGGTCAAGCTGTGGTACCTGGCGCCGATGTTCCGGTACGAGGCGCCTCAGTCGGGCCGCTTCCGTGAGCACTGGCAGGTGGGGGCCGAGGCCTTTGGCAGCGAGGACCCGCTGCTCGACGTCGAGATGATCGCGCTCCTGGCTGATCTCTACGACCGCCTTGGCGTGCCCGGGGTGCGGCTGCGTATCTCCAGCATGGGCGACCCCGACGGCCGTGAGCTCTACCGCGAGCGGCTCATCGCGCACCTCACGCCCCTGGCCGACTCGTTGCCCAGGGATGCCCGTGAGCGCATGGACGAGAACCCGCTGCGCCTCTTCGACATGAAAGACGATGCGGTGCAGGCGGCAATGAAGGACGCCCCGCGGCTTGTGGACAACCTCACCGACGCCGCGTCAGAGCACCACACCCGGGTACTCGACGGCCTGCGCCTGCTTGACATCCCGTTCGACGAGGACCCCACGCTCGTGCGGGGCCTCGACTACTACACGCGCACAGTGTTTGAGTTCACATGTGACCGCCTGGGTGCCCAGAGCGGCATCGGCGGCGGCGGGCGCTACGACGGCCTGGTGGAGTCGCTGGGCGGCCCCGAGGTCCCGGGCGTGGGATTTGGCACTGGCGTGGAGCGGATCACTCTCGCCCTCGGGGAGGAGGCCGCGAGTGCCCAGATCGTGGACGTGTATCTGGCAATTCCGGATGCCGACATCCGCATGGAGTTGATGCCAGTACTGCGCGACCTGCGACGGTCGGGCCTGCGGGTGGAGGCCGGCACAGCGGGCAAGGGGCTGAAGGCAATGATGCGCCACGCCTCTGGGCTGGGCGCTGACAACGTGATCATCATCGGGCCGCGCGAACACGCGGAGGGGGTTGCGACGGTGCGGGATATGCAGAGCGGCGATCAGGTGGAGGTGCCGGTCTCGGACCTCGTGGCCCGGCTGTCCGGGAGTGGCGCATGATCGGCGCAGCGCGCTTTCGCACGCACACCGCGGTGGGCGCCGCCGAGGCCACCGGGCAGGACGTCCGCGTTGCCGGATGGGTGCACCGCCGTCGTGATCACGGCGGCATCATCTTCATCGACCTGCGCGATCGCAGCGGCATGCTGCAG
>JBMOGE010000012.1:0-32874 GCA_049318525.1 Miltoncostaeaceae bacterium
ATCCGGACACTGTGGACCCCCCGCCGGGCCCACCGCTCGGCTAACATCCTGCGAGCGCCGCGATGGAAGGAACGGGCGATTGGCCCAGAGGGATGACGACAAACTTGTGCGGCAGCTTTCGCTGGTCGCATTCCTGATGGCGCAAGCGCGCCCTGTTACCGCCGAGGAGATCCACGAGGCGGTTGAGGGCTACGGCGGCATGAGCGAGCAGGCATTTCTGCGCCGCTTCTACTCCGACCGCTCCGAGCTTGAGGGCGTGGGCCTGCGCCTTGCCGTTGAGCGCCCCAGTGACGATCCGTTTCAGGGCGACCTCTATGCGATGCCGCCCGAGAACTACTACCTGCCGCCCATCGAGTTCGACGAGGGCGAACTCAGCGCACTGCACACCAGCCTGTATCTGCTGGAGGGGCAGTTTGCGTATGCCGAGCCCCTGCGTCTCGCGCTGCAGCACCTCACCCTCGGCCGGCCGAGCCCGCTCGACGACCACGCCGCGCGCACCGTGGCCGTCAACCTGCTTGGCAGCCGCCACACCGCTGAGGTATCGAGCCACCTCATCAAGATCGAGTCGGCCATCAGCCGCCGCAAGACCATCCGCTTTCGCTACTACTCGATTGGCCGCGACGACCGATCGGATCGCGAAGTCGACCCGTATTCGCTGCTGTACATGGCCGGCAACTGGTACCTGGTGGGATTCGCGCACGACCGCGAGGAACTTCGCTGCTTCCGCCTGTCGCGCATCGAGGGCCGCATCACCTTCAAGACCCGCGCCGAGCACGACTTCCCGCCCCCCAGCGAAGTCGACCTCTCCCGATACCGCGACCGCGCCCCATGGCAACTGGCGGACACCTCGCACACCGCCGTCATCGAGATCTCGTCCACCATCTCGTGGTGGGTTGACCAGATGTTCGGGGCCTACGGCGAATACGAGGAGCGACCGGACGGCACGGCTGTGTTCCGTACCGGGTACGGCAGCGAGCGCGAGATCATCTCGTGGGTGCTCGGTCTTGGGGCCGAGGCCGCGGTCGTTGAGCCCGCGTCGCTGCGGGTCGCCGCCACCGAAGCCCTCGAGACGGTGCGCACACGCCACTCCGGCAAGCCCGGTCGCAAGAGGAAGCCGCTCCCCCGCACCGCCGACGAGACGTCGCCATCCGATTCGCTGCCGGATGATCCGTCCGAGCGTGTGGTTCCGGTTGAGCGAATCTCGCGCCTGCTCGCCCTCATGACCCGCCTGCTCGCGGCGTGTGGCCGCTCGTATGAGGCCGACGTGGCCTGCAGCGAACTGCGAAGTGAGCTCAACCTCACCCAGGATGCCCTGGAAGAGGATCTCATCCTGCTCAACCTCATCAACTTCGGTGGCGGCTGCTACGCCCTGTTCGCTCAGGTGGAGGGCGATGTTGTGGTTGTGCAGAAGGAGGTCTACGGCGACCAGTTCGCGCGCCCCGCACGCCTCTCCCCACTCGAGGCCAAGGCGCTGCTGTGGGCGCTCGACTTCGTGGGTGGGCGCCTGCCGCTGGTGGCTGCGAAAGAACTCGCCTCCGCGCGCCGCAAGATCGAGTCGGCCGTGGGTCAGGAGTCCACCACGGGCGTGGAACTGGGGCACGTGCAGACGGCCAGCGAGTCCGTTGGGGCCGCCATCACGCAGGCAGTGCGCGAGGAGCGCCTGCTCGAGATCGAGTACTGGACCGAGTCGCGCGGGAAGATCACCGAGCGCACCATCGAGCCCCACATGCTCATGAACTCGCGTGATGCCTGGTATCTGGTTGCCCACTGCCGCCGTGCCGGCGAGCAGCGCACATTCCGACTCGACCGCATCCGTGGGGCAAGCGTTCTCGATGAGCATTTTGTGCGGCGCGCCGAGGTCGAAGCCGTGCCATATCAGCCGTGGGGATCTCCCTCGAGCGGAGAGACCACTGCGCAGAGCGCATCGGTCTGGTTTGGCTCCAGCATTGCGCGCTGGCTCGCCGAGGAGCATCCGTCGGCAGACCGTTTCGCCGACGGCTCCATTCTGGTGCAGATCCCGTACGCCAGCGAGGAATGGCTGGTGAAGGAGATCATCAAGCACGGTGGTGAGGCCGTGCTGTTTGAGCCCGTCGCCCTTCGTGCCACGGTGGTTGAACACGCGGATCGCGTTATTGCGCGCTACGCAGCAGCACCCGCACGCCGCTAGCCGCACGTCACCCTCCCTGGCGGCGAACCACCGCCCTGAACACCCCGCCGGGCTCGCGCACAACGCGTCCGGCGATCTCCAACGCTGCCAGCGCGGCCGCAACCGCCTCGGGCGGCATGTCTGTGAGCGTGGCGATGCGGTCCACCCCACACGGCTCGCGCGCAATGAGTGCGTGCACCGCCCCGCCCGCCCCATCGCTGCCGAGTGGCGACTGCACATCGCGCCAGCCCACGTGTGCAACCTCATTCACCACGTCATCGACCCCCTCGCACAGCGCCGCGCCCGCCCGGATGAGCGAGTTGCACCCGGCCGACATCTCGGCGCCCGGCCAGCCCGGCACCGCCAGCACGGTGGTTCCGTGCTCCATGGCGAAATCGGCCGTAATCAGTGCCCCCGACCGCCCCGCCGCCTCAACCACCACCACGGCATCGGCAAGGCCGGCCACGATCCGGTTGCGGGCCGGAAACCTCCAGGCTGCGGGAGACGTGCCCGGCCAGTACTCGCTCAGTACCGCCCCGGTCTCACAGATTCGCTGGGCCAACGTCAGGTGGCGCCGGGGGTGGATGTGGTCCACCGACGATCCCAGCACCGCCACCGTGACGCCCCCCGCATCGAGCGCGCCCTCGTGCGCAGCCCCATCAATCCCCCGCGCGAGGCCGCTCACAATCACGGCTCCGCGCTCGGCCAGCCCCGCAGCAAGGTCGTGTGCAAACCGCCTGCCCGCTGCGCTCGGACGGCGGCTCCCCACAATGGCGACCGTTGGCCCCTCCTCCATGCGGGCAAGGGTGGGAACCACACAGCCGATTCCAAACAGCCCGAACGGAGGATCGAAGATGCTGGCGAGACGGTTCGGATACACCCGCGAGGGCATCCCCACATGGGTCACACCAGCCGCGGCAAGCGCCTCGCGCGCTGACCCGGCGTGAAATGCCGCACGGCTCGCCGTCACACGCGCCACCGCATCGCCATCTACCCGCAGCCAGTGCGCGAGTTGCGCCGACGTACCGCCCCACAGCGCCGCGGGTCCGCCGGCCGCACGGGCAGCGCGCTGCAGGTCGCGCGACAGGGCATGCGCCATACATGCCAGGCCCAGGGGCCAATCTGCACCCGGCATCATTCGAACCCCCCGGCACTTCGGTAGTGGATGGCTTCCGCAAGGTGGGGAGGCGACACGCACTCGCTCGCCGCCAGATCGGCAATGGTGCGGGCCACCCTGATAACGCGGTCACACCCGCGTGCGGTGAGCCCGAGTCGATCGATCGCTGCCCCCAGCAGCAGGCGTCCCTCCCGGTCCAGATCGCTCGCCGCTCTGGCGGCAGCAGCTCCGAGACGTGCGTTGGGCACCGACTGCCCGCGGGCCCGCTGCCACGCGCGGGCAGCGGCAACCCGCGCGCGCACCGCACTGCTCGGCTCCCCCATCCCGCGCTCGGCCAACATCTCGTCGCGGTCGAGCCGTGGCATATCCACCCGTAAGTCGATGCGGTCGGCGATGGGACCCGATACCCGTGCGCGATACGCCTCCGCCCGCCCGGGAGCACAGGTGCACCGCCGCACGGAATCGCCCGCATGGCCGCATGGGCACGGGTTTCCCGCGCACACCAGTAGCGGCTCGGCCGGAAAGCGTGCCGTGCCGAGGCTGCGCGAGATGTCAATGCAGCCCTCCTCCATGGGCTGGCGCAGCGCATCAAGCGCCGCAGCTGGAAACGCGCAGACCTCGTCCAGAAACAGCACCCCGAGGTGGGCGAGGCTCACCTCGCCGGGCCGGGGCACGCGGCCACCTCCCACCAACCCGGGTGCCGAGATTGTGTGGTGCGGTGCGCGGAATGGACGTGTGGTCACCAGCGCACGCCCGGCGGGCAGCAGGCCCGCAACCGAGTGAATACGAGTAATGGCGATGGCCTCGGCCACATCCAGCGGCGGCATGATGCCCGGCAGCCGGCGCGCGAGCATGGTTTTGCCACCGCCTGGTGGGCCGATCATAAGAATGGAGTGCGCGCCGGCCGCCGCGATCTCAAGCGCCCGGCGGGCGTCGGCCTGACCATGCACGTCACGCAGGTCCCCGAGGCCCGCCGGTTCGGACTGGGCGATGAGCACGTCGGCGCCTCCCTGCACCCGCACAGGCTCATCGCGGTCCTCCAGCACGTCCACCGCGTGGCGCAGGGTGCGCACCCCCAGGATCTCGATGCCCGGCACCAGCGACGCCTCGGCCGCGTTGGCTTCGGGAACCACCAGGCGTCGCCATCCCCGGCGGGCCGCATGCTCAGCCATCACCAGTGCCCCGGGCACCGGTCGAAGCGCGCCATCCAAGGCCAGTTCGCCCACGGCGCCCGTCGACGCCAGCGCCCCGGGGCGCATCTGCCCCGATCCGCTCAGCAGGGCGAGTGCAATGGGCAGGTCGTACTGCGGCCCCGCCTTTCTCAGATCCGCCGGCGCGAGGTTGGCCACGATGCGAACGGGTGGCAGGTCGAAGGCCTGATTGACGACCCCCGACCGCACCCGCTCCCTGGCCTCCTGCACCGCGGCGTCCGGCAGCCCCACCACGCTGAACCCGGGGAGCCCCGGGCGCAGGTCAACCTCCACCTCAACTGTGGCGGTCTCGAGGCCGATGACGGCCGGGCTGACGATTCGGGCAACGATGCAAAGAGCATCGCCGCGAAACGCTCAGGGGTGGCGCGCCGTTCGTGCAGATTGGCGCACCGGCGTGTAACGACGGGCCCCGGGATCACGCCCCGGGGCCCGCATGATCACGTTGCTAGCCCGCGGCCTCGTACTTGGCGGCAACGGCGTCCCAGTTCACCACGCTCCACCAGGCGTCGAGGTACACCGGACGCTTGTTCTGGTAGTTGAGGTAGTAGGCGTGCTCCCACACGTCGATGCCGAGGATGGGGGTCTTGCCCTCCGACAGCGGCGTGTCCTGATTCGGGGTGCTCATCACCTCGAGGGCGCCGTTGTTCACCACAAGCCACGACCAGCCGGAGCCGAACCGCTTGATGCCACCCTCGTTGACCTTGGCCTTCAGGTCGTCGAGGGAGCCGAACGTGCTGTCGATGGCCGCGCCCAGTGCACCACCGGGAGAACCGCCGCCATCCGGGCCCATGATCTCCCAGAAGAGCGTGTGGTTGTAGTGGCCACCGGCGTTGTTGCGCACGGCGCCGCGGATGTCCTCGGGAATCTGGTCAAGGCTGGTGACGACCTCCTCCACGGAGGCGTTCTCCCACGAGGTACCGGCAAGCGCCGCGTTGGCGTTGTCCACGTATGCCTTGTGGTGGCGGTCGTGGTGGATCTCCATCGTGGTTGCATCAATGTGCGGCTCAAGGGCGTTGAACGCGTATGTGAGCGGCGGGAGCTCGAAGGGCATGCGGCCTCCTCGGAAGAGTTCGTGCTGATCCGGACCGGTGCAGTCTGTCCGACGGGCACCCATGTTGCACGGGCATCGGTACGAAGTGGCAGCGGTTTCGGCACATTGCCCGCGCCCCGCGTGCGTGACGACGGCGCACGATGTGGCAATGGACGACTACCGCGATCACGTGCTGGGACGCGCCGGCGAGCGCGCGGCGGAACGATGGCTGATCAGGCGCGGGTGGCGCATTCTCGCCACCCGGTGGCGCGGGGGCGGGGGTGAGATTGACATCGCTGCAGAGCGCCGCGGCATTCTGGCCACCTGCGAGGTGAAGACCCGCACCCGGTACGACCCCCACTTCCCGCCCATCAGCACCGGGCAACGTGATCGCCTCGCCCGTGCCGCATTGGCGTATGTGGCTCGACACCCCGAGTTCGCCGGCCACGCCATACGCCCCGACCTGATCGTGGTGGTGCCCCGTGGCGCGGGGTGGGATATCACGCGCACCCAGGACATCACCCCCGAGCGTTACTCAGGTAGCGAGGGCTCGTTGACATAGGCATCCGTACGGAATGACATCCGGTGCAACGGGCTCGGACCATGGGCGCGCACGGCGTCCTTGTGCGCGACCGTGATGTACCCAACGTGCCCATCGAAGCCGTATTGCGGGTACCGGGAGGCGGCCGGACCGCGCATCAGGCGGTCGCGCGCCTCCTTTGCGATTACCGAGGCGGCGGCGATGGCCGCGCTGGTGGCGTCTCCCTTGATGACCCGTCGGTGCGGCGGGGCGTGCGGCCCCAGATCGAAGCCGTCCACCAGGGCCAGGTCCGGGGCGGGGGCGATACCCCGCACCGCGCGCGCCATGGCGCTGATGTTGGTGCGATGCAGGCCATTGGCATCGATGGTGCGGGAGGTGGCCGAGATGATGACCACCTGCTCGGCATACATCATCACCGCCCCCACCAGCGCCGCACGCCGGCGCGGGCTGAGCCGCTTCGAGTCATTCAGCCCTGACAGGGCCTCAAGGGCCTCCCTCGACATCGACCCGAGGTTGAGGCACACCGCCGCGGCCACAAGGGGCCCTGCCAGACACCCGCGCCCGGCCTCGTCGGCACCGGCCACACGGTCAACGCCCAGTTGCAGGTCGTGGTCGAGCAGGGGGGACAGTCCCGTGGCGAGCGGTCGCATACCTCCACGCTACCGCCGACGCGGGACATGAGTGGCCCCCGAAACATCGAGGGCCCGCACAACGGCGGGCCCTCGGAAAAGCAAATGCGGCATGCGCCGCGGGCGGATCACTCGTCGCCGGTGGTCTCCTCGACGTCGGCGATGACCTCAACGACCTCAACCGCCTCGGGATCCACCGGAGTGGACGCCGTCTGGGTCGTCTGCCAGTTCTGCAGCTCACGCACGCGGGCCTTCTTGCCCACCCTGTCGCGCAGGTAGTACAGCTTGGCGCGACGCACGTCACCCTGCATGGTGCGCTCGATCTTCTCGATCTTGGGGGAGTGCACGGGAAACGTGCGCTCCACGCCAACGCCGAAGCTCTGCTTGCGCACGGTGAAGGTCTCGCGGGAGGATGCGCCCTGACGCTTCAGGACCGTGCCCTCGAAGACCTGCACGCGACGGCGCTGGCCCTCAATGACCTGGAAGTGCACACGCACGGTGTCCCCCGGGCGGAACTCGGGGACGTCGTCGCGGATTTGCATCCGCTCCAGGCTCTCGATGACGGTCATTGCTGTGAATCCTCCTGAGGTGAAAGCGACGGCGAGGATAGCAGTACGTCGGGCTGGGGAGCGGGACGTACCTCGGATTGCCGCCATCGCTCGATGGCGGCGTGATCTCCGGACAGCAGAATGGACGGAACTCCCCATCCACGGAACTCGGCGGGACGGGTGAAATGGGGGTGCTCAACGCGGCCCTCAAGGCCGGGGGAGAATGATTCGCGATCGAGGCTCTCGGCGTTACCCAGCGCACCCGGCACCCGGCGCGCAAGGGCATCGATGATGGTCATGGCGGCCACTTCCCCACCGGCAAGCACGAATGGGCCGAGGCTGATGCAGTCGCCAGCCAGGTGGGTATGCACCCGCTCGTCGAATCCCTCGTAGCGGCCTGCGAGAAAGGTGATGTCGGGCAGAACCGCGAGCTCGCGCGCCACGGCATCCGTAAATGGGCGCCCACGCGGGCTCAGCACCACCACGCGGCGCGTGTCGCGCACCGTCTCGGCCGGCACTCCGTAGATGGCCTCCATTGCGGCCGCCATCACGTCGACTCGCAGCACCATGCCGGGCCCGCCGCCATATGGTGAGTCGTCCACCTGCCCCTGCCCCAGCGGCGTGTGATCACGCGGGTTGAAGCATCGGATCTCCAACCCACCGGTCTCGGCAGCATTGGCGAGGTGCCGCGGGCGGCGCATCCAGTCGAACCACTCGGGAAAGAGCGTGAGCACGTCAATGCTCACTGGTCCTCGCCCCACGCCCAGCTGCCCAGCAGATCGGCGCGCAGCAGAATGCGACGGCCCTCGTGGTCGATGTCAACCACTGCGTCGTGCGTGAACGGCACCAGTACGTCACCCACCGGACCCGTAACCACCATGGCGTCATTCGCGGGCCCCGGCACCACATCGGCCACGGGGCCGAGCAGGCGATCGCCCTCAAACACCTCAAAGCCCAGCAGGTCGCGCACGTAGAACGTGTCGTCGTCCACAATCCCCGGCAGCAGCTCTGCATCAACGAAGAGGGCGTTGCCCGTGAGCACCGCAGCCTCCTCACGGCACGTGAACCCCTCAAAGCCCAGAATGGCCTTCAGAGGGTCGCCGCGGCGTGATTCGAGCACCAGGGTCCGGTCGACCCCCTCAATGCGCACAAACACCGTGTCACCGGGTTCCAGCGTTCCGAGGGTGGGGCCGTCGGCGTGTGCGGTGATATCGCCACGCACGCCGTGCGGACGACCGAGGCGCGCGATGGCAACCCGATCGCCGTCGCCGGTCATCGTGCTAATCGACGATGTGAAGGCCCAGACCGCCCTCGCTCCGGGGCCCAGTGGCCGCCCGGAGCAGAGTGCGGAGGGCGTGCGCGCCACGGCCGCCACGACCGATCACCTGACCGCGGTCGGGCTCGGCCACGACCAGATCGATCACGGGCTCGCCGCGTTCCTCGCCCACCGAGGCAGATACCTCGTCTGGGTTCTCGACCATCGCCCGAGCAATTCGGGCGACCATCTCTGCGGCGCGGTCCTCGTTCACGATGCCGTTATCAGCCGCGTGCGCGGACGATGGAGATGAGCTTCTTCACCGGCGCGGTCGGCTGTGCGCCGTGCCCCAGCCAGTGATCGGCCCGTGCGAGGTCAACCTCGACGATCGACGGATCGGGCTGCGGGTTGTACCGGCCGATCGTCTCGATGTTGCGACCGTCACGCGGCGAGCGCGAGTCGGACACCACGATGCGGTAAATAGGATTCTTCTTGCTGCCCACGCGGGCGAGGCGGATCTTGACCACTGTGCTCCCTAGGGGATTGGATCTGTCAGGCGCCGAGCATGGACGGCATTCCTCCGCCGCCCTTACCCATGCGCTTCATGAGCTTCTGCATCTGCTTGAACTGCGCCAGAAGTTGATTGACCTCCTGGACCGTCGTGCCGCTGCCCTCGGCGATACGGCGACGACGACTGCCGTTGATGATGTCCGGACGCGAGCGCTCGGGCATCGTCATGCTGCTGATAATGGCCTCCACGCGGTCAATACGCCGCTCGTCGACCTGAACGTCCTTCATCTTCGCAGCCTGGCTGAATCCGGGAATCATGCCCATGACCTGGCCGAGCGGGCCCATCTTACGGACCTGTTGCAGCTGCTCGAGGAAGTCGTCAAGCGTGAGGTTACCTCCCCGGAGCCGATCCTCCATACGCTTAGCGTCATCAACGCTCACCGTCTGCTGCGCCTTCTCGATGAGACTGAGCACATCGCCCATCCCAAGAATGCGTGATGCCATGCGATCCGGGTGGAATGGTTCGAGGGCATCAACCTTCTCGCCGGTGCCCACAAACAGGATCGGCTTGCCCGTCACCGAGCGCACCGACAGGGCCGCGCCACCGCGCGCATCACCGTCGAGCTTGCTCAGCACCACGCCGTCAAACTGCACCGCGTCCTGGAATGCCGTGGCCACCTCGACGGCCGTCTGACCGGTCATGGCGTCGACCACCAGCACCACGCTCGTGGGTTTGACGGCGTCGCGGATGGCCACCAGCTCGGCCATCATGTCGGCGTCGATGGTGAGGCGACCTGCCGTATCGACGATGACCACATCGCGGCCGGAGCGTTTGGCCTGCGCGATTCCGGCGGTGGCGATCTTTACCGGGTCGGTGGCGCCCTTCTCCAGATGCACCGGCACGCCGATCTGCTCGCCCAGCACCGCCAACTGCTCCATGGCGGCGGGACGGTGCACATCGCACGCAATCATCATCGGCGCGCGGCCCTCATTCAGCAGGTGCCGGGCCAGCTTCGCGGTGCAGGTGGTCTTCCCCGACCCCTGGAGCCCCGCCATAAGGATGACCGTCGGGGGGTTGGGCGACATCGCGAGGCTCACGTTGGCGCCACCCATCAGGCGCGTGAGCTCTTCGCTCACGATCTTCACGACCTGCTGGTCGGGTGTGATTGACGACATCACCTCGTCGCCAGTCGCGCGCTCCTTGATGGCCGTGGTCAGTTGCTTGACCACGGGCAGGCTGACGTCGGCCTCGAGCAGCGACAGGCGAATGGCGCGCATGGCCTTGTCGATGTCGGCCTCGGTGAGTTTGCCCCGGCCCTTGAGGCCGGAGAAAACGCCCTGCAGCTTGTCGGTGAGTGCGTCGAACATGGTTCAGGCCGGGCCACGAGGCCCGAATGCCGGAGGATACCGCGCTACTGGCCCGGGTCTGTGTCGGCGGAGAAAATGGCCTCGGCAAATGCGCGGGCGTCGAAGGGCTGCAGGTCCTCAACAGCCTCGCCCACGCCCACGAGGGTGACTGGAATACCGAGCTCGCGGTGAATGGCAACCACGATGCCGCCGCGGGCGACGCCGTCCAATTTGGTGAGCACCAGCCCACTCACCGGCACCGCCTCTGAGAACAGGCGGGCCTGCGACAAACCGTTCTGCCCGGTCGTGGAATCGATGACCAGCAGCACGTGGTGTGGTGCGCCCTCCATCGCCTTGCCGGTGACGCCGTACACCTTGCGCAGCTCCTCCATGAGGTTGTTCTGGGTCTGCAGGCGGCCGGCGGTATCGATGATGACCACGTCGGCATTGCGCGCCCGGCCGGCAGCCACTGCGTCGAAGGCCACGGCACCCGGGTCGGCACCCGGTGACTGGCGCACGATGTCGGCGCCCGCACGATCCGCCCACACGGCCAGCTGCTCCACGGCGGCAGCGCGGAAGGTGTCGCCCGCACCAATGACCACCTTCTGCCCCAGCGACGCGAGGCGATGCGCCATTTTGCCGATGGTGGTGGTCTTGCCCGCGCCATTGACGCCCACAACGAGAATGACCGTGGGCTCATTCCCCAGCGCCATACGCGGTGGCGCAGATGCCAGTCGCCCCGCGATCTCATCGGTGAGCGCCCGGGCGAGGCCGGATCCCGACGTAATGCGACCCGCAGCAGCCTCGGCACGGAGCGCATCCACAAGGTCCATGGTGGCGGGCATTCCGCAGTCGGCCGTGATCAGCGCCTCTTCCAGGTCCTCCCAGGTGTCTTCCGACACCAGCTTGGACGCGTAGATCCCGGCGAGTTGCGGCGAGATCGCCTGCCGGGGCCTGGTGAGGTTCTCCTTCAGACGACGGAACAGGCCACGGCGACCGGGTTCGTCGGCGGCGGCCGGTGCACCGGGTGTCTCCAGCCCGAAGAGGGCCGCGAATGCACCGAGGCCGTCCCCGCCCTCCTCGTCGGTCATCCCATAGCCGCGGCGGCGGGCGGCTCATCGGCCTCCACCTCGCGGGGCGGCTCGGGCGCAGCCTGCAGCTGTCGGCGAACCCACGGGCGCGCAGGGCCCTCGGCATCGCGGTCAAGGCGCCGCGCCACCACCTGCGACACGCCGGAGCGGCCCATGGTGACCCCAAACAGCAGGTCAGCCACCTCAACGGTGGGCTGCTGGTGTGTGATGAGGATGAACTGACGCTCGCCGGCCAGGCGGCGCAGCACTCCGAGGAAACGGCGCAGGTTGGCGTCGTCGAGCGCCGCCTCAACCTCGTCGAGCAAGTAGAACGGAGTGGGTCGTGCCATGGCGATGGCAAGGCAGAACGCCAGGGCGATAAGCGACTTCTCGCCGCCCGAGAACAGGGCGAGTGAGCGGGCACGCTTGCCTGCGGGGATCACCTCGACCTCCACGCCCTCCTCTCCCTCGTCGTCCACAACGCGAAGGCGGCCGGTGCCGCCGGGGAACAGCAGGCCGACGACCTCCTGAAAGCGCTCATCGACGGCCTGCAGCACCTCGGTGAAGCCACCTGCCACCTGCGCGTCAAGATCGGCCATCTGCGCACGCAGGGCATCGACCGCCTGCTCCAGGTCGGCGATCTGCTCAGCCGTCTCGGTCTCGCGCTCGGCAAGTTCGGCGCGCTCCTCAGCTGCCAGCGGGTTGACCGCGCCCATGCCCTCACGGCGCATCGAGAGCGCCTCCACGCGCTCAGAGATCACGTCGGCGTGCTCTTCGTCCTCTGCTGCGGGCGGGGGTGCCGGGGCACCCTCCGGCACGCCGGCTTCTCTCGCGCGTTCGGCGGTCACGGCCACGGCGATCTCAGCGGCACGATCGCCCTCCGCGGCGGTACTCGAGGCGCGCTCGGCCGACTCCACGGCCTGATGCGCTGCCTGCAGCGCGGTGCCCATCTCCGTCAGCCTGCCAGCCAACTCGCGGGCGCTCTCATCGAGGGCGTCGCCGCAGGGGGCCAGGGCCTCGGCCACGGCGGTCATGGCGTGCGCGGCGGCGAGCACGGTGCGGTGATCGGCCAGCGCCGGCTCGGGGGCCTCTGCCACCGCTCGGGCGCGGGCACGTCTGGCCACGATGTCCTCGAGCGTGCCGCGACGCTGCGCCGCATCATGGTCAACGATACGCACCGACTCGCGTGCCGCATCGCGGGCCACACGTGCGGCCTGCGCGGAGGCAGCGGCGACATCGGGGTCAATGGGCTCGCCGTCGGGGGCGGACCCAAGGCGCACGAGCTCGGCGCGGGCAGCGTCGAGCGCAGCCACGGCCTCGGCCCGGGCAGCGGCACGGCGGCGGTGCTCGGCGCGGGCCGACTCAACACGCGACTCGGCACGCTCGGCCGATCGCGCGCTGGCCCGGGCGCGGGCATCCATACGACGCTCGCCAGCGGCGGCGTCGCGCTCAGCCTGCTCGGCACGCTCCAGAAGCCCACCGGCCTGCTCGGCGCTCTCAATGGCGCGCCTGTGCAGGGCACGACCGGCCCACGGGCCACGTACCCCGGTGAGCATGCCGAGGCCCGGGCGGAACGCCAGACCCTCCGATGTCACCAGTACCCGGGCGTCGAGCCCCTGTGGCAGCCCCTCAAGGGAGTCCACCAGCCACGCGCCCGCGAGCAGTCCATCAAGCCACGGGCGGGCACGATCGGGGCATGCGGTGACGACCGACGACAGCGGGCGCGCCCCGGCAACCGGCGGTGCGGCCTGCCCACCGATGGCGACCGGGCGGGCGACAGCGGCGGCGCTTGCGCCTGCCTCAAGTGCCTTGGTGCCCGGCCCAACACCATCCACGAGCGGTGCATCGGCAAGCTCCCCGAGCGCAGCAGCAACCGCTCGCTCCATGCCCTCCTGCACCTCAATGCCGTCGCCAAGCAGCGTGCCCTCAAATGGGCGGTCGTCACCAGGGGCAAGGGATGCGGCCTCAGATGCCAGGCGCGTGGCGCGTGCTGCCGCACCCTCCCGTGCCGAACGCGCGGCCTCCGCAGCACGGTGCATCTGTGCCCGGCGCTCCTGATCGCGCACCCGGCGAGCGGTGGAGATCTCCATCCGCCGCTCGGCACGCGCAACGTCGGGCGCGTTCGCGCCGTCGAGCGACGAAATGGCTTCGGTGGCGCGCACCACGCGGCCCTCGGCGGCGCTGCGCTCAAGCGCATCGCGCTCGGCCAGGCGGCGGTCCTCACGGGCATTCTCGAGCGCACCGGTTGCAGCCTGATCGGCGACCTCGGCCTGCTCCAACCGGTCGGCAGCCTCGCGGGCCGCGGCCTCGGCGGCGTGGAGCCCCTGCTCGGCCTCCTCGTAGGCGCGTTCGGCGGCAACGAGGGCCTCCTGCGCCTCGCGCCTGCGCTCGCGCCGGCGCTCCGACTCTTCGGCGGCAGCGGCCACGCGACCGGTCGCAACCTCAGCGCGACCGGCCAGGCGCTCGGACACCCCGCGAATGCGCCCTGCCGACTGCATCGCACCCTCGCGCTCGGTGATGACCTGCTGACGGTCCTCACCCGCCTTGCGCGATGCCGCACGGGCCTGCTCGAACGCCTGGGTGGCCGCGGCCACCTGAGCTGCACTGGCCGCACGGGTGTCCTTCGCGGTGGCGAGTTCCCGGCCGGCAGCGACCGCGCGTGCCACTGCCAATGCCTCGCGGGCGGCGGTGAGGTCCTTCTCCACCTCGGCGGCGCGCTCAGCCGACCGGGCCTGGCGCTCCAGCGAGCGGGCACGCGAGGAGATCTCGGACGCCAGGTCGCGGGCGCGGGCGAGGTGTTCGTCCACATGCTTGAGCCGCAACTCGGCGCGATGCCGGCGCCGTTTGGGCAGGCCGGTGCCAGCGGCCTCGTCGAGAATGCCGCGCAGCGCCGCGGGCTTGCTCTGGCAGATGGCATCCACCTGCCCCTGCCTGATGATGGACAGCGACTGGGGGCCCAGACCGCGGGAGGACAGCGCGTCGAGCACGTCCACAAGACGGCAACTGCCGTTGTTCATGCGGTAGCCGGAGTCGCCGGCGCGCGTCAGACGGCGGGTGAGCCCGAGTTCGGCGGGGCCGTCGGCGACGCCGCCATCAAGAGTGATGCCCACCTCGGCCATGCCCACGGGCTGGCGACCATCGCCTCCCGAGAACAGGACGTCCTGCATGGCGGGCGCGCGCAGACGGCCGGAGCGCTGCTCGCCGAGCGCCCATGCGATGGCCTCGGAGATGTTGCTCTTGCCCGACCCATTGGGGCCCACGATCACGTTGAGCCCGGGCCCGAACTCCAGATCCACAGGATCGGCAAAGGACTTGAAGCCCTTGATGCGCAGGCGCTTCAACATGGGCTCAGGCCTCTCTCTCGCCAATCGCGCCGAGCGCGATGTCTGCGGCGGCCTGCTCGGCCGCCTGCTTGGAACGGCCCGATCCCTCGCCGAGCGGGCGGCCATCCTGCGAGACCCGCGCAGTGAACACGCGTGCCTGGGCGGGGCCGTCCTCGTGAATGATCTCGTAATGCACCCGTGTGCCACCCCGGCGTGCGACCTCCTCCTGGAGAATCGTCTTCGCGTCACGCATCTGCGTGGGAGCGACATCAAGCGCGGCAGCAAATGACCCGAGCACCGCTGATGTGGTGGCCTCCGGTCCCACGCCCAGCCACCCTGCACCGATCACCGACTCCGCGAGCGCTGCCTTCACGTTGTGGCTGGTGGCCAGCTCGCGCGCATCGCTCTCGAACTTGGCGGGCGCTGCGGCGATCATCGCGCCTGCAAGCGCGCAGTCATCGGCCACAACCGCGCAGGCATCACGCGACACGACCCGCTGGCGCATAAAGGTGAGATCGCCCTCGCCCCGGTCGGGGTGACGACTAAAGAGCTCGACCGTCACGATGAGGCCGAGGATCGCATCGCCCAGAAACTCAAGGCGTTCGTACGACTGCAGGCGAGAGGGCGCCCACTGCGGATGCAGCAGCGCCTCTCGCCTGAGGTCAGGCTCCAGCATTTCGAGAAGCCCGGCGAGGTCACGAGGTGACTGTCCGGATGCCTCAGGAACCGGCGCGTGCGACGACGTAGTCGACGGCGTCACCAACGGTGACGATCTTCTCCGCCTCTTCATCCGGGATCTTGACCCCGAACTTGTCCTCCATCTCCATGATCATTTCGACCAGGTCAAGAGAGTCGGCGTTCAGATCTTCCGCGAACGACGCGCTCTCGACGACCTCTGACGCCTCGACTCCCAACTGCTCGACGAGGATGGCCTGAATCTCGGAGAGGGCCTGGGCTCGATCCACCATATTCTCCCTTTGGGACGTCCGATTGGGCACTGCAGGACGCCGGGGAACGTACAGACGCGTCCGGACGACCCCGGCGCGCCGGGCCCGCTAGCGGAGTGTGGCCTCGAGGCCGGCCTGGATGTGACCGGTGACGTCACTGGTCACGCCGCGCGCAGCCAGGCGGATGCCGTTGGTCATACCGCGCACGCCAGCGTTGCCATGGCCGATCACGGACATTCCGCGCACACCCAACAAATAGGCCCCGCCGTACTCCTCGGGGTCAACCTGCTTGCGAAGACCCTTGAATGTAGGCATGGCCAGCATGCCGGCGATCTTGCCGCGGAGCGACGACGTGAGGCCCGCGCGGATCTCGTGGAAGATCATCCCCGCAGCGCCCTCGTAGAGCTTGAGCGCCACGTTGCCGGTAAAGCCATCGGTCACGATGACCCGGGCCGTGCCCATGGGGATGTCGCGCCCCTCGATGTTGCCGATGAAGCCCTCGGTGCCCTCAAGCAGCGCGTAGGTCTCCTGCACCAGATCGGTGCCCTTGCCGGCTTCCTCGCCAATGGTGAGGATGCCCACTGTCGGGTCGGCGATACCCATGATGTCGCGGGCAAGTACCCGGCCCATCACTGCGAACTGCGCGAGGTACTCGGGCTTGCACTCCACATTGGCCCCGCCGTCAATGAGGACGACCGGGCCGAGCACGGAGGGCATGGGTACGGCAAGACCGGGGCGGATGACGCCCGGCAGGCGTCGCATGAGCAGCGTGGACGCCGCGAGCATGGCGCCGGTGTGCCCGGCGGAGATGACGGCGCTGGCGTTGCCCTCGGCCACCTGGCGGCAGGCGACCACCATGGATGCATCAGCCTTGTTGCGCACCGCCCGAACGCCATCCTCGGCAGAGTGGATGCGGTCGCTGGCATGCACCACGGTAACGCCGCCCGGAACATCGCCATGCGTGGCGAGTTCGCGCTCGAGCGCCTCCGAGTCGCCGACCAGAAGGATCCTGATGCCTTCCTTCGCTGCCGCGACGGCACCCGCCACTGGCACCTGCGGTGCCTTGTCTCCCCCCATCGCGTCAACGGCGACGACGACGGGAGTAGCGGCGGAACCGCTCACGGGTGGAGGTGCGTCAGGCGCCGGTGTCGACGACCGCGCGGCCCTTGTAATGACCGCACACCATGCAGACATGGTGGGGCATCACGGGAGCCGTGCAGCGAGGGCACCGGCCGAGGCGCGTGGCCGACACCGTGTGGGTGGCACGACGCTTGTCACGGCGTGCGCGGGATGTCTTGCGCTTGGGGACTGCCAATGCGGCTCCTCGATAGGACCGGTTCCGGAACGACGCGGGAGGTTAGCGCCTCGGAAGCGTCGTGGGCAAGCGGTGCGGCAAATCAGTGTGGAAAATCGGTGCGGGACAACTGTGCGTGATAGCGGTGCTCACGCCTCGTCGGGTGAATCCTCCCGCATGCGCGCCGCCAGATCGCCGAGCGCGGCCCACCGGGGATCGGTGGCCTCCTGGGTGCAGTTGCACGAGCCGGCGTTCAGGTCGGTGCCGCAACTGGGGCAGATGCCCGCGCAGTCGAGGCGGCACAGAATTGTCATGGGCATGGCCTCAACAACGGCGTCACGGGCCCACGCCGCCACGTCGAGTTCCTGCCGCGAGGGGCCGATGAGGTATTCGCAGTCCAGATCGGGATCTGGATCCTCCACGAGGTCGCGGCCCCCGGCCTGGAAGTCGCGCGTATCCACGTCAACGCGCACCGCCGCGGCGGCGAGGCAGCGCTGACAGGGCCCACGCAGTTCGGTTGCCAGTCGCAGCCGGAGCCCGACGCCCGAGCCGGACGAGCTCACATCGATGCGGGCCTCAACCTCGGCGGGTACCGGCACGTACTCCTGCGCGCCCATGATCATGCCGTCGAGGGACGTCACCACGTCAACCTGTGCGCCGCCGCCCGACGTGATGTCGAGGCGGCGGAGGTCAACGGGTGCGTCCTTCTTCGCCGGGCGGTCCCCGGTCAACTGATCAGTCGCTGTAGGAGCTTGAGTCGTCGGTGACGAAGGGCGTTGCCTCCGCCTCCTCAGACTTGCCCTGAAGGTGCTCGCGGCCACGACGAACGGCGTTGGTGAACTTCTCGAGGTTGACCTCGAGCGTTCCCAGCACCTCGTCGGCGTAGTCCTCGGCACCCAGACGTACCTCACGCTCGCGCATGCGGGCGTCGTCCAGCATCTCGGTCGCCTGGCGCTCGGCCAGCTTCACGACCTCCTGCTCCGATGCCTGACGCTCGGCGCGTTCGCGGGCTTCGCCCACAATGCGATCGGCTTCACGCTTGGCTTCGGCGAGCATCTCCTGCCGCTCCTTCACGATCCAGCGGGCCTGCTTGATCTCCTCGGGGATCGTGGACCGCATCTGGTCGAGGAGCTCGTAAATCGCTTCGCGGTCGATGCGCACCTGATCTGTCAGGGGCACCGCGCGCGCGTTGTGCACGAGATCGTCCAGCTTGTCGATGAGCGCGAGAACATCCATAGATCGTCCTTTTTCAGGCGGTGCGGCCGGAACCGAGTCGGTCCCGGAGAGCGTCCGCGACATGCGGGGGTACCCATTGATCAACAGAAGCACCCCACGTGGCGGCCTCACGGACGCCGGAACTCGAGAGGAAGCCCCACTCGGGTGATGCCGGAAGGAGGACCGTGTCGATCTCCCCCGCCAATCCCCGGTTGAACTGGGTCATCTGGTTTTCGTAGTCGAAGTCCGCGGCCGTCCGCACACCCTTCACAACGACAGTGGCGCCGACCTCGCGGGCGTGCGTGGTCACCAGGCTGTTGAAGCCCACGACCTCGACGTTCCCAAGATGTTCGACGCTCTGACGCAAAAGGGCCTTTCGCTCCTCCGCGGTGAACATTGGCTGCTTTGTGTTCGATCCCTCGGCGACGGACACCACAACCCGATCAAACAGGCGCGCTGCCCGCTCGATCACGTCGAGGTGGCCGTACGTGACCGGGTCATATGTTCCCGGACACACGGCGATTCGCCCTCCGGTGCTCATGTTCCTGCTCCCGCAGTCCACATCACGGTGATCTCCGTACCGCCGTAGCGGCGGGTTGTCTGCTCAGGGACCCCGATACCGGGGATGCCGTCGGCCCCCATCATCGCACCACGGGCGTGTTCGAGGACCACCACACCGTCCGGGGCGAGCACCTTGGCGATGGCCGGGCCAAGGTCGGAGAGGATCTCGGGAAGCAGGTCATAGGGCGGGTCAACGAGCACAAGATCGAACAGCGAACCGGCACCGGCCTCAGCGCGCAGGGCCTCGCGCCACCCACGCGGCACCACCCGCAGGCGGTCGCCAAGGGCCAGCGCGTCGGCGTTGGCACGGATGGCGCGCACCGCATTGCGGTCGCGCTCCACAGCCACGGCCAACGCTGCCCCCCGCGAGATCGCCTCAATGCCGAGGGCACCGCTGCCGGCGAACACATCGAGCACCTGGGTGCCGTCAAGCGGCCCCAGAATTGAGAAGAGCGATTCGCGTACGCGGTCGGAGGTGGGACGTGTGTCCGTTCCCGACGGGGCCACCAGACGCCGCCCCCCGAACTCGCCGGCCACCACGCGCATCAGGCGTCCAGCAATCTGGGCAGATCGGGAAACGCGCGGCGAACGGCGTCGGCCAGCAGCACGTGCTCGGGCTCCTCAAGGTGCGGGTCGCGGCGCAGGGTGGCCCGCGCCACCTGACGCGCCTCTGCCAGCGTGCGGCGGTCGCGCGACAGCCGGGCGAAGCGCAGGTCGGTGGGCCCCGACTGCCTGAGGCCAAGAATGCTGCCCTCGCCACGGATCTCCAGATCAATGTCGGCAAGGCGGAACCCATCGTTGGTCTGCACCAGGGCTTCGAGCCTGCGCATGCCCTCCTCCCCTCCCGGCTCGGCAAATATCAGGCATGTGCCCGCATGCTCGCCGCGCCCCACACGCCCACGCAACTGATGCAGTTGCGCCAGCCCGAACCGGTCGGCGTCCTCAATGAGCATGACCGTCGCGTTGGGAACATCAATGCCCACCTCAACCACGGTTGTGGCCACCAGCATGTCGGTCTCGCCCGCCGCAAATGCCGCCATGGCCGCGCGGCGTTCATCGGGTCGCTGGGCACCGTGGGCGAGCCCCACCCTGAACGCGGCGAATGGGCCCTGGCGCAGGCGCGTGAACTCGGCAACCGCCGACCGCGCCGCGATACCGGACTCGCCGTCCTCCACAAGTGGGCAGATGACGTACGCCTGGCGACCCCGTCGCAGCTCGGCGCGTACCTCGTCGTAGGCGATCTCGCGCTCGGCGTCGCGTACCCACCGGGTGGCGATCTCGCTGCGACCGGGAGGGCGACCGCGTATCGCCGACACCCGCAGGTCGCCGTAGGCCGTGAGGGCAAGCGTGCGGGGGATGGGCGTGGCGGTCATGTACAGCAGGTGCGCCGCCATGCCGTCGTCGCCCGCCTGCTCGGCCAACGCCTGACGCTGTTCAACGCCAAAGCGATGCTGCTCGTCAACCACCACCAGTCCCAGGCGATCGAACGTGACGCCACCCACCAGCAGCGCCTGGGTGCCCACCACCACACGTGCGGTCCCGGTGGCCACGGCCATCTCGCGTCGCTCGCGCTCGGCCTTCGGCACATTGCCCGTGATGAGCACCGGCTCGATTCCCGCCGGGGCGAGCAGGGAGTCGAGTGTGCGCAGGTGCTGCTCGGCGAGCGTCTCGGTGGGCACGAGGATGGCGGCCTGGGCACCGGCCTCCACGGCCTGCGCACATGCCAGCGCCGCCACCACGGTCTTACCCGCCCCGACTTCCCCCTGCAGCAGCCGGCGCATGGGCTGCGCGCGGGCGATATCGCGCGCCACCTCGCGCGCCACGCGTTCCTGCTCACGGGTGAGCGTGAACGGCAGGGCCGCCCTGATGACGCCCGTGATCTCGCCGGTCGCCGGAAGGGGCAGGGCGCGCCGGGCGGTCTCATCATGCCGGCGCACGGCGATGAGGCCCATCTGCAATACGAGCAACTCCTCAAATGCAAGGCGGCGGCGGGCCGAGCGCGGCTCGCGGGCAGTGCGCGGAAAGTGCAGGGCGGCGAGCGCATCGGCACGGGTGCCCACCTTCACCCGCTCCCGCATCCACTGGGGCAGCACCTCGGGCGCCGACGACACATACGCGCGCGCGGCGTCCACAAGCTCACGAAGCCGCCTGGCCGGGAGCGCCTCGGTGGCTGGATACACCGGCACGAGCCCCTCGGTGTGCAGCCCTTCGGATGCCTGCGCGCCAAGCACCTCGTGCGCCTTGACGGTGATCTGACGGTTGGGACGGAGCTTCACCTGCCCGCGGATCATCAACTCATCGCCCGGCGCCAGCACTCCGGCCAGATAGCCCTGGTTGAACCAGATGGCAGCAATGGATCCGGTGGCGTCGTGCACCTTGGCGCGCACCATCTTGAGCCCCCGCCGCCGGGTGGGGATGACGCTGATCGAATCGAGCACCACCCGAACCGTGGCCTCCTCCCCGTCGGCCAACCCGCTCACCGGGCGCGCGCTGTCGTATGCGAGGTAGCGCGATGGCAGGTGCTCCAGCAGATCGCCGAGGTCGTGCACGCCAATGGCGGCCGCACGATCAGCAGTCGCCTTGCCCACTCCGGGGAGATCCGTGAGCGGCGAATACCACCAACGCACGCCGGGGCGATGGGGTATCGCAGGTGCGTCGGCATCTGCCCGACGACGCCCAAATGCATCGTCAGGCACGGTCACGCTGGTACTCCGGGCCGTGGTGTGGCATCGTGCCCGAGTCGCGGCATCCGCCGCGCTCTTTCTTCAACACGAGGTAGTTGGTCGACATGGCGAAGGTCTGCAGCTCCTGTGGCAAGGGTCCCTCCTTCGGGAACAACCGGAGCCACTCCATGCGTGCGACGCCCCGTCGCTTCGACCCGAACCTTCAGAAGGTGCGGATCATGGTCGGCGCGACGCCGACCCGCGCCTACGTCTGCACCCGCTGCCTGAAGGCCGGCAAGGTGCAGAAGGCCGTCTCCGGAACCTAGGACCGGCCCGCCGCTCCCGGGCCACTCGCCCGAGCGGACGCCAATAGGTTGATCATCGCGACCGCCGCATCTGCGGCCTCGTCGCCCTTGTTCCCCTTGTCGCCACCCGCGCGGGCCTGTGCCTGCGCCATGGTGTCGCACGTGAGAATCCCGAACGCGCACGGCACGCCGGTATCGAGCGACACCCGCATGAGGCCATGCGCCGTGGCATCGCACACGTACTCGAAGTGGGCCGTCTCACCCCGGATAACCGCACCCAACGCCATGACGGCGTCGTAGCGACCGGTCATGGCCAGCGCCTGCGCAGCGGATGGGGCCTCGAAGGCACCGGGGACCCAGTGCACATCCACGCGATCAGCGGTAACCCCGCTCTCGGCGAGCCGGGTAACGGCGCCGTCGAGGAGGCTCTCGGCGATTCCACGGTGAAAGCCCGCCACCACGGCCGCGATGCGCACGTCGGCATTGGCGATCTGCTCGGCGGGCGGGGCTGGATCAGTTCGTGCCATGGCTGGGGAGGGTACGCGGCACCGCGGTCGCACCGCCGTGCCGGAAGCATCTGCAACACTCGGGCCGTGATCCGCTCGCGCATCTCAAAGGTCACCATGGGCCTATCTGTCGCCCTTCTGGCGACGCTGTGCCTGGCCGCGACGGCCAGCGCGCAGTCGGTGCGCTTTTCATCCTGCACCGGCACCTCCCGGGTGGGCTGCGCCACGCTGTCGGTCCCACTCGACCACGCCGACCCGTCAAAGGGTGAAATCCCCCTGCACGTGGAGCGCCGGCGCGCCAGCGGCACCCGAAGGGGCGTGGTGGTGATGCTCGCCGGTGGACCCGGCCAGGCAGGGACCCCACTCGATCCCGATGGCATCCTCCCGGCGGCGATTCCCGGTTGGGACTACGTGGTGCTCGACCAGCGTGGCACCGGCAACTCTGCGCTGCGATGCGCAGCCCTCGATGCCCCGCAATCCACCTTCTCGAATACCGAGATCGCCACGTGCGCCGCCCAGGTTGGCCCCAATCGCGCCTTCTACACCAGCCGGGACTCCGTGCTCGACATCGAGAACCTGCGGGTGGCACTCGGCGTCCCGCGCATCGCGCTCGGCGGTGTGTCGTATGGCACCTACGTGGCGCAGTACTACGCCCAGGCCTTCCCCGATTCCGTGAGCCACCTCGTGCTCGACTCCGTGGTGGATCCGGCCACGATGAGTGGGCTTGCCCCGGAGACGTGGGCAGCCGTCCCTGGCATGCTCACCGCGCTGTGCGCGAGGAATGCGTGCTCGGGTATCACCACCAACCCGGTCGGCGACGTGGCGCGAGTTGTTGCCGCCACAGCGAATGCCCCTCTGCGGGGGATGGGGACCACCGCCAGGGGCCGCATGGTGCGCGCGGAGATCGGCGGACCGGGGGCGCAGGGTGACCTGCCGGGCCTGCTGATGCTGGGCGATCTCAGCCCTGGGATGCGGTCCCTGTATCCAGGTGCCATCCATGCGGCTGCCAGAGGAGATGGCGCCCCGCTCTTCCGCCTCGCCGCTCTTGCGAATTCGGGCGGATCTCCCCCCGTCGCCGAACTCTCGAGTGCCCTGTTCTTCGCCACCGAGTGTGCCGATTCAACGCCCCCCTGGACCTCGGCAGATCCGACCGGGGTGCGCGTTGCGTCCCTCGGCCAGGCCTTCGCGGATATGGGTGATGCAGCGGTGGCTCCGTTCTCAATCGCCAATGCCAGCGCAGCCTCACCTGCTGAGGGCTGCCTTGCATGGCCCGACGCGGCCACCGACCCCCTTTCGCCAGGGCCACTCCCGGCGGTACCCACGCTTCTCTTCGCGGGCGGTCAGGATCTGCGCACCCCCACCGCCAGTGCCCGGGCCGTTGCCGCCAGGTCGCCTTCCGCAGCCGTGGTGGTGGCACCGGGCTGGGGCCACGCTCTGTCCGACAACCTTGATTGCGCCGCCACCCAGGTGGCACGCCTGCTCTCCAACAGGACCATCCAGACGGGTGCCTGCTCGCGCGTGACGGTCGCCATCAACATGGCCCCCTTCCCCGCCCCCGCTGCGACCGTCGGTGCGCTGTCGCCGATGGGCGCGAAGGGAAACCCCGGCCGGGTGGCCCACGCCGCGCGCTTCTCAATTCAGGATGGATTGCACTCCTTGAGCGCCGGCACCGACGCCGGACTGGGAGGCATCCCCGGCGTGCGTGGTGGATTCATGCGGGTATCGGGAATGCTCGGTCAGACCGCCCGGTTTCAGAACTTCAGCGATACGGCGGGTGTGCGGATCTCGGGCGCCATCGACGCCGTGGGGTCGCACTTCACGGGCCGGGTGACAGTTGACGGTCCGGGCTCGCTTGACGGCTACATGGATCTCGCCAAGGGCGGCGCGCGCGCCTACACCGGCGTCATCGGCGGCGTCGCGATCAACATCCCCCTGGGGTAGTCACCGGCAGGTTCCCCCTGCTGGGCGACAGCCCACGCCCACTGCGGATCCCCGGGTGGCGACGCCACCCACCCGGTGCTCCCAGCGGCGGCATGCGGCAGCATCACGTGTGGGCAGCCAGAGGGCGCACCGTGCCCGCCGTTTCCGCACGCCCTTGATACGTGCTCCCCGGGGTGCGCTCGCGCCGCTCGACTACGGCGCGGTGCAACCCGCGGGAAATGGCGTGGGTGCGGGCGGCGAGATGGACGCCTTCAGGGCCTCGATCTGCTTGATGATGCTGCCGGTTGGCTGCTTGCGTGAGTACTTGTCGTACACGGGCTGCACGGCTGCGCGAAGCGCCGTGATCTGCGCGGGTGAGGCGACACCGAACTTAAGGCCCGCGGTGCACAGGTCGCCAACCAGAGTGCTCGCGGGGTCGGTCAGAATGGCGATGGAGTCGGATGAAAGATCCTTCGCGGCGGCGCGGATCCACTTCTCCTGGTCATCGGTCAATCGGTTCCATGCTCGCGTGTTCATTGCGAGCACGGTGGGAAAGGGCCACAGATTGACATTGCCCGACATGCAGGTGAGCACCTCATACAGTTTCTGCGTGTACACCAGCCCAAGATTGGCCTCGATCGCCTGCACCACCTTCTGCTTAAGCCCCAGATAGACGTCGCTCAGGGGAAGGAGCACCGGCTTGGCGCCCAGCGCAATCAGGCTGGTGGTGAGGAGGGGCGATTCCACCGAGCGCACCTTCACTCCCTTGAAGTCGGACGGCGAGAGCAGACACGATGAGTCGGAGGCTGGCTTACGGATGCCCCCTTCGTGAATCGCGATCCCGGTGAGCTCGATTGCCTTCGTCCCCTTCAGCATCTGCGCGGCGATAGGGCTCGCGAGCACCGCACTCTCGAGGGCGTAGTTGGTCACGAGGAACGGCATTTGCAGGGCCTCGAACGAATCCACGCCTTCGAGTTCCCACACCGCCGCTGACACCGATCCCGCCGTGATGCTGCCCTTGGTGCCATCACGCATGTCGTTCAGAAGCTGGATGTCATCGCCACCGGCATACGTGGGAACCAGTTCAATACGGAGTCGGCCCGAAGAAACGTTGTCGACGCGATCGGCAAAGAGTTGCAGCGCCTTGCCGTATGGGTGCGTGGGTGAGGTGACATAGCCCACCTTGATGGTCTTTTCGGCGCTATTGGCATCGGTACCCGAAACGGCGGTGGGTGCAGGGACGGCGCCAACGGCGGCGCCCCACATCGCAACCCCGATGAGAACAACGGCGACGAAGCTCATGACGACAGCCCGCTGAATGGCCGGGGTCATGCGGGGCGCCCTGCGAACGGGATCACGGGCACGATCCATCCACCCGTGGATCGAGGGCGAAGTTGGAAATCGATGCCACGGCACGCGTCATCGCGGTTGGCTCTACCACGGGGAGAGGCCACTCTCCGGAATAGGGGCGGTCGAGCGATCCGATGAGGATCACGGTGAAGCCAATAATGACGGCGGAGCCACAGACGACGAATGTTTGCAGCCATGCGAATTCCTGGGCCATCAGCACGGCACTCAGCGCGATCACGAGCATGGCGCCCACGATGAGCATTACCCAGAACAGAACTGGCAGATGCGTGCCCATGTCCAACCTCTGGGCGCGTGCCTCGCGAAGGGCTGTCTCCCCTTCGATAAGCGACCCCATCACGGCATCCTTCACACCATCTGTGGTGGAGATGCGGGCAAGCGTCTGCGAGATGCGGTCGGCAGATGCATCAGCGAACGGGCTTCCGCCTGCAGTCAGCCCTCCGGATCCGCTGTCGTTCGTTGCCCAGTCGTACTCAACGACGTCACGCCCGTAGCAGACCAACTGGTGCGAGAGGTCATCGCGCAGCTGGGCAGGGATACCCAGTGCCGACCGCGACATGGTGGTGAGCGCCCGCCCCTCCGTCACCGCCGCCTGCTGGGCCCCTTGATAGTTCTGAAGCGCGGCCACCAACACGAACCCGAGGATGATTGCGAAGCCGAAGTTCAGGTCGTTGGGCCGCTCGGCAGCAAGTTCAGGGAACCGCACGAGATCACCTCGGCGCCCGCGCCACCGTGTGTAGACGACCGCAGCCACGCCAAAACCCACAATGGCAAGAAGCACGAGGACCGCGTAAAGAATCGTCACGAAACAGATCCGGTTGCGAATGAGCGCCCGCGCACGAGCTTGCCATCTTCCACCCGATATCCGCCAAACAGGGTGGTGGTGGTGTCTCCGAAGATATCGATGGAGTAGGTGCCGATGACCGAGTCGCGCGTATCCGTGGCCAGCGCCGCGTCGCGCACAAGATCGCGTTCGCGGTCGATCGGCATATCAACAAACCCGGGGGTCTCATTGGCCGTGCGGATTGCGTCGAGCGTGAGCGCCATTCCCTCGTAGGCAAAGAGAACAAGGCTGCTGGGGCTATGCCCGAGCCGCTTCGCCAGTCGATCGTGTGCCTGCTTTCCCCGGGGCCCATACGCGGCGAGCGGCAGCAGGTAGCTGGTGAGATAGGTACGGGACTCCAGGCGCCCGAGGCGACCATGAAACCCCCGAAGCGCAAGGGCATCGGGCGCAAAGATCACCATCTGTTCATCAGACGCACCCGCGGCACGGGCGACACGAAGCGCCGTGACTGGATCGTTTGTGGCGATCATAAGCGCCCACCGGGAGTTGTCATCTTTGTGGCGAACCCCGATGGCGCGTCCCACCTCAGCGGCGTTCTGCGGTGTGATCGTGATCGGAGGGCCATCAATTATCAGGCCGGCTTCCCGAGCGGCATTCACGACATTGAGGCCAAGCCCCTGCCCGTAAGAGGTTGGGTCCGACACCACGGAGACGCTGCGTACGCCTTCATCCTGCATGTAGGTGGCGAGCGCCTTCGACTGCACCAAATCGTTGGGCACGACGCGGACGATGGTGCGGACTCCGGTAGGCGCGACAGCCGTTGGCGGTGTCGGCAGGCCGTCGTCGCGACGGGTCAGGTCCACTGCTGTCGCTGTCACGCTCACATGAAGCAGGCCGGCGCGGTTGAGAATAGGAGCCATTTGCCGCATGCCATTTGATGTGATCGAACCGATGACCGCGAGCGAGTACGGGTCAATGGCTGCCGTCTCGGCAGCATCGACAGCGCGCGCAGCCGACTCGGCGCCCGTGGGCCCAGAGGTGTTATTTGTGCGAAGGCGAATCCGCACCCCCGATATCGCGTCTCCACCATCAGCGAGGGCCATTTCCACAGCGGCCCGCATGTCCTTGGCATCCCCACCCGCAAGACCGAGCGGCACCACCAAGTGCACCGTACGAACGGGTCGCACCCGGTACTCGGCGACCGGGGCGTCACTTCCGCCACCGCACCCCGCGGTGCCCAGGCCCACGAGCGCCGCGGCAACCACGCCAACGGCGAAGAGACCCAGCCGTCGACGGCCTCGTTGCTGCCGGGAATGGAAATACGTTCCCGGAAGTTGGTCAGGGGAAGGGACGATAACGAGGAACAATACCCGGTCATTGCACGGTCATCCGGGCTTCCCCGGTGCGGGTCCCCGTTGATCGACCACGTGGCTCATGTCACCGGTACCTGGTCACGCGCAACGCGTTTCGACCACACAGCACATCTGGTGGGCACACCCCCCACCGCGTGCCCCAAACGGGCACCCCGCACCGTGGTGGCGTGCCATTCCTGACACCACCGCTGCCCCGGCGCATGACGGGCCGGGGCAGCGGTCGCAGTCATGTCCCGGTCAACCGTTCCAGTTCGGTGTGACCGACACGGTGAGCGCCCGTGACACGAGCGTGCGCGTGCCGCGTCCAGTCAGACTCGTCGTCTTGATGGCAGCCGGGGTGTCCTCGGAGCCAGCGGTGTAGAGCAGTCGCTTGCCGTCGGCCGACACGGCCACCGCGGTCTGAAGGCTGCCGCTGCCGCTGGCGCTGCTGAACAAGGTCGTCATTGCACCGCCGGGAACACGGAATGTTGCCATGCCCAAGTGGTCCTCACCGCCGATGAACCCGAACACCATGTTGCCGCTCGGCGACCATGCCACTGGCCCAGGGCCGGCCATGAGACCGGATGCCTTGTAGTGCGTCAGCTGCTTCTTTGAGGAGAGGTCGGGGCTGATGGTCCAGATCTGGGTGTGCACCATAGGAGTACGCGCCCCGTTGAGGGTCACCGTGACATTGGTGCTCTGCATCGCCGCGATGCCCGATGTGCTCCACACAGGCGCCGCTGCCCGGGCCAGCACCGCGGTGCGGGCCGTGGCATTGGCGACCGGCGCCACGTACAGCGTGCCCGCAGCCGCGTGGCTCCCGAACTTCATGAGGCTGAAGGCAATCTGCGTGGAGTCGGGCGAGAAGGCGACGCCATCTGCCACCGCGTTGCCCGGGGCCGGGATGTAGTTGCCGACAGGAATAGACGACACGCCCTCGAGCGACGCCGGAATCTGCGCCAGCCCGAGGCCGTTTCCAGTGACGAAGCCCTTCGCGTTCGCCGTTTGTGTAGTGCAGGCGAGCAATGTCGAGTCGGGCGACCACGGGAGCACACCGGGCTGGCAGGTGCCGTCAAGCACAGCCGTGGCCCCAGAGGCGAGGTCGCGCACATTGCTTGTCGGATTGTCCTGCTTCGGGTTCCACACCTGATATGCCACGCGAGACCCATCGGGAGAGATGCTGGCCGCAGTTCCGGCGACAACCTTGACGGCATTGGAGCCGTCGTCGTTGGCCACCATCACCCACGAGGTGGAGGAGCCCTTCGCGGGAGGTGCGACGTAGACCATGGTGGCGGTCGCGATCGTGGGGGCTGATACGGCAGCGATACCGGCAGCGAGTACCAGCATGGTTCGGGCAGTCATATGGCGCCTCTTTCGAGGGGAGGGACTTTCGGCGATTCTACGCTGCCGACCGCGCGAAACAATGCGGGCGGGGTCCGTCACTGGCCGCCGCGTTCATCGATTCCTGGAGCCCCGCAGTCACTCCGTATCGGTGCGAGGCGCCCCGCGCGTGACCACACGGCATGGGCCTGTTCGTGGATCCACCGCGTCGAATGCCACGAGTTCGCCATGGTCGTCCGCGAGGATTCCGCGCACGACCCCACGATGCAGCGCGCAGATGGTCGGCGCGGTCTCAGGCGTAATGGAGTCGGCGTAGGGGCAGTGCCGGAGCAGCACCTCAGTCTCACCCCGGCGTGCCGCAGCTGCATCGGTGATGTCATCGGGAGCGAATCCCATGCGCCGAAAACCCGAGACCAGTCCCATGCCCTGCCCGGCGAGCGCGCGGCCATCCTCAACGGCGGCCGCCTCGATCTCCGGCTCCGTGAGACCGGCGCTCTGCACCAGCTTCAGCAGCATCCCCACAAGCGCCTGTCCGGACTCAACCTCAGCCATTGCGGCGGGATCGGCAAGGCGATGGATGATGCGCGGTCGCCCAGAGCGCCCGCTCAACCGCTCGCGCTCAGACGACACGAGCCCCGCGCGCGCAAGGATGGTCAGATGGGTGCGCACGGCATTGTGATGAAGATCAACGCGATCGGCCAGATCGAATGCGGTCACCCCATCCGGCATGGTGGTGAGCACCTCAACGATTCGGCGCCGTGATGGATGCGCCATCGCCGTGATCGCCTCGTCGCTCAGCCTGCTCTCGCTCATGGCGTGTATTCCTTCGATCGAATCGGGCGGCGAGCGGGGCGTACGTCCCCCGCCCGGGCACGTCGGTGCCGGCTACTCCGCTGGCACCGACGTACATCCACCGCTCACCTGCAACCAATCCTGACGCGCCACTCCTCCGGCCCGGCCTCCAGATAGTCCCATGTAAATCCTGCGGGCCGCTGGGCATCGAACTGGAACCGGAGCGGCTTGGGGTCATGGTCGTTCAGGAGCACGAACGCCTCACCTGGGCGCAAGGTATCGAACAGACCGAAGATGGCCGGGTGCTTCGCACGGGGCGGCAACACCCGGGCGTCCAGAACCGTGCTGCCATCTGGTGACTCACGCAGGCCGTCGTCTGGTGTGACCTCAGCCGGGCCAGATTGAAGCCCGGGGCCGGTCTCCCCTGGCGCAAGCCGCCAGATGGTGACGCACACTCCCGAGTCATCGCACGGCCTCAGCGAATAGCCGAACCCGCTCTCGGACAGATACGGGAGCAGAAATACCGGCACCCGATCGACCATCTGCTCCAGAGCGACGTCGTCGCCAAGATGCCCGAGGGCCATGATCGTACGGTCAAAGGGCTCAGGCGGATCGAGACCACGGACATCGAGGGTGATGCGATCGCCGGGCGGGGACGACACGACCATCGTCGGCGGCCGGCATCCGCATTCCGGCCCATGTGCATTCGTCTCAACGGCCATCTGCGCCCCCTCGTCTGGTTATTCTGTCGATCGGAAGTATAACCTTATCGAGATAGATGGTTCTCCTGTATCGACTCGCCGGGGATACGCATTGAACACCGTGACGCGCAGCACACGAGCCTCCGCCGCTCCAGCCATGGACATGGCATCACTCGCCCGCAACCCCGTCATCGTGGCGTGGGAGGTCACCCGGGCCTGCGGGTATCGCTGCACCCATTGCCGTGCCGATGCCCACCCTCTCGCCGCCCCGGGACAGCTCGACGAGGCCGAGGCACGCGATCTCATCGACGAGCTCGCCACGTTCGACGGCACCACACTCGTGATCACCGGTGGCGACCCGATGCTCCGGCGCGATCTCGTTGACATCACCCGGCATGCGACGGCGCGGGGCCTGCCCGTGGCACTCACCCCGAGTGCCACGCCGCAGGTGACTGAGGCACGCCTGGGCGAGTTGGTCGACGCCGGCCTGTCGCGCATCGCCATCTCGCTGGACGGTGCGACCGCAGCCACCCACGACGGCATGCGGGGTATACGCGGGTCGTTCGACCGCACCATCGGGATTCTGCGAATGGCCCGGGATATGGGCATACCAACGCAGGTCAACACCACGGTGACCAGACTCACGGCCCCCGATCTCGAACGCATCGCAGCCATCGTGGAACTGGCCGGGGCCAGCATGTGGAGTGTGTTCTTCCTCGTGCCGGTGGGTCGTGGGAGCGCCGCCGACGTCCTTGGTGCCGAGGAGACCGAGGTGGTGCTCAACCGCCTGGCTGATCTGGCACCGACGCTTCCGTATCGCCTCAAGGTGACCGAGGCGCCCTCCTACCGCCGTGTTCTCGCCCAGCGCGGCGTGGAGCCGGGACCACCTGTCAACGCCGGGCGGGGGTTCATGTTCATCTCGCACGATGGCGACGTCCAGCCCAGCGGGTTCCTCACAATCCCTGCAGGCAATGTGCGCCACTGCTCGCCGGTTGCCCTGTACCGGGGGTCCCCACTCTTCCGGGCGCTGCGTGATCCATCCCTCCTCACCGGAAAATGTGCCTCATGCACGTGGGCGCGCGCATGCGGGGGGAGCCGTGCCAGGGCCTGGACCATGACCGGCGCGCTCTTCGGGGACGACCCAACCTGTCCCCATGTTCCGGATGGCGCGTTATGCTGAATACCGCACCCTCCGCGTAACCGGGGGGCTCAATCGGCGGCCGGGATCGACCGTGCTGCCACCACGCCGTCGAACGGCGGCGCGGCTATTTGACAACCGCGTGCACCTGTCCTGAACCGTCACCTGGGGCTTCCGCACCACTCACCAGGAGCCAGTGATGCCTCCCTTCTCACGCAGGGTCACGATGAGCGTGATCGGCGCTGTGTGTGCGGCGTTGTTCGCCTGGGTGGGCATTGCTGCGGCGGGGAGCACTCCCGCGTACAAGATCACGGTGGTGAACAGCACGGGGCAGGACCCCGCCAACGTGTTCGTCACGCTCATCGCGTCGAACGCGGCGCCCCAGCAGCCATCGACCCTTCCCTCAGGACTCGCGATGGGCACCGCCTACGCGCTCGACCCCATCGGATCGGGCACCCCCTGGGTGAGTGAGGGCGGAAATCGTTACTCCATCAGCGTGAGCGGCGGCTGGAACTCCGGGACCATTCTTTACAGCCTCGGCAAGGGCTACGGCAACAAGCCGACGGCGGGCGCAAACAACCACCCATACGACTTCTCCGAGATCACCGTGAACGCAGGAAGTACGTTCGCGCTGAACGGTGACATCTCGTCGGTCGATCAGATCGGGGTTCCGGCCCGGCTCTCGGTGCTGGCCCCTGGGCGGGTACAGGCGCTGCGCGACGGATCGACCCAGCCCGCCACCGAATATGTGGGCTGCGTGGCGAGCACATGGAACCTCCTCAACCAGTACGCAGGGAATACCTGGCCGTCGGGCACCGCCCAGCAGGCTGTGTACCGCACATCCGGCGGATCGTTTCTCCAGTTGCTCGGACCATCGGCGGGCGGCGCATGGGCCAACTACCCCAGCTTCCAGCAGTACGTGCAGAGCGTCGTCGGTGCGGGAATCACCATCACGGGCAACTTCGCCGGCAGCACCACATATGGCTCCCCGGCGTCCACGTACAGCTATACCGGCACGCTCACGCCGGACGGTCAGTGGATCAAGATGTCGGGCACGCTCGGCAACAGCGCGTACACAACCAAGGACATTTACGTCCCGTTGTCCGAGATGTACGGGCACGACGATTCGGTGTGGACCGGTGCGAATGGCTACGGCGTGTACCGCCAGAACGGCCCGTACGTGCTGGCGGGACCCGCTGACCCCCAGCCCGCGTTCGGCGCGACGGCGTACTTCAACACTGCGCCCCCGTTCCCCGCTCA
>JBMOGE010000013.1:0-32543 GCA_049318525.1 Miltoncostaeaceae bacterium
TGAGATAGCCGGAGTCGGCCGTCTTCAGCGCGGTATCGGCGAGACCCTTGCGGGCACCGTGGGTGGAGATGAAGTACTCGAGGACCGACAGGCCCTCCATGAAGTTGCTCTTGATCGGGCGCTCAATGATCTCGCCCTTCGGGTTGGCCATACAGCCACGCATGCCCGCGAGCTGGCGGATCTGCTTGAACGAGCCACGCGCACCGGAGTTGGCCATCATGAAGATGGGGTTCAGGCGGAAGAGGTGCTCCTGCATCGCGCTTGCGACCTCGTCGGTGGCGTCGTCCCACAGCCCGATTACGCGCTCGTGGCGCTCCTCGGCCGTCATGAGGCCCTCGGCGAAGAAGTCCTCAAAGCGCTGGACCTCGGCGTCGTACTTGGCGAGGATCTCCGGCTTCTCCGGCGGGATCACCACGTCGTTCTTCGAGATGGTGATGCCCGACTGGCTGGCGAAGCGGAAGCCCAGCGCCTTGAACGTGTCGAGCAGCATCGAGACCGGCGTGGCGCCGTACAGGTCCACGAGCTGCTCGATGAACTCACCGAGCTCACGCTTGGTGAACACACGGTTCTGCCACGGGTACGGGTGTGCATCGGCATCGTGGGAGACCAGTTCGGCCAGCTGGGTGCGCAGCTCGTGATTGAAGAGCACGCGCCCGGCAGTGGTGACCAGACGACCGCTGGCGTGCAGCGGGTCCTGACGGATCTCCACCGGGTCCTGCAGCGTGACAATGCGGTGATCGAGAGCGCCCAGCAGTTCTTCGTCGCTGCGGAATGGCTGCGGCGCGGACTGCGGGGCTTCCTTGAACGGGTCGGCGACCCAATCGGTGACACCCTCGATGCGGGCCTCTTCGCCCTTCGGGATGACGTACTTACGCGCCTCGGAATCCCAGAGGTCGATGACCTCGATCGCACGGCCGTTGCCCGACTCGCCCTTCTTCCGCACGTAGATCGTGGGGCAGTAGGTGAGGTAGTACAGGCCAAGGATCATGTCCTGGCTGGGCACCGTGATCGGTCGGCCGTGGGCCGGCGACAGGATGTTGTTGGCCGAGAGCATGAGGATGCGGGCCTCGGCCTGCGCCTCCACCGACAGCGGAAGGTGCACAGCCATCTGGTCGCCGTCGAAGTCCGCGTTGAACGCGGTGCAGACGAGCGGGTGCAGCTGAATGGCCTTGCCCTCAACCAGCACGGGCTCAAACGCCTGAATACCCAGGCGGTGGAGCGTGGGTGCGCGGTTGAGCAGCACCGGGTGCTCGGCGATGACCTCCTCGAGGACGTCCCACACCTCGGGGATCATCGAGTCGACCAGCTTCTTGGCGGCCTTGATGTTCTGGACCTGCTTGCGCTCCACCAAACGGCTCATGATGAACGGCTTGAAGAGCTCGAGGGCCATGAGCTTGGGCAGCCCGCACTGGTACAGCCGCAGCTCGGGACCGGCCACGATGACCGAACGGCCCGAGTAGTCGACGCGCTTGCCCAGAAGGTTCTGACGGAATCGGCCCTGCTTGCCCTTGAGCATGTCCGACAGCGACTTGAGCGGACGGTTACCGGGGCCGGTCACCGCGCGGCCGCGGCGGCCGTTGTCAAACAGTGCGTCGACGGCCTCCTGCAGCATGCGCTTCTCGTTGTTCACGATGATCTCGGGAGCCCCGAGGTCGAGAAGCCGCTTCAGGCGGTTGTTGCGGTTGATGACGCGGCGGTACAGGTCGTTCAGGTCGGACGTGGCAAAGCGACCACCGTCGAGCTGCACCATGGGGCGCAGTTCCGGCGGGATGACCGGCACGGCCTCCAGGATCATCCACTCCGGACGGTTGTCCGAGTGGATGAACGCGGAGCACACGCGCAGGCGCTTGAGGGCACGGGCGTGACGCTGGCCGCGGGAGGTCTGAATGGTCTCGCGCAGCAGCACGGCCTCGGCCTCGAGGTCGAAGTGCTCAAGCAGCTGGCGAATCGCGGCGGCACCCATGCCGCCCTCGAAGTACTCGCCAAACCCATACGCCGACGCAAAGCGATCGCGCATCTCGCGAAACAGCTGGTCGTCGTTGATGACGTCGCGGGGCTTGATCGACTTGAACTTGGTCCAGGCCTCCTGGATGCGCTCCACCGACTCCTCGGTGTACCGCTCGTCGTCGCGCACAAGCGCGTCGGTCTCCTTGCGGAGCTCCGACTCGATCGCCTTGCGCTCGGCGTCGCTGATCTCGCGTGGCACGGGCGGGGCGTCCGGGTTCTCGGGGTCGCGCGTGTGCGCGATGTCCTCGAGCCAGAAGTCGTCATCAACGTCAAAGCCGGCGATCTCGCCTTCGCGGAGCCAGTTGACGCGGCGCTCCAGGCGCTCACGCAACTCGGCGGCGCGGATGTCGCGGTCCGACACGTACTGCAGCACGGCCTCGGCCACCTGACCCTCGAGGGTCACGAGGTCGGCGTCGCGCTTCTCGAAGTCCACCGAGATGACGATGGATGCCGCGAAGTAGAGAACCTTCTCAAGTTCCTTCGGTGCGAGGTCAAGGATGTACCCGATGCGGCTCGGTACGCCCTTGAAGAACCAGATGTGGCTGACCGGAGCGGCCAGGTCGATGTGGCCCATGCGCTCGCGACGCACCTTGGCACGGGTCACCTCGACGCCGCAGCGCTCACAGATGATGCCCTTGTACCGCACGCGCTTGTACTTGCCGCAGTAGCACTCCCAGTCCTTCGTCGGACCGAAGATCTTCTCGCAGAAGAGCCCGTCCTTCTCCGGCTTGAGCGTGCGGTAGTTGATCGTCTCGGGCTTGGTGACCTCACCCGATGACCACTGGCGGATCTGCTTCGACGACGCGAGGCCGATCTTGATTGCATCGAAATTATTGATGTCGATCACGAGGCTGCCTCCGCGTCGTCGCTACCGGAAGTGGCGGCGACCTTCTCGCCCTCGCCCTCGGTGGTGGCTGCCTTCGCAGCATCCGCCTCGGCCTCGAGCTCCTCTTCCTCTGAAATGGGTGCACCGCTCAGGTCGATGCCGAGTTCCTCGGCGGCCCGGAGCAGGTCATCGTCCTCGCGGGCTGCTGCCTCAATGCCGGTCTCGCCCTCAATGCGGACGTCCAGCCCCAGGCTCTGCATCTCCTTGAGGAGCACCTTGAAGCTCTCCGGGATGGAGGGCTCCTGAATGTTCTCGCCCTTGACGATCGCCTCGTAGGCCTTCACGCGGCCCACGGTGTCGTCGCTCTTGATGGTGAGCATCTCCTGAAGCGTGTAGGCGGCGCCGTAGGCCTCGAGTGCCCAGACCTCCATCTCGCCAAACCGCTGGCCGCCGAACTGGGCCTTACCGCCCAGAGGCTGCTGCGTGACCAGCGAGTACGGGCCGGTGGATCGCGCGTGGATCTTGTCGTCCACCAGGTGGAGAAGCTTGAGCATGTACATGTAGCCCACCGTGATGCGACCGTCGTACGGGTCGCCGGTGCGGCCGTTGTACAGGCGGAGCTTGCCGGATACCCGGCGGCCCTCGTTCTCCGCGCCCTTCACGTTCATGTCGATCGGCTCGTCGGCGTGTGCAGCGGCCCACTCGGTGAGCACGCGGTCCACGTCGTCCGGGGTCGCGCCGTTGAACACCGGCGTGGCCACGAAGGTGCGCTGGGTCTTGCCGTCCTCACCCTTGATCCAACCGCGGCTGGCGGCCCACCCGAGGTGGGTCTCCAGGATCTGGCCGATGTTCATGCGGCTCGGCACGCCGAGCGGATTGAGGATCATGTCGATGGGCGTGCCGTCCTCGAGGAACGGCATGTCCTCCTCGGGCACGATCTTCGAGATGACGCCCTTGTTGCCGTGGCGACCGGCCATCTTGTCGCCCTCGGAGATCTTGCGGCGCTTGGCCACATAGACGCGCACCAGCTCGTTGACGCCGGCAGACAGGTCATCCCCGCCCTCACGGCTGAACGTCTTCACGTCGATGACCTTGCCGCTCGAACCGTGCGGCACCTTCAGGGACGTGTCGCGAACCTCGCCGGCCTTCTCCTTGAAGATGGCGCGGATGAGCTTCTCCTCGGCGGTCAGCTCGGTCTCGCCCTTCGGCGTGACCTTGCCCACCAGGAGGTCGCCCGACTTGACCTCGGCGCCAATGCGCACGACCCCGCGCTCGTCGAGGTCGGCAAGCGACTCCTCGGAGCGGTTCGGGATGTCACGGGTGATCTCCTCGGCGCCCAGCTTGGTCGTGCGGGCGTCGATCTCGTACTCCTCGATGTGAATGGAGGACAGAACGTCCTCCTTCACAAGGCGCTGCGAGATGATGATGGCGTCCTCGAAGTTGTAGCCCTCCCAGGACATGAAGGCGACGAGCATGTTCTTGCCGAGCGCAAGTTCGCCCATGTCGGTCGAGGAGCCATCGGCCAATACGCCGCCGGCCTCCACCTTGTCGCCCACCTTCACGATGGGCTTCTGGTGGATGAGCGTTCCCTGGTTGCTGCGAACGAACTTCTCGAGCTCGTACTGGTCGTGCTCGCCACCCCGGACCTCAACGATGATGCGGGTGGCGTCCACAGCGGCGACGGTGCCGGCGCGGCGCACCACGACGACATCACCGGTGTCTACGGCGGCACGGTGCTCCATGCCGGTTCCCACGAGCGGGGCCTCGCTCACCATGAGCGGGACGGCCTGACGCTGCATGTTGGCGCCCATGAGCGCACGGTTTGCATCGTTGTGCTCGAGGAATGGGATGAGAGCGGTTGCGACCGACACGATCTGGTCGGGCGAGACGTCCATGTACTCGACGTCCTTCGGCGGCACGGTGATGGGCTGGCCATTGCGACGGCACAGGACCTCATCCTCAAGCAGCCTGCCGGCCTTGTCGATCTCGGCGCTCGCCTGCGCGATGACGCGGTTCTCCTCCTGGGTGGCGTCGATCCAGACGACCTCCCACTCGGTCTCGTCACTCTTCTGCAGCTTGCCGTTCTTCACAATCCGGTACGGCGTCTGGATGAACCCGAACTCATTGACCGTGGCGTGCGACGAGAGCGAGCCGATCAGGCCGATGTTCGGGCCTTCAGGGGTCTCGATCGGGCACATGCGCCCGTAATGGGTCGGGTGGACGTCGCGCACCTCAATCGGGGCGCGCTCACGGGTGAGTCCGCCCGCACCGAGCGCCGAGAGGCGTCGGCGGTGGGTGAGCCCGGCCAGTGAGTTGGTCTGGTCCATGAACTGCGACAACTGTGACGAGCCGAAGAACTCCTTCAGCGCCGCGACGACCGGACGGATGTTGATGATCGTCTGCGGGGTGATGGTGTCGGGGTCCTCGGTGCTCATGCGCTCGCGGACCACGCGCTCCATCCGGTAGAGACCAATGCGGAAGGCCTCCTGGATGAGCTCGCCGACCGTGCGCAGGCGCCGGTTACCGAAGTGCTCGTACTCGTCGAGCTCGTGCACCATCTCGTCGCGCGGCAGCAGGTTGCCGTCGGCGGCGAAGTCGGCGCTCTCCTCATCGATGCCGTAGCGGATCGGCAGATCCACGAGGCGGCGGATGAGCTCCACGAGGTCATCGGTCATACCCGTGCGCCAGCCGGTGAAGCGCGGGTTCGCGAGCGTGCGCACACCCGTGGATGCGTTGGGACGCAGGCGGGCATCCAGCTTGTAGCGGCCAACCTTCGTGAGGTCGTAGCGCTTGGAGTCGAAGAACAGTCCACGCGTGAGGTTGAGGGAGTTGACCTCCGTCGGCGGCTCACCCGGGCGCTGCTTCTTGAACACCTCAATGAGGGCGTTCTGCATGAGCTCACCGGCGCGAAGGTCGATGCGCTTCTCAATACGCTCGATCTCGCCCTCGATGCCAAGACGCACGTCGCCGGGCACCGTGTCGATGTCCTTGGCGTGCCCCTGCATCTCCTTCACCAGCGCCTCAAGCTCCTGAAGCGACTTGGTGTTGCCACGGGACTCGTCGCCCTCGGTGACGTCCTTCTCGAGGGTGCGCTCGATGAACGGGTTGATGCGCTTCTTGTCCGTCGGATGAGGGAACAGGTTGCGCACGTCGTCGCGCGTATAGCCCAGCGCAAACAGCAGCGTGGTGACCGGCAGCTTGCGCTTGCGGTCGATACGGACGTTGACGAGACCCTTCTTGTCCACCTCGAGCTCCACCCACGAGCCCCGGGCAGGCATGAGGTTCGCGATGAAGACCTGCTTCTCGCGATCCTTGGGCTCCATGAGATAGGCGCCGGGCGACCGCACCAGCTGCGTCACGATGACGCGCTCGGTGCCGTTGATGATGAACGTGCCCCAGTCGGTCATGAGCGGAAGATCGCCCATGAACACCTTCTGCCGGCGAATCTCGCCGGTCTCCTTGTTGACGAATGAAACCTCCATCGTCAACGGGGCCGCGTAGGTCATGTCCTTCTCGCGGCACTCCTTGATGGGGTTATTCGGGAAGATCTCCGAGAAGGGCATCCCGGGCTCCCAGCCCCCGATCGTGTACGGACCGAACTCCACCATGAGTGTTCCGGTGAAGTCCTGGATCGGCGAGATGTCATTGACGGTATCTCGCAGCCCCTCGTTGAGGAACTGCTCGAAACTGGCTCGCTGAATCGCGATGAGATTGGGAACCGGCAGGAACTTCTCCATCTGGGAGAAGCTGTGCCGAACCCGAGCGGCGGTGGGCGTGCTCAAGTCGCGAGGCCTCCTGACATGAGCTCGGTGATGAACGGAAATGCGTCGCCACGCGCCATAGGCACGAACACACAGTGTGAGTGGGCGGCTAGCGGTGCGGGCACGTTGACGCGGCCACCGAATGGCGCCGCACCGGACGAAAGGCGCAAAGGGGCGACAACGGCGGAACGGGCATCATACACACTCCACGGGATTTCGCGTAAATACCCACCTCACGCGCACCGCGCCCGCCTTACACGACATACTCAGGGGCGTGTCCACGGACCCCCACGATACGACGGGGACGTCACCGGCTGCAGCCATCACGGAGCGCCTGGTGCCGCTTCTCGATGCCACCCACCAGGTGTGGAGTTCGCCGCAGGAGCGGCGTCGCCTGCGCGCGTTCGGGTTCCGTCCGGCCCTCGAGAACAATGTGCTGAAGCGGGAATGGCACGGCGTTCAGGTGCGGGTTGGCCCCGATGCGCTTCGCGTTGTGGGGTCCGCGCACGAGGAGTTGGCGTGGCGCCCCGACGTCGGGCTCACCCTCGACGGCGGCCCGTTCGAGGCCACACCGCAGGGAATCGCGCTCGCCGATGCCGTGAATGGTCTCATCCAGTCGTATGAGCGCTGGATCGAAGCGCGTGAAGGCCGTGAGGAGCGCCTGCGCCGTGGCCACTGGAGCGCAGCCGACAGGCGCCAGGTGAATGCCCTCGCGGAGACCAGGCGCCTGCAGCGCCTGCTCACAGGAGGAAACACCGGGAGGCCCCGCCGGGGCTGACATCGCCTCGGCGGGTCCCTCCAGGTGGATCAGCCCTGCAGACCGCCCGGGTCACCGGTGCGGCCGATGATCTTGCCACCGGCAACGTGCGCAAGATCCTCAAGCCAGCCACCGAGGCGGGCGTAGTCCTTATCGTCCGGCTCGAGGGTCGCGCGTGCGGCCTCGACCTCGGCAGCGACCTCCTCGACATTCGTCTTGTTGGCAAGGGACACCCGGTCCCTGAGCTTGCTCTTCACTTCGCGCTCGAGCGGCATATCCGTACCTCGTTCGGGGATGTTGATGAGGGCGCGGCGCACCCCCTTCACGGGATTGTGCGAAAACTCGCGGCGATCCGCCCCGGAACGGCTACCGGCCGATCACGATCGCGTGGCGCGCGTGAGTCACATGGCCCGCCCGATCGCGGGCATCGAGGGCCACCGTGTAGCGACCGGGGGGCACCACGCCCAGCGCAATGCTCACCGGACCAGTGGCCGCAACGCGTGTCACGCGGTGGATGGGACGGGGGGATGTCCCGGTGAGCGTGATGGCCAGACGTACCGTTCCGTAGTCCCGAACATCTACCAGCGCGTGCGCAATACGTGGCTGCCCGGGTGCAATGCGCGGGGTGGCGGCATCGGCCCGCTGCACGCGCAAACGACGCACCCGCGGCTTGCGGGAGTCCACCGAGACGTTCGTGCGGGTCGTTCCCGTGTTGCCCACCCAGTCGGTGGCCGAGATCTCCACCACATGAGGGCCATCGGGCAGTCGCGCCCGGCCGATTGTGACCGACGGCGGGTTCTCGCCCCCACGACGCGCCACCTGGCGTCCATCCACCGACACCGCCCACTGCAGCAGGCGCGACGAATCCTGCACCGATGCCACAACGGGCAGCGGTGGCGTGGCAAATCGCGCCGCGAGGGCGAGACGCGACGCCGCGGACAGGCTGATGACCGGTGGGTCCACATCCATACGGATGCGACCGGCACCGAACGACATGTCGGGCCCCGGGTCGCCCAGATCAAGCGCATCGCCCATGAGGAGCGACTTCGCGGACACCGGATCCAGTGGTGCGCCCGACGCCCGGCGGGCGCCGATGAGCAGCGCAAGGGCACCCGCCGTGTTCGGCGCCGCGTTCGATGTTCCGCCCACCGACTTCGGTCCTGTGGCGGTGCTCACGCGCGTATTGGTAGGTGCGACCACATCAGGCTTTATGCGGCCATCGTCGGTTGGACCGCGTGACGAATACGCCTTGAGGGCGTTATTCGACCAGTCCACCGCGCCCACGGTGATGGCGCTCTCGGCATCACCTGGCGTGGGCACGCTGCTGGGAGCGGGATCGCCGAGGGCATCAAGCGTGACCTCACGGGAGAACATCGTGAGGTCATCGCCCGGGGGTGGCCCGGCCGCGAGGGCCACGCGTAGCCGGAAGGTGCCGCCAGTCGGCGACAGGTAGTTGGTGATGCGCTCGGCCGATCGGGCACCCGTCAGCTGACTGTCGCGTGAACTCGCCACCTCGGTCCACGTGCCATCGGCCTCGCGGTGGTCAAGGGCCAGGTCGACGTCGGTGATCTCGGCACCTTGGTCCTGGTTCCACGACAGCGCAAACGTGATGGGCGAGTTTGACGTGGCGTCGAACGTCCACTCCCCCGTCGTCGGCCAGTCGAGCGTGTCGTCCTGATTGGCATCCACCCACGGGCCCTGCCAGTGCTTCTCGGCGTAGTTGCCGGCGGAGTTGACCCAGTTGATCCCCGATGCACTCGCGCGATCAACGGCCTGCGCCGCATCGCCGGTGCCGTCGAACGGCCCCTCGAGGAAGCTGTTGCTGTGCACCACCACGTCGGGATGGCGCTGGATCAGCCAATCCACCGCCGCCTGGAAGTCCTGCTCCGTGTGGTAATTGACGAACACGTAGGTGGCCTTTGGCGCGTAGTCATAGACCGTCTGCGCCACCAGCTCGCCGTGGTTGGTGAGGTTGCCGTAGGCATTGCGCCCCGCGATGCCATACGCCGAGTCGAAGCTCTGCATCTGGAGCTGCGCGGCACCCGGCAGTTCCTTTGCGGCCTGGAGTGCCGGCATGCGCGTGCCACCGAAGCCCAGGTCGAGCACAGCGATGACAACACCCTTCCCATCATCAGCGAGGGGCCGGAGTGCGTCGGCCCCGATGCGCTCGATGCCCTCCGACAACACCGGTGCACCCTTCGACCCGCCCGGGGCGGCGGCCCCCGGATCCTCTGGGTCGGCGTCCGCATACGACGAAGGGGCGAGCGACGCGGCGGCGACGCCCGGAATCGCGCGAAGCAGCGGGATGCGCGCGCGCGAGGCGACCACCTGCAGATCGCGGCCGTTCCTGCGCACCACCCGGAGGGCCGATCGGCCGAGTGCCTGCTGCACGGCAGCGACCTGACCGGGGGCCGCAGTGATGCTTATGGGTGCAGGGGCCCGCGGGCGAACTGCAGCGAGTACAGGCGCGGTGCCGGCACCGGTCGCCAGCAGTGCGGCGACCACGAGCGTGCCGCGCCTCATCGGCGCACCAACGTGCGTCGGAACGTGGCGGTATTGCCTGAGGCATCCTCAGCCACCACCTGGATGCGGTGCCGGCCGGAACGAAGCGCCGCAACCCGATAGCGCGCCAGAGGCCCGGCCTGGCGGCCGATCGTACGGCCATCCACGCTGACGACAACCGAGGTCACCGTGCCGTCATCCATCGCGCGGGCCACGAGCAGAGGCTTCACGCCGCTGCCCACCGACACGCGCACCACGGGAGCGACGGCGTCGACGCGCACCAGTCCACTTCCGGTTGACGCATCCGGCCCCTTGGCACCGATGTCGCGTGCCCGGCCCAGCAGATCGGCGCGCAGCGTGGCGGCGTCCATGGGCTGTCCCGCGACCATGCGCTGCTGGCGCAGCAGCGCAGCAGCGGCGGCCACGTGCGGTGTGGCCGCCGAGGTACCGGCGGTGCCCGGGAACGCCAGGTTCGCAGTGATGTAGGTGGGGCCCGTGATCTCGGGCTTCTGGCGGCCGTCCTGAGTGGGACCGAACGACGAGTAGTCCGGCACGGCCATGTCCGTCCATGCCGCTGCGCCGACCGTGAGCGAACCGGCGGCGTCACCGGGGGTGGCCACGCTGCCAGCGGCAACGGCCGCGGTGCCGAACCCGACCGTGCGCGAGAAGACATCAATCGGCACCTGGCCACCGGTGGTCTGCCGCACCACCACGCGCCAGATGCCGCCGTCCACGGTCACCGGCGGGGTTCGATTCGTGGCGTCGGACACCGCCACCTCAACGAACGTGCCGTCATCCAACTGGCGTTCCAGCGACACCGTGGCCTTGACCCCGTCGCCGCTCCAGCCGATGCCAAACAACAAAGTCTCGTTGGGCTGCGGAGCGATTGGGATGACGGTGCCGGCCATGTCGGCCACTCCCCGCCAATGGCGCTTGGCGAAGTTGCCGGACGAGTTGATCCACAGCACGCCGGCCGCGGCAGCGCCGTCCACTGCGCGGGCGAGCGGGCCGGTGCCGTCGAACGGGCCGCCGAGCATCGAGTTGGAATGGGTCACGATGGGAATGCCATTCGCGGTGATCCACTCCACCGCCTGCAGGAACTCGGCGTCGGAGTGATAGTTCACCAGCACAAGATGCGCGCCCGGTGCGGCGTCGTGCAGGATCTCGGCCATGCGGGTTCCGTGTTCGGTGGGCATGCCGAGGGAGTCGCGGCCGGCGAGGCCATCGGTGGCGTCGAATGATCGGACGTCCATCTGGTCAATGGGCGGCAGCTCACCCATCATCACCGAGGTGTCGAGACCGACAAAGCCCTGGTCGAGGACGGCGACCGTCTGGGCCGATCCATCCACCCCATGCGCCCACAGCGCATCGGCTCCGATACGGAAGACGCCCTGCGACACAACTGCCTGGGCGCACGTTGCCGTGGCGGCCAGAACAATGGCGGCCACGATGCTCGCAAAACGGGGTGACATGCAGGCCGGGACCTAATCAGACCCGGCGGGCGTCACGTGAGAAGCCGGGCACGGGGGACCGTCACCGGGAGCGCCACGTGGGCGCTCCCGGTGACGGAAAGAGCAGTTGCTACGAGAGGGTGGCGCTGCCGCCGGCCTCTTCGATCTGCGTCTTGATCTGCTCTGCCTCGTCCTTGGTCACACCCTCCTTGATGGCACCAGGGGCACCATCCACGAGGTCCTTGGCCTCCTTGAGACCAAGGCCGGTGACTGCACGAACGACCTTGATGACCTGGATCTTCTTGTCGCCCGAACCCTCGAGCGTGACCGTGAAGGAGGTCTGCTCCTCGACGGCGGCAGCGGCAGCTGGTGCTGCAGCGGCCGGTGCTGCTGCTGCTGCGGCGCTCACGCCGAACGTCTCTTCGAGGGCCTTGATGCGCTCGGACAGCTCGAGGACGGAAATTGCCTTGAGCTCGTCAATCCACTCGTCAGTACTCATCGCCATGTGTTCAGTCTCCTTCGGTGGTCTCGTCGGCAGCCGGCTCGGCGTCCGCGGTGTGATCGGCTGCCGGCTGCTGCGCGGCGTCCGTGCTGTCGTCGGTGGCCGGAGTCTCCTCGGCCACAGGTGTGTCGTCAGTCGTGTCGGCTACGGGTGCCTCGGCCAGAGCGGCCGGGGTCTCCGGAGCGACGGGTGCCTCATCGGCGACCGGCGTGTCGGCTGCGGGTGCCTCGGCCAGAGCGGCCGGGGTCTCCGGAGCGACGGGTGCCTCGGAGGCACGCTGGGCCTCGTATGCACCAAGTGCCCGGGCCAGGCCCGAGATAAGGCTGCCGAGTGCATTCGCCGTGCCCTGAATCGGGCTGGCGATGCCACTCACGAGGCGCGCGTAGAGCTCCTCGCGAGGCGGCAGGGCGGCGAGCTGCTTGAGCTCCTCGCCCGAGATGGGGGCACCGTCGAGGATGCCGCCCTTCATGGTCAGGCGATCATCAGATGCCTTGGCGAACGTGTGGATCGCCTTCGCGACGGCCGCGGCATCTCCGTCTGCCCATACAAGCGCCGTCTGGCCCGCGAGATACTCGAGGAGCGTCTCCGAGCCCGCTTCGGCGCACGCGCGACGCGCGAGTGTGTTCTTGACGACCTGAAACTGGCCATTCGCCTCACGCAACGCTGCGCGCAGGTCGTCAACTTCACGGACGCTCAGGCCATGGAATCCCGTCGCAATGACGGTGTCAGTTGCGTTGAGGCGCTCCGCGATATCCGCGATGGCCTCCGCCTTCTGTTCCCTGTTCAGTTCCTCACCTCCTCGTCTCTCCGCCGTGCAAGGGCGGGGCGTCGGAAGGCGACACGGGGCGACATGCCCCGGCTGCTTCGTTGCTCCGTCCTCACACGGGTCGGGGCTCATGCCCCTGATTTACGGCGACCGGTTGGCCGCCCCCGTGATCTTCGGTCGGGTGCGTGTGGCGTGCGGCGGTCTAGGCCGTCGCCTCCTGCAGCAGGTCCGACGTGATGGCCGGGTCGAGATCGATCCCGGGGCCCATCGTCTGGGCGATGCTGATGGACTTGATGTACTTGCCCTTGGTCGCCGCCGGCTTGGCGCGCAGGATCTCTTCGAGCACCACGGCGTAGTTCTCGGTGAGCTGCTCCGCGGTGAAGGAGCGCTTGCCGATACCGAGGTGCACCGTTCCTGTGCGGTCGGTGCGGTACTCGACCTTACCGCCCTGAATTTCGGCGACGGCCTTGGCCACGTCGAAGGTGACGGTGCCGGTCTTGGGGTTGGGCATCTTGCCCGAGGGGCCGAGCACGCGGCCGAGGCGGCCCACGGCCACCATCATGTCGGGCGTTGCGATCGCGACGTCGAAGTCGGTGAAGCCCTCTTCGATCTTCTTCACCAGGTCCTCGCCACCGACAAACTCGGCGCCGGCTTCTTCAGCCTCGCGGGCCTTGTCGCCCTCGGCGAACACGGCGACGGTCATCTTGCGCCCGGTGCCGTGGGGAAGCGCGATGGTGCCGCGCAGTTGCTCCTCGGCATGACGGACATTGACGGCGAGGCGGAAGTGCGCCTCAACTGTGGTGTCGAAGCGGGCGACCTCCTGGCTGACCAGAAGGCGGAAGCCGTCGAGCGGGGCGTAGTTGCCGGCCGGGTCGATCTCGGCCTTGGCCGTGTCGTAGCGCTTACCGTGCTTGGCCATGTCTCTAGCCCTCCACCGTGACGCCCATGGATCGCGCGGTACCGGCGATCATGGTGATGGCTGCGTCGATGTCATTTGCGTTCAGGTCCTGCATCTTGGTCTCGGCGATCTGCTGCAGCTGCGCGCGAGTGATGGAGGCGACCTTGTCGCGGTGCGGCTCGGCCGAGCCCTTCTGCAACTTGATCGCGTCCTTGATCAGCACGGACGCCGGGGGCGTCTTCGTGATGAACGAGAAGGAGCGGTCCTCGTAGACGGAGATCTCGACCGGCGTGATGACGCCGCCGAGGTTCTGGGTCTGGGCGTTGAACGCCTTGCAGAACTCCATGATGTTGATGCTGGCACCACCCAGCGCGGGGCCAACCGGCGGTGCCGGCGAGGCGCCCCCTGCGGGGATGTGGAGCTTGATGATCTGCAGGACCTTCTGCGCCATTGGGGCGTGACCTTCCGTCTCGGGGCCGTCTCAGGCGGCCCGGGATCATACATTGATGCGGCAGAATGACCAGCGGGAGCGAAAACGCCCGCCGATGCCGCGCTTACGTGAGCTTCTTCACCTGATCGAATGACAGCTCGGCAGGCGTCTCGCGGCCGAAGATCGACACGAGCACCTTGACCCTGCCGGATTCGGAGTTGATCTCGGCGATTTCACCGGTGAAGTCCGACAGCGGGCCGGAGATGACCTTGATGCTCTCGCCCACCGTGAACTCGGCACGCACCTTCACGCGCGTCTCGGTGGCGGTGTGCAGCAGGCGGTCCACCTCTCCGGGCGTCAACGGCGGCGGGCGGTGGTCGTCGTTCTTGGTGGCGCCCACGAAGCCCGTGACTCCCGGGGTGTTCTTCACGAGCGACCAGGCGTCGTCGTCACCCATGTCCATGTTCACCAGAACGTACCCGGGGAGCGTACGACGCTCGGTCTGGATCTTCTGGCCGTCCTTATTGGTCTCGACCACCTGCTCCGTCGGAATGACGATGCGGCGAATTGAGCTCTGGCGCCCCATCGTGACGATGCGGCGTTCGATGTTGGCCTGGACCTTCTTCTCGTGGCCCGAATACGTGTTGATGACATACCAGCGCAGCAATGAATCTCCTAGAAGATGGCGTCGATGAGCGCGCTCATCAGTGTGTCGATGACGCCGAGGTAAATCGCGACGACGGCGACGAAGATGATGACAACGGCCGTGGCCTGGAACAACTGTGCCCGGTTTGGCCAGGTCACCTTCTTGAGCTCGATGATGACCTCGCCGAGGAAGCGTCGGCTACGCCCCTCCTGCACAGACTTCGTCACCGATCCGGGCTTGTCGCTCTTTGGCTGGCGGCGGGGACGTGTTTGGGCCTTCCGCTCGCCGTCGGACTTCTTGGGCTTTTTCGCAGGGACGGGCGGCTCAGCGCCGCCCGGGCCGGGCTCACCGGAGTCCTGCCCCTTTGAGGGTCGGATACGTGCCATCTGTTCGGCGTCTACTCGTTCGTCGCGGTCCGGTGGACAGGGCCGGAGGGACTTGAACCCCCAACCCCCGGTTTTGGAGACCGGTGCTCTACCAATTGAGCTACGACCCTCTGTCCCGTATGCCGGTTGCCCGGCGGGAAATGCTTACCGCGTCTCGCGGTGCTCCGTGTGTCGGCCACACCAGCGGCAGTACTTCGACAGGGACACGCGGTCGGGCGTGTTGCGCCTGCTCTTATTCGACTGGTAGTTGCGCCTCTTGCAGTCCTGGCACGCCAGGGTCACGGCGATGCGCTGGCCGGTCTTACCCACAGGGAAGCCTCCGGTTGCTTGCGGGGGCGGGAAGGTACCACAGCGCCGGACCGGGGTTCTGCGGGCACGCCCGAAGCCCGGTAGCCTCGCCCCATGACGACTGAGTGGAGTGACTGGTACGCCAACGAGGATCCGACCGCCTGGGTGCTCCCCCGCATCCTCCGTGATCGGGCCGCGGCACACCCGGACCGACCGTACATCCGGTTTGGTGATGGCGATTGGGTGACCTACGGCGAGATCGACCTTCGGGCCAACCGCATCGCCAATGCGCTCATCGCGCGCGGCCTGCAGAAGGGCCAGTGCGTAAGCACCCTCATGCCCAACTCGGTTGATCAGGTGGCGCTGTGGTTCGGCATTCTGCGCGCCGGGGGCGTGCAGTCGCCCATCAACCTGGCCTACCGCGGCGACTTCCTCTCATGGGTGATCAACCTGCCGGAGTCCAGGTTTCTGGTGATCAGCGACGACCTGCTGGACCGCCTGGACCACGTGGCCGATGAACTGCCCCTGCTGGAGCATGTGTTTCTGTGGTCGTCCGACGCACCGCATGGTCCCAACCCGAAGGTGCCGTTCGAACCCTTCGCGGTGCTGGATGACGCACCGGACACCGACCCAGGTGTGGAGGTGTCCTGGGTGGACGACGCGCGGGTGATGTTCACGTCGGGCACCACCGGCCGCAGCAAGGGTGTGATCAAGCAGCACGCATCCGACTACTTCTCGGGCCGCACCTACAACGAGGTGTGCGGCGTCACCGAGGACGACATCTTCTACACCTGCCTGCCGCTGTTCCACAGCAACGCCCAGGTGCTCAACTGCTACCCGGCCATGATCGCCGGCGCGCGCATCCAGGTATCGGCCCGGTACTCGTCAACCAACTTCTGGCGCGAGGTCACCGAGTGCGGCGCGACCATCCTCAACACGGTGAGCGCCATGAACTACTTCCTGTGGAACACGCCACCCGGTGAGTACGACCGTGCCCATTCGGTGACGCGCATCATGGCCATGCCGGCGCCCAAGGACATCTACCACGAGTTCAAAGAGCGCTTTGGCATCCGTTGGCACGAGGGTTACGGCCTGACCGAGACAGGCATGGTCACCTACGTGCCGCCGGGCATTGAGAAGCCGGGTTCGTGCGGCATGGCGAGCCCCGGGTTTGAGGTGAGCGTGGTGGAGCCCGGCACCGACCGGCCCGTGCCCAACGGCACGTCGGGTGAGATCGTGGTGGACATGAAGTTGCCCAACATCGTGATGCGCGCCTACGCAGGCATGCCGGAGAAAACCGCCGAGGACTTCAAGAACCTCAAGCTGCACACCGGGGATCTGGGGCAGATGGATGACGACGGCTACCTGTACTTCATGGACCGCGTGAAGGACTACATCAGGCGCCGCGGCGAGAACGTGTCATCGATGGAGGTGGAGCGCATCGTGGCGAGCCACCCGGGCGTGCTCGAGGCCGCAGCCGTTGGCGTGGCGGCCGGCGAGGGTGCGGGCTCCGAGCAGGAGATCCTCATCTGCGTCGTGCCGCGCGAGGGCGTACCCGACCCGCATGAACTGCTCACCTACTGCGCCGACAAGATGCCGTACTTCGCCGTGCCCAGGTACGTGAGGTTTATGGAGCATCTGCCCAAGACCCCCACCGATCGCGTGCGCAAGGTGGAGCTTCGTGACATGGGCCTCGGAGACGATGTGTACGACCGCGCCGTGAGCGGCCCTGAGGTCAAGGCCTGATGGACGACGAGCTGGATCTCGGCGAGGCCGCCGCGTTCATCCTGGGCGCCCGCCCGGGGCTCGACGAGGACGACGTGTGGACCGTGCTCAAGGAGATCGGCGATCCGCCCGTGCGCAGTGCCGACGGCATGGCGGTGGATCTCATCACGCGGCTGCACCCGGGGATCCGGGCCAAGGATGTGAAGGTCACGCTTGATGAATGGCGCGAGTACGCGCGTCTCGCGGTCGAGAACGACTGGGAATAGGGGCGGGGACCCCGCGGGGTGGTCACCGGCCCAGTGGGTGATTGGTGGGCGGGGACCCCGCGGCGTGGTCACCGGCCCAGTGGGTGATTGGTGGGCGGACCACTTGCGAAACGTGATCAGCACGTGCGGGGGCCGCACGTGCAGGATCCCCGGCTGCGACGGTCCGCCCACCAATCACCCACTGGGCCTCTGGTCTTCTCCGCACCCCGCTCTCGGTGGATCGGGCACTGCGAAACGGGGTCTGCACGTCTGGGATCCCGCACCTGCGGGATCCCCGGCTGCGACTGTCCGCCCACCCATCACCCGTTGGGCCTCCGCTCTTCTCCGCACCCCGTTATCGGCGGGCCGGGGATGCCTTGCCGAGGAGGATGTCCTTTGCTGTGGTGAGGGCGACCGTCATGTCCTTTGCACGCGCCTGCAGATCGGGGTGCAGGTCGGCCACGCGATCGGGGTGACAGCGCACCACCTGCTGGCGGAAGGCGCGGTCAACCTCCTGCGGTGACGGGCGCGGGCCGAGGCCCAGGAGGTCGGCGGCCTCTGCCGCACTGGTGGGAGCGGCGACCGAGCTGCCCTGCTTCACATCGATGAGCCCCTGCGCCAGCTTGCGAAGGCGTGCCTTCTCGGCCTGCACGTCGCCCCACTCGTCGTCGAGCCGGGCCTGCTCATGGGCCAGGTGGACGCGCTCCTCGCGCACCTCCTCTGCCAATGAGGCGAGGCGGAGGTCACGACCACCGACGTCCTCGCGCATGGCCTCGAGCATTGTCTCGGGGTCAGCCGTCGCGGGCGCGTCGTCGGGCACTGTGCGCCCCTGCCCCGACTGCCCCTGCCGTACGAGGGCGATGACCTCGTCGAGGCGGTGATGTGCGGAGTTGGCCATCGACGGTCCGTCGGACGGCGCGAGACGCACCAATGCCAGCGACTCCCATGACGGGTCGGCAAGGAAGGCGGCCGACGACCGACCGGCGAGCATCACCCGGCGTTCCGGGCTGGGGCGGTGACCGAGCAGTGCGAAATGGGCATCGGGGGCACCGCTGCCACGAAGCGCGGCGATCTCGTCGGCCAGATCGTCGAGCCGGCGTGCAACCTCGCGGCCGTCGGGGCCGTCGGCGCGCACGGCGCGCGCGGCGGCCAGGGCGGTGTCCAGACCCTCGGCGCCCTCGGTCTGGCCAACGGCGAGCACCGACCACCAGCGGGTCCACGGGTCGTCGTCGGATGCACCCGCCAGCACGCGACCGGCCTCAGCCGGAAAGTCGAGAGCGAGCATCGCGGCAGCGAGGTTCGGCCGCGCGGCGCGGTCGCCCGTGGCCACCGCGGTGGCGAGCAGGGCCACCTGTCGCCAGCGCGCGGCATCGCCGCGTTGCGGAGCGGGGCCCGCTGCTCGTGTGAAGGGGTCGGTCACGCCGGGCACGGTAGTGCAGCCCCGGCACACGGTCGTGACCAGCGGTGGCAGATATATGACCATATGGTGACTAGAATGGGCGCCATGGCCACAACCGAGCAGACACACGTGCCCGTGCATGAGGCGAAGGCGAAGTTCTCGGAGATGATCCGGCGCGTCGGAGAGGGCGAGGAGATCGTCATTACGAGTCACGGAACGCCCGTGGCCAAGATGGTGCCGCCGGAGCCACAGAAACTCTCGGGCGAGGCTGCCGTCGCGGCAATTCTCGAGACACGGCGCGCGATTGCGATCCGCATCACGCCGGAGGAGATCCGTGAGTGGATCGATGATGGGCGGATGTGACGACCGATTTCGTTCTGGATGCCTCAACCACGATCACGCTCTACCTCGAGGGCGAGGAGGCGCACATGGTGGTGCCCGTCCTGAACGCCATGTGCGACGGATCCGTTGTGGTCCCCGGCATCTGGGCGTTCGAGATGAGCAACATCCTCGTCACTGGAGTGAGGCGAGGCAGGTTCAGCGCAGCGAAGGCGGCGCGTCTCGCAGACGACCTGAGCCGGCTGCGACTCGTGCACGACGAGCGCCCGGTCGATATCGGCGAACTTGCGGCGTACGGAGCGGCCAACGGCCTCACGGGTTACGACGCGGCGTACCTGATGACCGCCCTGCGACGCGGCATTGCGCTGGCCACGAACGACCGACGGCTCGCCGACGCCGCCCGGGCTGCGGGCGTCCCTCTCATCGCCTGAGCCATTCTCGGGCCGCAATCCGCGGGACGCTGCCACCATCAGGGCATGCCCAACCGACTCGCCGACGAAGCCTCCCTGTACCTGCGCCAGCATGCGGACAATCCCGTGGACTGGTGGCCCTGGTGCGATGAGGCATTGGCTGAGGCCCGCGAGCGCGACGTGCCAGTGCTGCTGTCGGTGGGCTACTCGTCGTGCCACTGGTGCCATGTAATGGCGCACGAGTCGTTTGAGGACCCGACCACCGCGGGGACGATGAATGCTGACTTCGTTCCCGTGAAGGTAGATCGCGAGGAGCGCCCCGACGTTGACGCGCTCTACATGCAGGCCACGCTGTCGATGACCGGCCAGGGCGGCTGGCCCATGACCGTGTTCCTCACCCCTGCCGGCGAGCCATTCTGGGCAGGCACCTACTTTCCGCCCGAGCCCCGGCATGGCCTGCCGTCGTTCCTGCAGATCCTGGATGGTGTGACCGAGGCCTGGCGTGAGCGCCGTGGCGAGGTGATGGAGCAGGCGGGGATGCTGGCGCGGGGCATCCAGCAGCAGAACGCCGTGACGCCTGCGTCGGGACCCGGTGGCCGGGAGGTCATCGGCGATGCCCTGGCAGCAATGGACGAGCAGTACGACATGGTCAACGGCGGGTTTGGTGGTGCGCCCAAGTTTCCGCCATCGGTGGCACTCGACTTCCTGCTCCGCCGCGCATGGGCCGACCCCACCGATGCGAACGCGCGCGGCATGGCCGACGGCACGCTACGGGCCATGGCAGCCGGTGGGGTGTTCGACCAGATCGGTGGCGGGTTTCACCGCTACGCCGTGGACGCCATCTGGCTGGTGCCCCACTTCGAGAAGATGCTGTACGACAACGCACTCCTTCTGGGTGACTACGCCCTGGGCGCGCGGGTGCTTGACGATCCGGCACACGCGGCGACGGCCGAGGCCATCGCCCAGTACCTGTTGCGCGAGATGCGCGTGGACGGTGGTGCATTTGCCGCGGCACAGGACGCCGACTCCCCGGGCGGCGAGGGTGCGTTCTTCACGTGGACGCCTGATGAGATCACTGCGGTGCTTGACCCAGCCGATGCTGGGGCCGCGCTGGCGCGGTTCGGCGTGACCGACCACGGCAACTTTGAGGGGCGCACCATCCTCCACGTGGCTGACCCGGCGCACGAAGTAACGGTGGCCGCGTGTAACCGGCTGCTGACGGCACGTGCTGGGAGACCTGCACCGGACCGCGATGACAAGGTCATCGCATCGTGGAATGGCCTCGCAATCGGCGCCCTGGCCACGGCGGGTGGCGTGCTCGACCGGCCGGAATGGGTGGATGCCGCCCGGGTTGCCGCACGGTTTGTGCTCGAAGAGATGGTGGTGGACGACCGGCTGATGCGGGTGCACGCCAATGGCCGCGCGCGCCATCTGGGAACTCTCGATGACCACGCCGACCTTGCCGATGGCCTACTCGCCCTCTACTCGCACGACTTCAACCCCGACTGGCTGCTGGCTGCGCGCGCCCTCGCCGACGCCATCATCACCCTGTTCGCCGCGCCCGAGGGCGGATTCTTCCTCGCGGGCAGCGACGCGCCCGCCCTGGTGGCCCGCACCCGCAACCTCGAAGACCACCCCACCCCGTCCGGCAACGCACAGGCGGCATGGGTGATGGCCCGCCTTCACCTGCTCACTGGCGACACCCGGTACGCGCGGGCTGCCGAGGGCGCAGTGGCGCTGGTGACCGGGTCGGTGGCAACCTGGCCTCATGCATTTGGACGGGCCCTCGCCACCATCGACCTGCTGACCTCGCCTCCGATGGAGGTGGCCATCGCCGGGCCGCTCGACGACATTGCGACGCGCGCGCTCGTGGCTGCGGCGCGGGGTGCCGTGGGACCGTATGCCGTGATCGCCGCAGGCGACCACGACGACGCCCGGGCAGCCACGGCGGCACCACTGCTTGCCGACCGCCCGCTGGTGCATGGCCTGCCGGCCGCGTATGTATGCAGCGGGTTCACCTGCCGCGCGCCGATCACCGATGCCGACGCCCTCGCCAGCGCCATCGCCGCCGCCTGACCGTTCACCGGGCACGGCGGGCAACCGAGGCTATTCTCCGCCCGTGGCCGACCTTGACGAAATCCAGACCATGATCGAGGTCGCGCTCCCGGGTGCGGTCGTTGAGGTGCAGGACCACGGTGGTGGCGACCATCTGGCCGCCGTGGTGGTGGCACCGCAGTTCGCCGGTATGAGCCGGCTTGAGCAGCACAAGGCCGTCTACGCGGCCGTCCAGGCGCGCATCGACGACGGCGCCATCCACGCACTCGCCCTGAAGACACGGCCCCCGGAGGATGCATGAGCGACGTCACGACCATGAGCGACGAGGAGATCCTCGCCCAGATCAAGGCGGAGACCGCGGGTAACCGCATCTTCCTGTACATGAAGGGCACGCCTGACGCGCCCGCCTGCGGATTCTCGATGCGTGTGGTGCAGATGCTGAGCCACCTTGAGGTGGAGTACGGCTCCCGCGACATCCTTGAGGACGCGCGCGTTCGGCAGATCCTGTCGACGTGGTCGGACTGGCCCACCATTCCGCAGCTGTTCGTGGACGGCACGCTGGTTGGCGGATGCGACATCGTCACCGAGCTCTTCCAGGACGGCGAGCTGCAGCAGATGCTTCCGGGCGCGAAGGCCTCGTAGGCGCCATGTCGAACCACCCCGTGGAGTTCTCGGAGGACCTGCAGGACACCCCGCCGGCGATCCGCCTCGGACTCTCCCGCGCCGGGGTGACGCGTTCTGCCAAGGCCATCCGCATGGGGTTTGGCGGCAGCGAGCACTTCATGGACGCCGACGTGGAGTGCCTGGTGGATCTCGATCCCGACCAGAAGGGCGTGCACATGTCGCGCTTTGAGGAGGAGGTCAACGAGGCCATCGATCAGGTGTTCATCGGCGAGAGTGCGGTTGCCATTGAGCAACTGGCGGAGGACATCGCCCGCCGGGTGGTGGAGCGCCAGGGTGCGCTTCGCGGCACCGCGACAATCCGTGCGCGCTACCCCAAGGAGCGCCGCACCCCCGTGACCGACGTGCCCACGCAGGAGATGTACGGGCTCATCGGCATGGCATCGGCCCGCCCCGGGCACTCACGACGTGCCGTCGGCGTGTCGGCTCAGGGCATGAATGCCTGCCCCTGTGCACAGGGTCTGGTACGCGAGCAGGCTGAGGCGGCGTTGTCGGCCGACGGATTCACCGACGACGAGATCACCCGCATCGTCGCCCGCGTGCCCATCGCCACCCATAACCAGCGCGCACGCGGCACCCTCATCGTGGGTGTCCCCGGCACCGTGGACATCCCCGCCGACGACCTCATTGCCATCGTCGAGGAGGGCATGTCCTCGGAGATCTACGAACTGCTGAAGCGGCCCGATGAGCTGTACGTGGTGGACCGTGCGCACCGTCGTCCCCGCTTTGTGGAGGACAGCGTGCGCGCAATGATCGCCGGGGTCATCGAGCAGTTTCCCGGCCTGCCGGACGATGCCTTCGTGTCGGCGCATCAGGAGAACTACGAGACCATCCACACCCACGACGTCGAAGCTGAGCGGTACGGCGTGCTGGGGCAGATGCGGGCCGAGGTGGCAGGCGGAGACCACGCAACCCGGCACCTCACCATCGCGGAGTGGCTCGACGCCTAAGTGGCGGCGCCGTCCTTGCGTCCGAACTGGATGCGGCTCTCATCACCGTGTACCAAGCGCACGATGTTCTCGCGGTGCTTGTAGATGACGAACAGGCCCGCCAGCGCGATGAAGACCACGTACGACCACGGTGCGCCGAACACGAAGGCAAGCGGAGCGGCCGCCAGCGCGGCGACGATGCTCGCCACAGACACGTAGCGCGTACACACCACCAGCAGGATCCACAGCACCAGCAGTACGCCACTTGCCGCGGGCACCAGGCCAATCAGCGCGCCCGCTCCCACGGCCACACCCTTGCCGCCCTTGAAGTGGGTCCATACCGGGAACACGTGACCCAAAATCGCGAGCGCCCCGGCTGCGATGGGCCACGGGTTGTCGGTGAGCGCCACAGCCACGAGTACCGCTGCGGCGCCCTTGGCGATGTCGAGCACCATCACGGTCACACCCGCCGTGCGCCCGAGGGTGCGGAACACGTTGGTGGCCCCCAGATTGCCGCTCCCCGCTTCGCGCAGGTCAACTCCGTGCAACTTACCGGCGATCAGTGCGAAGGGAATGGAACCCAGGAGGTAGGCAAAGACGAGCGCGAGTGCCTGGTTCACGGATCTCCGGTGACGTCGGGAGCTGGCTGGCGGTTCTCGAAGAGCCGTCGGCGGGCCATGATGAAGTAGTAGGCGCCCGACAGCACGGTGAGCACCACGGCCAGCCACAGCAGGGCGTCGTACTGCCACTGCTGGCCCACCTGCAGAATGACCCAGGCGATGGCCACGTTCTGGCTGACGGTCTTCGCCTTGCCGAACCGGCTTGCGGGAATGACCAGGTTCTCGCTGATTGCCACGAGCCTGAGGCCGGTGACCGCGAACTCGCGGGTGATGATGACCATGGCGATCCACGCGCTGACCTGCGACACCTCCACCAGACACAGAAGCGCGCCGGTCACCAGCAGCTTGTCGGCCAGCGGGTCGAGGAATGCTCCCGCCACCGTGACCTGTCCGCGGGATCTCGCCAGCCACCCATCGAGCGAGTCGGTGCCAGCGGCAATGACGTACAGCCAGAAGGCGGCCCACCGGTCGATGCTGCCGTCCATGAGGATGAGCGCCATCACAACCGGGATCAGCGCGATGCGGGCCGCGGTCACCAGAAGTGCCGGATTCATTGACGTGCGGGCGGACACGTCCGGGAGATTAGGCGGCGGCGGAACCTCACCACCCGATCTCCCCCGCACACGGTGCGATGCTGGCCCGCATCATGAGACGACTCCTCGCACCCGCAATCGCAATCGCCGTGCTGTCCGCACCCGCAATCGGGTCGGCCGCGGCGCCCATCGTGTGGGTGCAGGCCGGTCACGCATCCCCCGGCGAGCCCGGCTACTCGGCCCAGACCGGGGCCGGTGGCGGGCCGTTCGGCAGCGAGATCGCGTTCAACGTGAAGGTGCGCGACGACATGGTGACCCGCCTGAAGGCGGCCGGCGTTGATGCCCGCCCGCTGGTGAGCAAGGTCATGCCGATGGGCGCATCTGGCGCCACGTTCATCTCGATCCACTTCGACTCGCCGGGCGGCGGCGCAGGGGTGGGACGCGCGGTCGTGGGTGGCGGCGAGAACTACTACCACGGCGAGGGAACGGGCGATGCGAGCCCGACGCCCTACGGGGACAGCGGCTCGCACCGGACGCCGGCCACGAAGGTGACCGCCGCCGTGGCCGCGAACTCGGCCAACCTCGCCACCCGAATCAGCGCCGCGCTCAAGGGCATTCACACACCAGCCAACGGGGCATCGGCCAGGTTCAGCGGCGTCGAGCCGCCGAATGGCAACGCACGGATGGTCCACTTCTACGGCTACTACCGCACCAAGGCCGATGCCCGCGTGCTGGTGGAGGTCGGCGCCGCCGGCAGCGACGACCCGTTCCTGCGCAAGGTGCCACTCATCGGCACCACGCTGTCAGCCACGATCGTCAAGGATCTGAAGGCCCGCAAGCTCCTCTCGAAATAGTCAGCAAGCGGCAACAAGGGGCCGGGGTTGACGGAGCGGCAACACAAGGCCGGGGTCGACGGAGCGGCAACAAGGGGCCCGGGTCGACGGAGCGGCAACACAAGGCCGGGGTGGCCATCAACCCCTGGCGATAACCACAGCAATGCAGCATGCGCGGGCAACGCCCTCGCTTCTGCCCTTCGCGCTTTTTCGCCAGGGGTTGATGGCCACCCCGGCCGCCCGGCCCCCAAGAGGTTGTGGGGTTTGATGGCCACCCCGGCCGCCCGGCCCCCAAGAGGTTGTGGGGTTTGATGGCCACCCCGGCCGCCCGGCCCCCAAGAGGTTGTGGGGTTTGACGCCCACGCCGCCGGCTACTTCGCCTGCGTGCCGCCGCCCCGGATGCCGTGGACCGGTCGACCGGCGGCAATCCACTGGTAGTACGAGCACGCCGGACCCATCGAGGTCTGGTACTCGATCACCCGCGGGTTGCGACCGACTTCCTTCGCGATCTGCGCATGGGTGAGCAGGTTGGGGTCGTCCATCTCGGGCCAGCAGATCACCAGATGCGCCGCGGTGATGTGCTTGGCGACAAAGCCGCAGCCCTCGGCCGGGCATGGCCAGGGATCCGTGGAGATGCAGTACCAGCCGTCGAAGTCCTGGTCGGAGTCGTCTGTCCACAACTGCTCGTCCACACCAGTGGACTCGTCGGTCATCTCGATGACGCCGACGCCGGGGCCGGTGGCCGGATTGAGAATGCGTTCCTGATCGCTCACGGGCGGGATCTTACTTCCACTCACGTGATCCGTCGGCGGCGGCGTCGGTCCCTGACACCGGCACTCCACCCCGCCGATGTGTCACGGTCGGATGAGCCACCGACGCGGACGAGCGCGAGCATGTCGTTATCCACGGTGGAAACCGGGGTTTTGGTACGTTGCCGCGGCACGCGTGGGACCCCGACCCGGCGTGTCCGTCACCACCACAGGGAGCACGCGTGAGCAGCGGATCGAGTGAAGCCAGGAGCACAGACTCCGGCATCGCAATCGAGCCGGTCTACCACCAGTCCGACGTCGACGGGCTGAATCTCGCCGACGCGCTGGGCGAGCCCGGCCAGTACCCGTTCACCCGTGGCCCGTACGAGACGATGTACCGGCAGAAGCCGTGGACCATGCGCCAGTACGCGGGCTTCGCGACCGCCGAAGAGACCAACGAGCGGTTTCGCTACCTGCTCGCCAATGGCGCGCCCGGGCTTTCGATGGCCTTCGATCTGCCCACGCAGCTCGGGATGGACTCGGATGACCCACGGGCGCTCGGCGAGGTCGGGCGTGTGGGCGTGGCCATCGATTCGGTGGATGACATGGCGCGGGTGTTCGACGGAATCCCGCTGAGCGACGTCTCCACCAGCATGACCATCAACGCGCCGGCCGCCGTGCTGCTCTTGCTCTACCGCCTGGTGGGCGAGAGCCAGGGCGTGGCCCCCGACCAGCTGCGCGGCACGATCCAGAACGACATCCTCAAGGAGTACGTGGCACGCGGGAACTACATCTACCCGCCCCACGCGAGCATGCGGCTGACCACCGACACCTTCGCGTACTGCGCCGCCGAGATGCCGCGCTTCAACACCATCTCCATCAGTGGGTACCACATCCGCGAGGCCGGCTCGACCGCGGTGCAGGAGGTGGCGTTCACGCTGGCGGACGGCATCGCATACGTGCAGGCCGCGGTGGCCGCGGGCCTTGATGTGGACCGATTCGCGCCGCGCCTGTCGTTCTTCTTCAACGCGCACTCCAACTTCCTTGAGGAGGTCGCCAAGTTCCGGGCGGCCCGCCGTCTGTGGGCGCGCATCATGAGGGAGCGCTTCGGCGCGAAGGACGAGCGCTCCATGGCGCTGCGCTTCCATGCACAAACCGGCGGCAGCACTCTTACTGCCCAGCAGCCCGACAACAACGTGGTGCGCGTGGCGCTTCAGGTGCTGTCGGCGGCGTTTGGCGGCGCGCAGAGCATTCACGCCAACGGCTTCGACGAGGCGCTGGCCCTGCCCACCGAGCAGTCGGCCAAGTTGGCGTTGCGCACCCAGCAGGTCATTGCCGAGGAGACCGGCATCACCGACAGCGTTGACCCCCTGGCGGGCGGCTGGATGGTGGAGTCGCTCACCACGGAGATCGAGGAGCGCGCCGAGGAACTCATCACCCGCATTGACGAGCGGGGTGGTGCGGTGGAGAGCATCGAGTTCATGCGCGACGCGATCGGTGACGCGGCCTACCGCTGGCACCGGTCAATGGAGAGCGGCGAGCGCAAGATCGTGGGGATCAATATTCAGGCCGAGCCCGACGACACCCGCATCGACATCCTCAAGATCGACCCCGACGTGGAGCGGGCGCAGGTCGAGCGCCTCGACTCCCTGCGCGCCGCACGCGATGGGGCTGAGGTGCATGCTGCACTTGACGCCGTGCGCAATACCGCCCGCGGCACCGACAACCTGCTGCCGCCCCTGCACCGGGCGCTGGGCGCCAGGGCCACCATCGGCGAGGTATGCAACGTGCTGCGTGAAGAATTCGGTGAGTACGACCACATGAAGGCGGCGGCTGGATGAACACCTCCGATGCCGAGCAGCGCCTCGACGCCCTGCGGGCTGAGGCCACGAATCCCTCCGGCGAGGCCGGGGTGGACCGCCAGCATGCGCGCGGCAAGCTCACCGCCCGTGAGCGCATCGACCTGCTGATGGACCCGGGATCATTCGTCGAACTCGACATGTTCACCCGCCACCGCGCCACTGGATTCGGGCTGGAGGACAACCGCCCCTGGGGCGACGGCGTCATCACCGGCCACGGCACCGTGGATGGCCGCAAGGTGTTTGTGTTCAGTCAGGACTTCACGGTGTTCGGCGGAAGCCTCGGTGAGGTATTCGCCGAGAAGATCTGCAAGGTCATGGACTTGGCCGTGCGGATGGGATGTCCGCTGATCGGCCTGAACGATTCGGGCGGCGCGCGTATTCAGGAGGGCGTCGTCAGCCTGGGTGGCTACGCCGACATCTTCCTCAAGAACGTGCAGGCCTCGGGCGTGATCCCGCAGATCTCGGTGATCCTCGGTCCGTGTGCCGGCGGTGCGGTGTACTCGCCCGCCATCACCGACTTCATCTTCATGGTCAAAGAGACCAGCCATATGTTCATCACCGGGCCCGACGTCATCAAGACGGTCACGGGCGAGGAAGTGACCATGGAGGAGCTGGGCGGTGCGCTGTCGCACGCAACCAAGTCCGGCGTGGCGCACTTTGCTGCAGACGACGAGGAGTCGTGCATCGACGACGTGCGTCATCTGCTCTCGTTCATCCCGCAGAACAATCTCGACGCGGCCCCATACGAGACGCCCGGTGACGACCCGGAGCGCCGCGAACCCGAGTTGCACACGATCGTGCCCGACAACCCCAACAAGCCGTATGACATCAGGCACGTCATCGAACTGGTGATGGACGACGGCGAGTTCTTTGAAGTGGCGCCGCTCTACGCACAGAACCTGGTCGTGGGCTTCTCCCGGCTGAACGGCCACTCGATCGGGGTCGTGGGCAACCAGCCCAAGGCCATGGCCGGCGTGCTCGACATCAACGCATCCATCAAGGGTGCGCGCTTTATCCGCTTCTGCGATGCCTTCAATATTCCCATCATCTCGTTCGTGGATGTGCCGGGGTTCCTCCCCGGAACGAGCCAGGAATACGGCGGCATCATCCTGCACGGCGCCAAGCTGCTGTACGCCTACGCCGAGGCCACGGTGCCCAAGATCACAGTGATCACACGCAAGGCGTACGGCGGTGCATACGACGTGATGAACAGCAAGCATCTGGGTGCCGACTTCAACGCGGCATGGCCCTCGGCCGAGATCGCCGTGATGGGCGCCGACGGCGCCGTGAACATCGTGTTCAGGTCGGAACTGAAGAAGGTGGCCGACGAGGGCGGCGACGTAGACGCCCGCCGCGCCGAGCTTGTTCAGGAGTACAAGGATCGTTTCGCCAATCCGTACCTGGCTGCCGAGCGCGGGTATGTGGATGACGTCATCCAGCCCGAGGAGACCCGGCCCTGGCTGGTGAAGGCATTGGAGATCTCGCTCACCAAGCGCGTGGATGGCCCGAAGCGCAAGCACGGGAACATCCCCCTGTGATCTCCGCTCAGATGCAAATCAGCCCGGCCCCGGCACCCGATGAGGCTGCCGCCATCGCCGCCGCAGTGCAGGTGCTTCTGGAGGCCGGCCGCCACGGCGGCACCGACGCGCTGCCCCCGGCATACCGATCCGAATGGCGGCGCACCGCAATACGCGAGGGCGTGGGCCAGCCCGCAGACGACCGGAGAAACCGCTGATGTTCACAACCGTGCTGGTCGCCAACCGTGGTGAGATCGCGATCCGCGTAATGCGGACGCTGCGCGAGATGGGCATCCGCTCCGTCGCGGTGTACAGCGACGCCGACCGTGACGCGCTGTTTGTGCAGTTCGCCGACGAGGCGCACGCACTGGGCCCCGGCCCATCCACCGATACCTACCTCAACATCCCCAAGATCCTTGGGGTGGCCGCGGCATCGGGCGCGGAGGCCATCCACCCGGGGTACGGGTTCCTCGCCGAGAACGCCACGTTTGCACGCGCATGCGAGGCCGCAGGCGTCACCTTCATCGGACCGCCCGCCGATGCCATCGACTCGATGGGATCGAAGACCGCTGCCCGTGCACTGATGGATGCCGCGGGCGTGCCGATTGTGCCCGGCGTCACCGAGGGCGTTGCCGATACCGCAGAGGCACGCGGGATCGCCGATGACATCGGCTACCCCGTCGCAGTGAAGGCCGCGGCCGGTGGCGGTGGCAAGGGCTTCCGCGTTGCGCTCACCCCCGACGACCTCGAGGATGCCTTTGAGGGCGCACGTCGGGAGGGCGAGAAGTTCTTCGCCGACTCCACGGTGTACCTCGAGCGCTACCTCCCAGAGCCCCGCCATGTGGAGATCCAGATCCTGGCCGACGGCCATGGCACCACGCTGTGGCTTGGCGAGCGCGACTGCTCGGTGCAGCGCCGCCACCAGAAGCTGGTGGAGGAGACCCCGAGCCCCATCGTGAGCGACGCCCTGCGGCAGCGCATGGGTGAGGCATCGGTACTCGCAGCAGAGGCCGTGGGCTACCGCTCAGCGGGCACGCTCGAGTATCTGGTGTCGGGCGAGGAGTTCTTCTTCCTCGAAATGAATACGCGCATTCAGGTGGAGCACACCGTCACCGAGATGGTCACCGGCATGGACCTGGTGCGCGAGCAGATCCGCATCGCCGCCGGCGAGGCCATCGGCATTACGCAGGGCGAGGTCGCACCCCGGGGCCACGCATTTGAGTGCCGCATCAACGCCGAGGATGCCGAGCGCAGGTTCCTGCCCACCCCGGGCCCCATCACCGCCTACCGTGAGCCCTCGGGCCCGGGCGTGCGCACCGACTCGGGCGTGCAGTCCGGATCGGTGATCAGCGACATGTACGACCCCATGGTGGCCAAGCTCATCACCTGGGACGTTGACCGCGAGTCGGCACGAAAGCGCATGCTGCGGGCGCTGGAGGAGTACGTGGTGGAGGGCCCCACCACGCTCATCCCCTTCCACATCTGGCTGCTCAATCAGCAGGAATTCATCGATGGCGGGGCCTGCCACGCGGCGATGAAGGTGATGTCTGAGAGCAACACCCCGCTGCCCGCGCGCGACGGCTCCCCGCCCCCGGCACCAGAGGCGCCCGATGCCGAGCCGGTTGCCGAGCGCACCATGGTGGCCGAGGTGTCGGGGCGCCGGTTCGACGTGCGCCTGTTCATTCCCGAGGGGGATCTGGGCCCGTCGGGCAATGCGCCCGCACCCAAGCGCAAGCGCGAGAAGAAGGCTGCGGGTGGCCACGGTGGCGCTGGCGCCACGGGCGAGGTGCACTCCCCGATGCAGGGCACCGTGCTGTCGGTGGCGGTCGCAGTGGGTCAGGAGGTCGCCGTGGGTGACGTGCTGTGCATCGTGGAGGCCATGAAGATGGAGAACGAGGTCACCGCGCACACGGCCGGATCCATCACCGCCGTACACGTGGAGGCCGGTCAGGGAGTGTCTGCCGATGAGCTCATCGCTGTGATCGGTGCCACGGGAGCAGACGGGGGATGACGCGCGTCGCCCTGTGGGTCGGTCGGTCCGGCCCGGGGCGTGCATCGGCCGGCGCGCTGGTGGACCCCGAGGGGGCTGACGCCGAGACGGTGCGCCGTGCCGTGCTGGCCTGCGGCACGGCCCTGGCCGCCGACCGACTGGCTGCTGCTTCCCCAGACGCCCGCGGCGCCGTCATCAGGGCATTTGGCGAGGCCCGACCCGACGATCTGGTGGACCTGACCGGGGCGTGCACCATCGGCGGTCTCGCCGTTGGCCCCCCCGGTGGCATGCCGCCCCCCGGTGCGGCCATCGCCGATCTGGTGCTGGCACCCGGTGACGACGCCGACGATGCCGACCCCCGGGTGACGCCGGGTGACATCGCGCCCGAGGAGGCCGCCGCATTGGCGGCTGCCGCCATCACCCGTGCCCTGCCCCGCGATCCGCTGCACCTGGGCCGCACCGGCGCGGCGCTCAGGTCGATCGCCCGCGAGGCCACCCTGTACCCCGAGACCCTTCCCGGAATGGCGTCGGGCATTGCCGCCACCGCGCGCGATCCCGATGCCGTGCGCATGTTCACCGACCCCGACCGTGGTCGGCCGCCAGACGACGACCGGCGTGGCATGCGCCTGCCTGATGGCCGAACCGCCACGATTGCCGCAGGAGGGGCCCTGGTGGCCGGTGCCGTGGGACTGGGAATCGCCAGCCTTCTGGTGTGGTGGCTCGATCCGGCGACGGCAAACCGGGCGACCGCGCTGGTGGCCGGCGCCATCATCGGCGCCATCATCGGTGCTGCGGCGGCCGTGCGCCTCGTGCGCAGCCGAAGTTAGGAACTACGCGCCAAAGAGGCGCAGTGCGTCGTTGCGGATGCCATCGGCAAGTCGTACATGGGCCTCGGCACCGGGCCCCCGGGGCCATCTCACCTCGATACGCCGTGACTCCTCAAGCGTCGAGAGCGCACCCATCACCAGCAGCAGCCCTTCATCCGAATCAAGATCCAACTCGTCGGCAGCGGTGGCGATCGACACCATCACGCCACCATCGGCCGGGCGCTCCTCATCGAGCCACTGAAGTACCAGGAGCATCTCGAGCCGCTCAGCGATTTCCCAAACCCCGGCCATACGATGAGGGTACCGGTCGGTCGGCGGGGCGGATATCCCATTGGCGCAACGAAACGACGGGATGACCACACAGCGCGGCGGGCGCGGTTATCCCGTCGGGAAGACGAAACGGCGCCATGGCCTCCGGGGCAACGCCCCGGTTGACTCGCGATCCCGATTCGCGACCGAGGGGATAACCGCGCACGCCGCGCACGCCAACGCAACGCTGAGCGCGGCGGGGGCAGTTATCCGGTCGCGATCCCGATGCGCGACCGACGGGATGGCCACACAGCGCGGCGGGCGCGGTTATCCCGTCGGGAAGACGAAACGGCGCCATGG